>DASVRN010000234.1:0-50369 GCA_036388595.1 Chloroflexia bacterium
TTGGCGCGTCCTTGGCGTCTCCGCGTCTTGGCGTTTTCGTCCCTATACCTATCGAACCCAGGCTATAGTGTCGCCCACGCGCACTTCGCCTTCGAGCAGCACCGTGCACAGCACCCCACGCTTCCCCATTAGCTCCTTTACCATCTGCTTGTGGTACACCATCAGGTTCGCGCAAGGGTCGTTTTGCTTCCCCACGCGCAGAATCACCTTTGGCTCACCGCGCTCGTCCAGCACGTGTATCTCGTCGCCCTTCGTGACTTCGCTCAGGTCGCCCAGCCCCTCGGCCAGGATGTTCTCGCCCAGCCCGCCCGGCTGAATCTGAGGTATCCCCAGCTTCTCGCAGGCCACTCTCGTGCCGTGCGCGCCCACCACAGTAATGGGTCTGTTGTTTGGTATCACCCGGCCCCGGCTGACGCGCGTTTCTCCACAATGCCTGTCGCCGGGAATGCCCCACTTCGTCACTTGCCCCGACTGGTGTACTTCCTTGCCCACCCCGTTGATAAGCTCCGCGCTGTAGCACACCGCCGACACAGTCCCGGTTGCCAGCACCTTCTTATTCTTAGCCTCTTGTTCGGTAGCATTCATCGCCATAGTTAAGCTCCATCGCGGGCCTCTCGTAGCGTCCGCCACGCGCCCCGTACAAAGTTCCACCCCTTGCCGCTGCCACCAGTATACACCTCCACCACCCACCCTTCCAACCCCTCAACCCCTCGACCCCATCTCAACAGCCACCTTTCAAAGCGACATCCACAGCTGCGCTTCTCCTTAGCCACGGTATAGCAATGTGCCTCAAGCACAGCAACCTGCTGCCCCTGTCATCCTGAGCGTAGTGAAGGATCTCAAGAAGGTGAGTAGGGATGCTGTCGAACTTGATGGGCTGATGGGCTATGGTGTCGCAAGTTCAGTGTGGCGGCAAACCCAACATCTGAGATCCTTCGCTGCGCTCAGGATGACAGGGGGAACAGGGTCGCTGCTATCCTACTTTGGCACAGTCCTGTCTCGCAGCGAGTGCGTAAATCGGCAGCCTGAAAGAAATGGCTTGTGCTTTCGGACATTTGCACAAAAAGAGCCTGAATCTTTCTGCGTTTATAACATAGGCCCGCACAAACTCGCGTGCTATACTGGCCTCGTTGGAAGCTGTAACGCATCTTCCGGCTTTGTTTTTGAAAGAAGCTAACATTTCGGAGGTTATCGAGATGGTTCAAGAGTTGGAGGCCAGGGTGAACGGTTTTCATGGCAAGATAGAGCCTAAACGTGTGTGGACCCCTGAGTCGGCGGGCAACAAGTCCTCGGCGGTGTCCGAAATCCTGTCGCGTGCAGAAAAAGAGAAGATTCGCTTCGTCAATTTGCAGTTCACCGACCTCATGGGCATCGTCAAGTCGGTGGCGATACCGCTCCACCAGTTCGAGGACGCCTGCCTCAACGGCAAGTGGTTCGACGGCTCCTCCATCGAGGGTTTCGCCCGCATCGCGGAGTCCGACATGTTCCTGGTGCCCGACCTCTCCACCTGGGCCGTCATGCCCTGGGAGCGCACCGAGGAGAGCACCGCCCGCGCCATCTGCTGGGTCTACAACCCCAACGGCGACCTGTTCGAGGGCGACCCGCGCCACGTACTGGCCCGCGCTCTTGATTACGCGGCGGCCCTGGGCTACAAGTTCAACACCGGCCCGGAGCTTGAGTTCTTCCTGTTCCGCATGGTCAACGGCAAGCCGAGCGAAGACACCCACGACATGGGCGGCTACTTCGACCTGACCGGCGACATGGGAGCCGACGTGCGTAAGGACATGGTGAACGCCCTCGAAGGCATGGGCATCAAGGTCGAGACTTCGCACCACGAGGTGGCGCGGGGCCAGCACGAGATCGACTTCGAGTACGCCCACGCCCTCACCACGGCTGACAGCGCGGTGACGTTGAAGTACACCCTGAAGGCCATCGCGGCCCAGCACGGGCTGCACTGCACCTTCATGCCGAAGCCGATTTTCGGCATCAACGGTTCGGGCATGCACACCCACCAGAGCCTCGCCGGCCTTGAGGATCCGACCAACAAGTTCGCGGATGAAGATGACCCGTATGGGCTGTCCACTATCGCCAAGCAGTACATCGCCGGGCAGCTGAAGCACGCACGCGGCATGTGCGCGGTGCTGGCCCCGCTGGTGAACTCGTACAAGAGGCTCGTGCCCGGCTACGAGGCCCCTGTGTATCTCTCCTGGGCGCGCACCAACCGCTCCGCCCTGATCCGCGTGCCGAAGAACCGCCCCGGCAAGCCGCAGGCCGCACGCGTCGAGCTACGCTGCCCCGATCCTTGCGCCAACCCCTACCTCGCCTTCGCTGTGATGCTGCGGGCGGGCCTGGAAGGTATCGAGAAGGGCTACGAGGCCCCCGATCCCGTTGAGGAGAACCTGTATCATTTCGATGAGAGCGAGAGGCTGCGCCGCAACATCCAGACGCTGCCCGGCTCCCTGGACGAGGCGTTGCGGGAGATGGAGAAGGACGAGCTTGTGCGCGAGACGCTGGGCGACCACATCACCGAGCGCCTGCTGGAGGCCAAGCGCGCCGAGTGGGACGACTTCCGCATGCGGGTCACCCAGTGGGAGATCGACCGCTACCTGGATGTGTATTGATTTGGGATTTGGGAATTCGGATTGCGGATTTTAGTTGATGCTACTGTAGGTCCGACTTTCCGGGAGAACCAGTTGTCGCACAGAAGAGCCACTCTCCTAAAAGAGTGGCTCTTGTTACGTGCTACGCCTTGAGTGAGGCCGCACTGCTGAGGCGGGGATGCGCTGCTATGCCTGGTCTCGGCGTTCCAGGTCGGGGGCGGGGTTGGCTGTAGCTGGCTCGTTCGCGGGGCGACGGCGTAGGAAGGGCAACGCTATCGCAATGAGGATCACAGGTATCACAATCAGCCACCAGGAGAAGCCCATGCCGGTGCCGTCCTGGCCCCCGGTGTTGCCCGCCGCATTGCCGCCACTGGTGCTGCCTTGCTGGTCGTCTCCCGGCGGGTTCTGCTGGTTGTTGGTCGAGTTATTGGTGGTGCCCGAGTTGCTGTTGTTGTCCGTGCTGCCGCCGTTCAACGGCTGGTCCTCCTCGCTTCCACCCTGCTGGTTGGTCACGTCGGTCTGAGCGGTGGGGTCGCCCTGCTGGAAGAGGATGGTCTTGCCGCCTGGCGATGACGGCGCGGCCTGTGCCCTGCCGGGGAGCGCGGTCAAAGCCAATATGGCTAGCGCAAAGATGGCCCCGCTCAGCGCGAAGGCCGATAAGAAGCGAACGTCATTACGTCGTACGGTAGTCGCACCGTGTGGTTTGCTCTGGTTCTTCATGCCTATATCTCCAGTTCTATTGAGTACATAGCGCGTTACATGAGGTCTGCCATGTATCAAGCAATGGCTATGCCAGGTGGACGATGGACGATGGACGATAGCAGTAATGAGGACTGAGTAAATAGAAGCCATCTCATAAGAAGCAGCCTCGGATACCAGAGACAGCGTCGCCCCTTGTCATTCTGAGCGTAGCGAAGAATCTCGTCCTGTGCCGGGATGTTTCCTCTTTCTTATGGCACCTTATGGCTGTAGGAAAGGTGGTACTTGGGTGCTGAGGGACGAGATTCTTCACTGCGTTCAGTACCACGCCAACGGAGGAATATCAGCAAATACAGACACATAAGGTGCCAGGCGACGCCCCGCGATTGAAATCGGGGGCTACACAGTGCAAAGTCCCTGCGGGACTGCCTTTGTGCAGTAGGGCCGCTTTCGAGAGAGCAGGTGGGTAGAGGAGTCCCCTTGTGGGACTTCGCAGAGTGTAGCCCCCGATTTCAATCGCGGGGCGTCGCCTGGCACCTTATGTGGCTTCATGTGGCTTCTCACACGCATGCAGCCACATTGGCTGACTTTCCTTCGTTAGCGCGGTACTCAGAAGGACAAAGAGGAAGAAGCTATGTGCTCTTTCCCGCTGCTTACCTGTGCGATGGCTTTTAGCCACTCAGCAACCTTCCCGGTAATAACCCCCTGCCACTCTCCAGGGGTCTTGACGCCGCCGCACTAATGAGCTAAAACGTAACCATTCCAACAATCGAGGAGCCAATCCGATGAACAATTCCCCCGCCGGTGCCGCTAAGACGGGCCCCGCAGTCGCCATACCCGATACTACCGAGCTTACAAGCGCCCTCTCCGGCGAATTGGTCCTCCCCCATCACGCCGATTACGAAACTGCCCGCAGGTCGTGGAACAAGGCGTTCAACTGTTACCCCGTCGCAGTCGTCCGCTGCCGCAACACAGCCGACGTGGTCCAGGCGGTACGCTTTGCCACAGAAAACGACCTCCCCCTAGGGGTGCGCAGCGGAGGTCACAGCGCCTCCGGCCTTTGCATCATAGACGACGGTGTGGTGGTGGACCTATCCCTCATGAACGACATAGCCATCGACCCCGAGCGACGTACCGCCAGGGTAGGGCCGGGCATCACCTGGGGCGAGTACACAGACCGGGCGGCGGAATACGGCCTCGTCACGCCCGGCGGCGACAGCGGCACGGTAGGCGTGGGCGGCCTCACGCTGGGCGGCGGCATCGGCTGGCTGGTGCGCAAGTATGGCATGACGATAGACCACCTGCTCTCAGCCGAAGTCGTCACCGCCGATGGCCGGGTGCTCACCGCCAGCGAAACGGAGCACCCCGACCTCTTCTGGGCGATACGCGGCGGAGGCGGCAACTTCGGGATCGTTACCTCGTTCGAGTTCAGCCTGGTCCCCCTCGGCCTCATCTACGGCGGCATGTTAGGATTCGCAGCCGACCCCGCCCTGCTTACCTCCTACCTGCGCCTCGCCGCCGAAGCCCCAGACGAACTCAGCACCATCCTGATGCTGATGCTAGCCCCACCCATGCCTATGATACCCGCCGCGCACCACGGCAAGCCCGTTGTCGTCGTATCGTTCTGCTACGCGGGCAACCCACAGGAAGGGGAGGCGGCAATCGCCCCTCTGCGCGGGATGGGCGCGCCCGTAGTGCAGATGGTCCAGCCGATGCCGTACCCCGTGCTCTTCCAATTCTCGGCGGAAGGTGCCACCAGCCGCCCCGCCAGCGTGCGCTCGCACTTCCTGGACGGTCTGGACGACTCGACTGCCGCCGCTCTTGTGGAGCACGTAGGCCGGGCCTCCTCCCGCCAGGGCATCCTCCAGTTCCGCGTGCTGGGCGGCGCTATGTCTCGCCAACCTTCGGATAGCACCGCCTTCGGTCATCGCGATAAGCCCTACATGGCAACCATCATCAACGCCTGGATGGACGCCGGTGCTGGCCCAGCCGAGGTCGCGGAGCACCGCGCGTGGACCGAACGGGCCTGGCACCTGCTCAAGCCTCACTCCACCGGGGCCTACGTCAACTTCCTGGGCGACGAAGGCGAAGAGGCTATAACGCAAGCCTACCCACCCGACACCTACGCCCGCCTCGCCCAAATCAAACACCGCTACGACCCCACCAACCTCTTCAAAGGCAACCGCAACATCCCACCCGCCGCGCCGCTCTAACCCTCATTCATGCGGCGGGCGTTACACGGCTAGGAAATAATAGTCCTCACGATAATTGGACTGCTAGATAGTGGCACCCAAAGTATGTCTTTGTCATTTCGAACGCAGTGAGAAATCTCGTCCTATACCAGGATGTTTCCACTTTCTTACGGTACAGAGTGGCTGTAGGAAACGTGTTACTGTGGGTGCTGAGGGACGAGATTTCTCACTGCGTTCGAAATGACAAAGCTGGGGCTTTGGATATGGGTGTGGATGTAGATGTGGATACACAGCTTACGGGAACCAGCCTTCACTCAGGTCATGCCAGTTGGGGTTTAGGGACTCTATGAGGGCGATTTTCTTGGAGCGGTTCCAATCTTTGATTAGCTTCTCGCCCGCTATGGCTTCGAGCACACTGTTGGTTTCATCGAAGTAGACGAGGCGGGTGATGTTGTAGCGGGTGGTGAAGCCTGGTACTAGTTTGTGCTTGTGCTCGTATACTCGGCGTTGCAGGTTGTTGGTCATGCCGACGTAGAGGGTGCGAGATATGTTGGACATGGTGTAGACGTAGTAATGGCGCATTGGGAGTTCCTCACGTGGCTTTATTAGAGTGTTCCACGTGAGGGATGAGAGTTCGACGGAGTAGCGTGGGTGCAAGGGAAAGGTGAGATTTGGGTGCTGTGGGACGAGATTTCTCACTGCGTTCGAAATGACAGGGTGGGGCTTGGTCCACCAACATCAACATAATTGCTCTCCCTGGAGCAAGCGGCCCGGTGCCCCAACCGTCATTGCCGGCCTCCGAAGTTGACAGACCCCCCACGCTACTTTATAATTTGTTTTTGACTGCCTATTGAGCAGGCGCGCAAACAGCTATAGTTTGCCGCCAGGAGCAAGGCGAATTTCGCGGCTCCGGCTCGCCAAGCTGGCAGCTACACAGCACTCGCGTCGAGGGTGCGCACGATCCACAAATCCCAACTCTCGGAATAAGAGCAAACATGCAATGTCCCAGGTAAGAAGTACTTAGCAGCAGGCGCCACGCGGCGTTAGCCTGATACTTCCTATCTCACTTCTAGTACACCCCATTTGGAGAGGAGCACTTCTTTGCGTAAGAACCCCTTAACCTGGCTGGCCGGAATCATCATCGTCACTCTGCTCGCCGGTTACATAGATATGTCCAACATCATCGGACAGGGCGAGGCCAACTGCAAGAACCCTGGTATCTTTTGCCGTGATGTGACTACGCGCCTAGGCCTGGACCTCCAGGGTGGCTTGCAGCTTGTATTGCAGGCCGAGCCGCGCAACCCCGAAAACCCGGTCACCGACGAGCAGTTAGAAGCGGCCCGAGATATCCTGGAGCGCCGGGCTAATGGCACCGGTGCCTCCGAGCCTGTAGTGCAGACGGCTCAGGGCAACCGCATCCTGGTGGAACTCCCCGGCATCCAGAACCTCGAACAAGCCGCCAACATCATCCAGCAGACTGCTTTCCTTGAGATCGTCAGCAGCGGCGCGGTCCCCCTGCCCGAAGGTACAATGGTATGTACTACCGAAGGTTGCCCGTCCAGAGCGCAACTTAGCGCCCTGGCAAGCCCCACTGCTGCCGCCGCCCAGCCTTCAGCTAGCGTGGGTGTAACGGGCACTGGCTCCATCACCGCCACGCAGACTGTAACCGGCACGGGCGCGGCGGCCACCACCCCGACCGCTGAGGCGAGTCCTACTCCGATTAGCCAGTCTTACCAGACGATCATCACCGGTGACCTGATTGACGGCAGCCGCGTGCTGATGCAGTTCGACCCCACCACAGGCCAGCCGGTCGTGGCGTTCGGACTTAAGGGCAACGGAGGCCCCATCTTCGCCGAGTTTACACAGAACAACGTGGGCAATTACATGCCTATTCTGCTCGATAAGAGAGTGATTAGTTCCCCTCGCATCGAAAGCCCTATCCCCAATGGCGACGGCCAGATTACTGGTCTCACCGCACAGGAAGCACGGGACCTGGCGCTCCAGCTGAAGTACGGCGCGTTGCCGGTTTCCCTCACGCCCATCGAGTCGCGCAAGATTTCCGCGACCCTGGGCCAGGAGGCTATCGACAAGAGCATCACGGCGGGCATCATTGGCCTGGGCCTCGTGGTGCTGTTCATGATCGTCTACTATCGCCTGCCCGGCGTGCTCGCCAGCGTGGCCCTCATCATCTATTCGATCATCACATACGCCATCTTCAAGCTGGTGCCGGTCACCCTTACATTGGCGGGTATCGCAGGCTTCATCCTGTCTATCGGTATGGCCGTTGACGCCAACGTGCTTATTTTCGCACGCCTCAAAGAAGAGCTAAGATCGGGCAAGACCCTTTCTGCCGCCGTGGAGGCCGGCTTCGACCACGCCTGGCCCTCCATTCGCGACAGCAACGTGGCGACCCTCATGACCTGCGCGATCCTGTTCTGGTTCGGCGCGACCTTCGGTGGTGCATCTATCATCCAGGGCTTCGCGCTCACACTGGCAATAGGCGTGATCGTCTCGCTCTTCACCGCCATCACGGTCACGCGCACGTTCCTGCGGGCCATTGTGGGCACCGGCCTCTCCCGCAGCAGGTGGGCTTTCTTCCTGGACCAGGCCCAAAGCCCTTCCGCCAGGACCACCGAAGCTTAGTCGAGTGGCTAGTGGTTAGTGGCTAGTGGTTAGAAGTTCTTGCTAACCACTAGCCACTAACCACTAACCACTAACCACTAACCACTCCAACGAGGTACCAATGATAGATCTTGTAGGCAAGCGTTTTCTTTACCTGGCATTCTCGCTGCTAATCATCATACCTGGCCTCATTGCCATCTTCCTGGGCGGCCTGAAGCCAGGTATAGACTTCACCGGCGGCACTCGCTGGGAGGTGAGGCCGGTCGCGGAGTACGCCACCGCTACCGAGCGTTTCTCCAGCCTCCTTGACGAGCAAGGTTTCGACGGCGCGCTGGTCAAGGGTGGCACCCTGAGCCTGCTCGGCGCGACTCAAGCCACCACCGACACTACCGAGGGTGCGGTAAACACCATCATCATGGACCTGCCAGGCCAACTATCCGGCCCGGACAAGGCCCGCCTGGAGAACGCGCTGGTGGAAGAAGGCCTGGTATCTGGTAGCCTGGTCACCGAAGAGGTATCGCCTATTACCGGCACCAATACGCTTACCGCGACGGTGCTCCCCACCGGCACCGTAACGGGTACCCAGACCGTCACCGGCACTCAAGCCGTAGACGCCACAGGCACCGTCACCGGCACCGCCGCAACAGGAGGAACAGGCACAGGCACCACGGGCGGCGGGCAACCCGAGACAGTCACCCGCTACAGCATTGACGAGGCTTCCGAGATTGACTTCCGCTCGGTCGGCCCTACCGTGGGCCAGGAGTTGGTGGGCCGCGCCTTCTGGGCCATCATGATTGCCTCCCTCGCCATTCTGCTCTACCTCACCCTGGTGTTCCGCAAGGTGCCCAATGCCTTCCGCTACGGCATCTGCGCCATCATCGCGCTCCTGCACGACGTGCTGGTGGTGCTCGGCCTCTTCGCCATACTCGGTCTCCTCTTCGACGTTGAGATCGACGCGCTCTTCATCACGGCGCTGCTCACCGTCATCGGTTTCTCCGTGCACGACACCATCGTGGTATTCGACCGCACGCGCGAGAACATCATAAAGCGCCGCTTCGAGCGCTTCGAGGACGTGGTGAACTACTCGCTGGTGCAGACGCTGGCCCGCTCCATCAACACCTCGATCACGGTGCTGCTGACCCTGTTCGCGCTCTACCTATTCGGTGGCGCGAGCATCCGCAACTTCGTGCTCACCCTGCTCATCGGCATCCTGTCGGGCACCTTCTCCTCCATCTTCACCGCCTCCATGCTGCTAGTCGTGTGGGAGAAACGCGAATGGGGCCGCCTCTTCGGCCGCAGTGCCCCGCCCCCCGCTGAAGGCCCGGGGCGAAGGGCGGCAACGGCCAGACGATAGGGAGGGGTAGGAGCAGCCCATCATACTGTGAAACAGTTTGACCTTAATATCGAGCGCGTTCTGGAGCACTGGACAGTTGCTTACGCCATCCGGGAGATAATGGCGAATGCTCTCGATGAGCGTGCGCTAACGGCTACCCCAGAACCAACTATAACCAAGGACGCACAAGGGACATGGCATATTCGTGACTATGGTCGGGGCATTCGATACCAACATCTGACTCAGAGTGAGAATGAAGAGAAGCTTCGACGTCCCAGTGAGGTAATTGGTAAGTTCGGAGTTGGGTTGAAAGATGCGCTGGCTACGTTTGACAGGCACAACATTGGCGTACATATCCGCTCTCGATACGGTGACATCACCATTAGTAAGGTGCCGAAACACGGATTTAATGATGTACGTACCTTACACGCTCTAATCTCTGAGCCATCTGACCCGCACCTACAAGGCACAGACGTTGGCCTTACTAGAGTTACCGACGGAGACATTGAGAATGCAAAGAGCTTCTTTTTACAATACTCGGGTGACGAAGTTCTTGATACCACTCAATATGGTGCAGTACTAAGGCCAGACGGTAAGACTGCTCGGATCTATGTCAATGGCTTGCTCGTTGCAGAAGAGGAGAATTTCCTCTTCTCTTACAATGTAACCAGCCTTACAGCACCCCTACGCAAGGCCCTGAACCGAGAACGCTCAAATGTTGGGCGTGGTGCCTATTCCGACCGGGTGAAAACAATCCTCCTTGCGAGTTCTGCACCTGCTGTAGCTGAAGCACTGGCGGGAGAGCTTAGCAGGTTTGAAGAGGGTGATGCCCACGACGAGGTCCAACAATGGATAGACGTTCAATTGCACGCCTGCAAGATCTTGAATGCTACATCTAAGGTCGTGTTTGTGACCTCAGAGCAAATGTATTTGGACGGTAAGTTGATCGACTACGCAGGAGCAGATGGTTACCGGATAATAGTTGTACCCCGCTCTTTAGCAACGAAATTACCCAACCTACAAGACATCTCCGGTCAGCCTGTTAGGAACCTAGATGTTTTCTATCAGGAATGGGAGGATAGTTTTGCCTTCCAATTTGTTGACCCGGCAGATCTCAACCTGAGTGAACGTAATGTATTTCAGCATACCGAAGCTATCTCAGCACTCCTTGGCAAAAAGTGTCCTCGTATTAAGCGCATCCTCATCTCTGAGACCATGCGAGTCGATAGATCGGGCTACGAAGCCGCAGGGCTGTGGCAACCCAGCGACCGTTCTATAATAATCAAGCGTGACCAGCTTAAGAATCTTCGCCTTTACTCCGGTACATTGTTGCATGAACTTGCACACGCAGCCACGGGCACAGACGATAAGACAATTGAATTCGAGGATGCACTAACAGAATTCCTCGGCACAGTTGCAGAAGTAGCTATAACCAGTTGAAGAACACAGTCACTTCGGTCCCTTCACTTCTTTACACAATTGCCTACTTGACAAGAATGTGATACAATTCACGCGCCCTGCCCGGTTACATCAGTGTGGCCGGGCAGTTGATGTAAACGGATAGTGCCGCTTGCATCCTACACGGTCCCGGTTAAGGAGTGTGGCAACGGGGCCACGCATCTAATTTCGCACACTTTTGGAGGAGAGGAGAACTGATGGAACATAATGACGTTGTAACACTGCTAACGTGGTTCGTGCCTGTCGCGGGCATCATAGCAGTGGCCTTCGCCATCTACCTGGCGCGTGACGTGCTGGGCCGGGACACGGGCACCCCGGAGATGCAGGAGATTGCCAGCACCATCGTAGAGGGTGCTATGGCTTTCCTCAAGCGCCAGTACACGACCATCGCGGTGCTTTCGGTGGTCACGGCTATTCTGGTGGGCATACTGCTGGCGGTCATCCCAGGTGCCACGCAAGGCACCACGGTTGACTCTACTACCCTGGGGATAATGACCTCCGTAGCGTTCCTGTTAGGCGCTGTGGCCTCGGCTGTTTCGGGCTACATAGGTATGTACGTGGCCGTGCGCGCCAACCTGCGCACCGCCGCCGCCGCCCGCAACTCCCTTGGTGAGGCGCTCACCGTGGCGCTCAGGGGTGGTGCCGTGTCGGGCTTCCTGGTGGTCGCCCTGTCCTTGCTCGGCGTCTACCTCATCTACTTCGCTTACGCCGCTATCGCAGGCGGAGGGAACGATGGTAGCGCCCAGGCACCCTTCCTCATTGTGGGCTTCGGCTTCGGAGCTTCGTTCGTGGCCCTCTTCGCTCAACTGGGCGGCGGTATCTACACCAAGGCCGCCGACGTGGGTGCCGACCTCGTGGGTAAGGTGGAAGCCGGTATCCCCGAAGACGACCCCCGCAACCCCGCCGTTATAGCCGACCTTGTGGGCGACAACGTGGGCGACTGCGCGGGCCGCGGTGCCGACCTCTTCGAGTCGACCGCAGCCGAGAACATCGGCGCTATGATCCTCGGTGTGCTGCTCTACGAAATCACCGACCGCGAGAACTTAGCCTGGATACTGTTCCCACTCGTGATACGCGCCTTTGGCCTGGTAGCTTCCCTGGTGGGTATTCTCTCGGCCCGTGTTTCCGGGCGAGGCGGGCAGGACGTGACCGACAAGGCAGCCCTCGCCGCCCTGAACAACGGGTACTACATCATGGCGGCGGTCTCAGCGGTTGCGATGTTGCTGGTAAGCTGGATCATGCTCCCCGAATCGGCCGCGAACGGTTGGTCGTCGGGCATCTGGTATGGCCTGGCGGGTATCATAGGTATTCTGACCTCTATAGCCTTCGTGTTCATCACACAGTACTACACGGCAGGCTCCTGGCGGCCCGTGCGCGAGATCGCGGACGCCGCGCGGACCGGCCCCGCCACTACGATCATCTCCGGTATCGCGGTCGGCTTCGAGACGACCTTCTTGCCTACCATGACCATAGTAGCGGCGCTTTTTAGCTCGTACTGGCTGGGCACGATGGGCAACCCGTCGGACCTTGCGGAAGTGGGCATCCACGTGCCCGGCGTGGCGGGTACATTCAGCGTGAACACCGCGGTGGCCTCGGGTATCTTCGGTACCGCCGTGGCGACGATGGGCATGCTCATGTCCTGCGCCTACATCCTGGCGATGGACACCTTCGGCCCCATCACCGACAACGCCGGTGGTATCACCGAGATGTCCCACCAGGCCAAGGAAGTCCGCGACATCACGGACGGCCTGGACGCGGTGGGCAACACCACCAAGGCCCTCACCAAGGGCTACGCGGTAGGCTCGGCGGCGCTCGCTGCCTTCCTGCTCTTCTCAGCCTACCTGGACAAGGTACGGCAGGTGCAACCTGAGACGGAGCTGGTGAAGGGCCAGGTGCCCATCAACCTGTCGCAAATAGAGGTGTTCGCGGGGGCGTTCATCGGCGCTATGCTGGTGTTCCTCTTCTCCTCTCTCGCTATCCGTGCGGTGGGCCGCGCGGCAGGCCAGATGATCGAGGAAGTCCGCCGGCAGTTCCGCGCCGACCCCGGCATCATGCTCGGCACCTCACGCCCCGACTACGCCCGCGCCGTGGACATCTCGGCCCGCGCCGCCCTCCGCGAGATGATCGCACCCGGTCTGCTGGCTGTGGCGACGCCCGTGCTGGTGGGCGTTATCCTGGGTTGGGAGGCGGCTGGTGGTCTCCTCATGGTAGGTACCATCGTCGGCGTGCTGATGGCTAACGTGCTCAACAACGGCGGCGGCGCGTGGGACAACGCCAAGAAGTTCATCGAGTCGGGTGGCCTCAAAGACCCCGACGGCACTGTCCTCGGCAAGGGCACCGAAGCTCACAAAGCCTCGGTGGTGGGCGACACGGTAGGCGACCCTTTCAAGGACACCGCAGGCCCGTCTCTCCACGTGCTCATCAAGCTGCTCTCGACAATCACCCTGGTGCTGGCCCCCCTCTTCATCCGCTAGGGTCCCATCATCAGTACTACTTAGGTGTAAGGAAAGAGGCGGACACTTGGTCCGCCTCTTTCCTGTTAATCTGATTTATATGAAGGGCCTTTTTCTACAAGAGTCGCCATTGAGGCTTCGCCTTTACTGCCGCGAGGAGGGCAGCGAACCCAATTGCGCGGGTAGAAGCAAGGGCGGTTTCAACTGGAGCAAGGAGGTTAAAGCTCACTATGGACGCGGATAACTCGGCATCGGTAGAGCTTTTGCAACAGGTACTCGACGCGTTCAACCGCCACGACCTGGACGCCATCATGGAATTCTTTGCGGAGGATGCCGTCTTTGAAACGCCCCGAGGACCTGACGCATGGGGAAGGAGATTCGTGGGCAAAGCTCGTGTGCGCGAGGGTCTCGCCGCTCGTTTTTCGGGCATCCCCGATGTTCATTATGGGGACGATACACACTGGGCCTGCGGCAACCGAGGTGTCTCGGAGTGGACCCTTACGGGGACGACCGTCGAAGGAGTTTCGCTGAATGTAAGAGGCTGCGACCTCTGGGAGTTCCGTGGCGGCAAGATCGTGAGAAAGGACTCCTTCTGGAAGATCGTGGAGCAGTAATAGCGGGTTAAGTATGCCTTCTCATATAAGGGTTGAGTTGAGCTTACCACAGAGCGTTTGCGGCGTGTCAGCTAGGGGCTATCTGCAAAGTGTAGAAACAAGCGGCTAAAGGTGGGCCTTGTCATTCTGAGCGCAGCGAAGAATCTCGTCCTCCACCGCGATGTTACCCTTTTCAGTTGCACCATAGCACCCTTGCGGCAGTGTAGCACCATGGCACGCTGTTGGCATAAGGAAAGGGGCAACTTGGGTGCTGAAGGACGAGATTCTTCGCTGCGCTCAGAATGACAAAGGGAGAGAGTATCCCGCACACGCATCAGTGTGCAGATAGGGCCTAGCTCTCGTTTGGTCTGACGTTGTCTGAGAGACCCAGCACTGTCTATCACAATTGACCGATAGCGGCCTTTTCCCTCAGAAACGCCTCGAAATCCCCTCTGATACCAGGGTGCTCCACCACCTCCAGCGCCTCGTGCGGTGTCACCCACCTGTAGTCGCTGTGCTCCGCCGAAAGCCTCACCACGTCCGACTCGGTCTTGCACCAGAATATGATGCCTATCAACTCGTGCTCCGCCGTTCTTTCACCCCTGTACAGGTGGAACACGCTAATCGGCTTCACAATCTCCACCGTAAGCCCGCACTCCTCCTCGATCTCCCGCCTGAGCGCGTCCTCCGGCTCCTCGAACTGGTGCACCCTGCCCGTTACGTCCTCCCAGACCCCAGCTTCAAAGTCCGCCGCATCCGCCCGCTTGATCAAGAGCACCCTTCCACTGGGCACGTGCTCGATCACCGCCCCCACCGCCACCATGAACCTGCCAATGACCTCTTCATCCATCTCACACGCTCGTGGAGCCGCTGGCCCCCATCACAGGCGCGTTCAGCACCTTCTCGATAAACCGCCTGGCATCCTCGTCCCGGTCCGACACGTCCACGTCCACCCGTATCTTCTCCTTAGGCCCGGCAGGCCACACCGTCACCCAGATCAACCCATCCCCAAAGAACGAAATCTGGTTCCCCTGGTGCGCGCTCAACTTCATCCCCAGCCCGCCTTCCTCCTGCCCGAAGAAGCCCTTGGCCGCCTCAAATATCGCCTCCCGCCCCATCTGCGTATGTGTCTCGTATCTCACAACCCCATCCCTCCACTACCCTTCTGCCCTTCGGGAATTACGAATTACGAATTACGAATTACGAATTACTGATAGCTCCTGTAATTCGTAATTCGTAATTCGTAATTATCCGTCCCACGTTCCGCTCTTGCCGCCTTCCTTGTGTACCAGCCGCACGTTCTGTATGCTGGCTCCCCGCTCTATCGCCTTGAGCATGTCGTAGATGGTCAGCGCCGCCACCGACACCGCCGTCAACGCCTCCATCTCTACGCCCGTCGGGCCGGTAGTCTTCGCCCGCGCCTCTATCTCGATGCCCCACTCCTTCAGCTCGAGCTCCACCTTCACCGACGTAAGCATAATGGGGTGGCACAACGGTATTAGTTCGGGCGTCTTCTTGGCCGCCATGATGCCCGCCACACGAGCCACAGCCAGCACGTCTCCTTTGGCCGCCCGCCCCTCTCGCACCACGCTCAACGTCTCAGGACTGAGCCGCACCTCCGCGCGCGCCACCGCCACACGCTCCGTATCCGGCTTCGCTCCTACGTCCACCATGACAGCGTGACCGCTCTCGTCCACGTGGGTTAGCTTCGGTTGCTCGTCCTGCGCACTGCTCATTTAGTATGTCACACCTGTCCTACGTATAGAAATCTCGCTGTAATAGCATAAAGTCCCCGTAGGGGGACTTCGTAAACGTTGCCCGCGGCCTCAGCCGCCGGGAGCACTAATACGCGTTCTTCCCGCGCACCATCGTCCATATCGTCCTGACAATAATCTTCAGGTCGAACAGCACCGACCAGTTCTCTACATAGTACAGGTCCGCGGCCGTGCGCAGCTCTATAGAGCTATCGCCGCGCAGTCCGTTAACCTGCGCCCAGCCTGTAAGCCCGGCCTTTTCACGATGCCTGCGCAGGTACCTTGGTATCCTCTGCGCGAACGCCTGCACGTAAGCGGGTTGTTCGGGTCGCGGTCCCACCACGCTCATCTCGCCCACTAGCACGTTATAGAACTGAGGAAGCTCATCCAGCGAGAAGCGGCGCAGGAAGGTGCCGATCCTGGTGCGGCGCGGGTCGTTACGCACCGTCCACCCCGGCATGCCCTCCTTCAGCTTGGGCATCTCCTCCTCGTCCACCTTTACCTTCATCGTGCGGAACTTGACCAGTTGGAACGGCTTGCCGTCCAACCCCACTCGCTCCTGTATGAAGAACACCGGGCCGGGGCTGGAGAGCTTGATAGCCAGCGCGATGATCAGCATAAATGGTGAGGTGAGCACCAGCACGATCAGGCTGAACGCGATATCGAAGGCGCGCTTCAGCCTGCGGTTCCAGCCGCGCAGCGCCACGTCCTTCACGCTCAACAGCGGCAGACCGCTCAACTCGCCCACGCTGACTTCGTTCTGGGTCATCAGTTGGAACGCGTCGGGGTATATCTTCACCGACACCGTTTCGTCCTCCAACAGCCCCAGGATGTCGCGTAGCTGCTTGTCGGAAGCCCCGCTCAGCGCCAGTATGACCTCTTCAACGTTGTGCTTGCGGACCAGCACAGGAAGCTTCTGCAAGTTGCCCAGTATAGGCCCCCGGAGCTTATGCCCGTTGCGCGCGGTCTCGGCGGCATCTACGTCCACCATGCCCACAACCGTATAGCCCAGCGTGTTATGGTAGCGCAGCCGCTCCTCCACCATTTGCGCCGTCGGCCCGGTGCCCACGATCAGCACCCGCGCCCTGTCGAACCCACGCTTGCGCAAGCTGCCCAACCCCGCGCCATACACCAGCCTCATGGCCGTTACGAACAGTATGGTCAGCACCCACCCGGTGATAAGCACCTGGCGAGAGTAATTGAACTGCTCGCCCAGGATCAGCGAGCTTACGGCGAGCGCGCCCAGAGTACCCACCGACACCGCCATTGCGATCTTGTAGAACTCGTCAACCCTGGACGCCCCGCGCTTGAGGTTGTACAGCTTGCTCAGGTAGAAACTTACAATGATGCTGGCGACCGTGACCCCCAACATCGTGAGGTACACCGGGCTGTCCCCTGGAGCGAGTTGCTGCCCCTCTTCCGCAGACTTGATAGCATACGCGGTACTGAAAGCCCCCGCCACCGCCACTATGTCCAGCAGCATCTCGACCAGCACCAGCACCACCGGCGTCAGCTTGGCCGGGTGCTTGGGCAGTGGCGGCAGCGAGGGGATTTGTACGGTCTCCACACTGGCGGTATGGCCCTGCCTCGCGTCACGATGCGCCCGCGCCACCTGCTCTGCTTCCACGGGCGATAGAGGCACTGGCACCGCGGACGGGGCGGGTGCCGTCTCAAGCGCATCAGCAGACGGCGCGGGACTCGCTCCTCGCCCCCCCTTCGACGCACCCGCAGGCTCGGCTACCGGCGCGTGGCTGGCGGCCATTATCTGTGCTCTATTCGGGCCGTTGTTGCGGCCGTTGGAGTGTCCGTTGGGTGGTCTCATCTGCAATTCGCGCTTAATGGTTGACAAATCCGGCCCTAGTTTTTGGCCTATTAGCTAATATCGCACTTTGCTACGTTACTCTCTTGCGTTCGGTTGGCCTCAATCCGTTCTGTATCAGGGCAATAGTGCCCCTTGTGGCTATGCCCAAAGTTATTAGAGCATTTACTATTCCAGGTCTGCTCTCAGCGTAGTGCTTGCGATAAAAGACGTGCATCGCCCGGTAGAACTCGCGTATCGAGCGGCCGCTCTGCTTCCGGCTGCTCGCTCCTTTGTGGTGCAGCACCCGTACGGCGGGATAATAAAACACCTGCCACCCGCGCTCCTTGATCCTGAACGCCAGGTCGAGGTCCTCCCCGTACATGAAGAACCGCTCGTCGAACAGCCCCGCCTGCTCCAGCGCCCGCCCTCTCACCAGCATGTACGCGCCCATCACCGAGTCCACTTCCGCCGTCTCGTCCTCGCCCAGGAACGTCAGGTTGTACTTCGATACGAGCTTGTTGTTCGGGAACACCTTGCTCAGCCCCGTGAGCTTGAAGAACGAGGACGCGGGCGTGGGGAACGAACGGCGGCAGGCCAGGTCCAGCGTCCCGTCCAGCTTGACCACCTTCGGCCCCACAACCCCCGCTCGCGGCCGCTCCTCCAGGAAGCGCACCGTCTCCTCGAACGCCACCCTCGGCAACACGGTATCAGGGTTGAGAAACAGCACGTAGTCGCAGGGAAAGCGTAGCGGCGAGTCGCTCCCGGCGGGCACCTCCGAACGGGGTTGTGACATATCCCCCGGCCCTGAAAGGTGTAACACTTCGCCGTTGCTGCCCACCTGCGGCAGCGACTTCGCCTCCGATAGCCAGCGCAACGCCAGGTTATTGGCGTAGCCGAAGCCGCCGTTGCGGTCGCTGGAAATGAGGGTTGCCTGCGGGTACCGCCGCGCAACCAGTTCGAGGCTGCCGTCGGAGGAGCGGTTGTCTACCACGAGGACGTGAAAGGGGAAGGACGTTTGGTTGGCGAACACCGACTCCAGGCAGGCGTCCAGCAAATCCCGTGTATTATAGTTGACAATAACAACAGCCAGATTTGGCATGGCAGTATTATACCAGACTAGCGCAAGGCTCCTACGAACACATCCATTGTGGGGAAAACCCTCACAAAGCTACAACGTGGCGGCCGGGCCCAGGTTGTAGGGCGGGAGCGGGAAGGGTTGGTGACTGCGCTGTCACGGTAGGAGGGCAGTAGCATGGTAAATTGCACCAATTTGAGAACGGCGCTGGAAATGGCGGCTCTTCCTAAACGAACGTAATATGTGCTCATTTGTTCTAATCAGGCTGGGTAGCGTTCTCAAATTCGTGCAATGAGAGATTGCACGAATTTGAGAACGAATTAACCACTTAGGTGCAAACCGAGATAGGTTGTTGCTCGTCCAGGGCGACAAAATACTTCAAGATATTGTAGCTCTCAGGACTTTACTATGTCAAAAGGTGCCAGAGCGACGGAGTAATAACACGCACATAGAAGTAGGAGAACCAGGAGGCATTTAGGGCGTACTGCCAGTCCTCTGAACAAGAAGGATCTGAAGCTAAGTTTGCATCCAAAGCCGGAAGAGACCGGGTGCCACCAAGGGGAGGATGCTGAAATATGTATGAGGCTTGACGTTTGTTGCCTCTATCACCTTTGCAATCGTGGCTTTCCCAACTTGGTCCTTCTCAATTGCAAGTGCTTGGCCCAAGTAATATACAACCAACAATAGGTGCTGACTTGAGCAGGCAACTAAACGCCATGTGTGCCGCCGGCGCTTAGAGAACGAAATAATTCATGCTTTCATCTCATTCTGCCAGGTGCTGGAAAACAACAACCGCCCAAATTAAGAGCCGGGGTACATGAACTCGGACCTGATTAGCTTCCTGAGTCCAGCTAACGGCCACAGGCTTGCCCTTGCCTGTATCAGGTGTGAGAAGTAATACCCCGCTAACAGGAGGCAACCCCTCAATGGTTAGCTCTAAGTTCTCCAGTGCTCCTGGTGGCGTACGTAACGAGTTCCACGCCACATCGCTCTGGTCCCTGAGATTGATCAGATGCACGATGTGGTGCCCTGCCTTGCGCCGCGCGACCGTCCATACAGCCCCCGCTTCGGCCTCGGCGGCATAAGATACACCTCGAAGAGACAAAATCGTGCCATCGCCCGGCTTATCGTCCGTCAGCTCAGGTGATATAAGCAACTCTTCATAACGCACCAGGAAGTCGTAATAAGCGCGCATTCTAGCCGCGAAAACCGGGCGCAGAGTCGCGTACTTCGGGTAATAGGGGTCGCAGAGGATGCCCTCGCGCTCTCCCAGCAGCAGGTGTGAGCCTCCACTCGCGGCGATGGTAGCCGTGGCGAGCAAGGCTGCGGCTTCAGCCTGGGGCAGCGTGGTCGCGTCCGTCTCCGCGAAGGGCGATAGATAGGCCGCGAGGATGACCTGCTTGCCGCCACTGAGCCGCCGGCCCTCTCTGATTAGCCTCCGCAGGTCGTTGTAGCTCACATCGGGGGGCCACACCTCAATGTACACGGCATCCTGGCTGGTGGGGGCGACCGTCTCTATAGGCCAGTTCTCCACCGCGTTGAAGATCACTCCCGCGCCCGGCCGCGCCGCAACCACAGCTTCACGCGCCCTGTCTATTAGCAGCGGAAAGTGCTCCGCGAGGTCCACCTTCTCTCCCGATGCCGTCACCGCCGTCTTTGGGAAGCCATATTGGTCCAGGTGGACGCCGTCGAAGCCCATCTCTCGCACCGCCTCCGCGAACTCCGCTACGATCAGCGGCACCCACGGCGAATCGGGCGCTATGTTCATGATGTAGAAAAGCTCGGCCAGGCTGACCGGCTTGCCTTCCTCGTCGTAAAGCACAAGCTCCGGGTGTTGCTCGATGAACTCCGGCTCGGCACCGTACACCGCCCCGTAAGCCATTGCCGCCCCTCCACGCGCCTGTACCCCCCTGATGGCGGCCCTGACCGCATCCAGTGAGAGGCGGCGTCCCATGCCGTCGGTAAACTCCTCCGTGGGGGGTAGCAGCTTGTAGTGCCTCCACATCCAGTCGTAGAATTGCACGACGTTGAGGTGGTAGCGCAGCAAGGAGTCGCACCGCCCCTCGATGTCTGTCTCTCCGGGCGCGAAGTCCGAGAGGAAGCCGTAGCGTGGGGCCTGCGACCAGCGTTCGAGCACGTCCAGCGCCCCGCTCCCCTCCGCGAGCGCCTCACCCGACGGCCCGGTGAGTGTGGCATCCAGGCCGTACCCTCGCAACAGCACCGGCGGGGGTGTCAGAGTGAACTCTATTACCGTAGACGTGTTCGGCTCCAACTCTACGTCCTGGGCTACTTGCTCGACCGTAGTTGCCAGGCTGGTCAGCGCGAGCGTGAGGCGGCCCCGTTCGGCGGCAGGTCCCTCGTTTGTCAGGGTCACACGCACGCGTGCGGTCTCGCCCGGGCGGTAGGTGGCTTTATGTGGAACTACATCATCAATAGTTAGCATGAGGTGACTTCAGGAGGCTTGTGGGATATCGGGTTGGTCTGTGGGTGAGCGGTGAATGTCAGCCCACGCTGACGGCCCGGCGTAGGTGCTCCGTCAGAGTCAGGTAGGACGCGTGGGACCAGAGTAGCGGGCACGCACTTGGCCCCCAACGCTCCTCCCACACCGGCAGCATATCAGGGTGATTGAGGTGCTCTGCTACCTGCTCCGGCAGCATGTAGTCCTCGGTCGCACGACTTCCCACCCAATCAAGTAAGTCCCGCGCCCGTGCCACCAGACCTTGCTCAGCATAGTGCCAGCCGAGATAAGCCGTCAGCAGCACCCACTCGCCGCCGCCATAGTAGCTATCATCGGCGTAGCGGTGTGCGCCCCCACCATCGCGGCGCAACTCCCCCTCTATGCGCCCGATTGTGGAGCGCATGACCGGGTCGTCATGGGTGAGCAGGCGGTAGGGAGTTGAGGCGTGCACCAGGCTGCTATCTACAGCCTCGCTGCCCACGAACTTGCACAGGCTGCCGTTACTAACACAGTGGTCCAGCACGAATTGCTTGATCCCCGCGGCAGTCTCGGTGTGCGTATCGTCGCCCAGCAGTACGGACGCCGCGTTCAGCCCGCCGTAAAGAGCCGCCAGTGTCGAAGTGTGTACCTTGTCACCGAACTCCTCCCAGCAGTCATAGCAGGGAAATCGCCAGAGCGCGCCCAGGTAGCGTGCGAGCAGGTCCACCGCCCCACGCCAACCCTCCGGAAGGCGGCCACCCGACATGGATACGTGCTCGGCCATGCCCCATAGAAGGGTGCCGAAGCCGTCCAGTTGAAAGTTGGGCCAGTCGTCGTCGGTAGTTTCGCCATCCAGCGCGTAACGAGTATGTAGCAGGTCTTCGCGCGGGGGTACGTTGCCCTGGAGCGCGGCTTCCACCGTCCGCTCGACTTGGGCGCGGCGGCTCTCTATCATCCTGGTTGCCCATTCGTAGAAGCGATTAGCGCTGCTATACTCTCCCACCAGGTCCATAGCATATGCGATGTAGGTCCCATCTCGGAACCAACAATAGGTGTATTCGCCAAAGGTAGGGCTTGCCACGTAAGCCCCGCCGGGGGCTTGATGGGCGCGAATTAGCTCAATACTGCGTGTGTATAGTGGATGCATCGTAATACCGTGACTCCTAGTTGTCTTATATTCCCGTTTGTCATATCCGCGTGACTACCCGGTCCTAACCTTTGACCGCGCCGGAAGTTATACCCTTGATAAAGTGGCGCTGGAAAATGACGAACACAATGATCGTCGGCAGCACCGCGATAGCCGAAGCAGCGAATACCACTCCCCACTCGGTGCCGTGCTGTTGTTGGAACAGCCGTAGCGCTATCGGCAACGTGTAGAGGTCCTGGTTGTTGATGGCGGTCAGCGCCCAGGTAAACTCGTCCCACGAGCCAAGGAAGGAGAATATTGACACCGCGGCCAGGGCGGGGCGCGCTAACGGCAACGCTATGGACCAGAAGGTCCTGAAGGCGCTCGCGCCGTCGATAGTCGCGGCGTCGAACAGGTCTTGCGGGATCTCCTCGAAGAAGCCTCGCAACAGGAACATATTGAAGGCCGTACCCGCCGAGTATACCACCACCAGGCCCCACAAACTATCCAGGATGTGGAGGTTCTTCGCCAGCACGAACTGTGGGATGATCAGCACGAGCGTGGGAATCATCATCGTGCCGAGCATGGTGTAGAAGAGGAACTGGCGTCCGGGGAAGTCCCACCGCGCGAACGCATAGGCCAGCAGCGCTGACAATATCACTACTATTGTAGTGGAGCTGATTGCCACGATCAGGCTGTTGAAGAAGTACCGGCCAAAATTGTTGCTGGTAAGCGCGCGGGTATAGTTGTCCCAGGTAGGCTCGCTGGGGATGAAGCGCGGCGGTAGCTCCAGCACGAAGGCATGCGGCTTGAACGACGTGCCGATCATGTAGATGAAGGGTGCGAGCACGAGAAACGCCCCGCCGAGCAAAACGGCGTAGCGTAACGCGCTAACGATTGGTGAAGAACGTGCGTACATTGCCGGTACCACCTGTCAGTTCAGTTTCTAACGGTCCGCTCAGTGTTAGTACTCGACCCGCCGCTTCAAGAGTCGAATTTGCGTCATGCTCAGGGTAAACACCATGATCGCGAATATGTAGGACAGGGCCGAGCCGTATCCCAGGTCCAGCGACTCGAACGAGTTTTCATACATGTAAGTCAGCAGCACCTCAGTACGGTGCAGCGGGTTGCCACCCGTCATGATGTACACTGATATAAAGACCTGGAAGGCCCCAATCGTTAGCATCACCATGATGAATAGGGTCGTCTGCCGGATGAGGGGCACCGTCACGAAGCGGAACCGCTGCCAGGCGGTGGCACCGTCAATGGAGGCCGCTTCATAAAGGTGGATAGGCACCGACTGCAACCCCGCAAGGAAGATCACCATCGTCCAACCCAGTCCCTTCCAGATGCCCAGGGTAGCTATGGCGATGTTAGCCGTAAGTGGCTCGCTCAACCAGTTGATGTTCTTGTCGATTACCTGCACGCCATCGCGCAAGACCCAGTTGATAAGCCCCGCCTGCCCGTTGAACAGGTATGTGAATATCAGCGACACCACCACCCAGGAGGTCACCACGGGGATGTAGTAGATGGTGCGGAAAAAGCCCCGCGCCCGCAACGGCGCGTCCAACAGCAACGCGATGCCCAGGCCGATTATCATCTGCCCCGGCACCGTAATTACCACGTAGAACAGGGTATTGCGTAGCGCCAGCCAGAAGACCGGGTCGTTGAAGGCGCGAGTGTAGTTCTCGATGCCTACGAAGCGACTTGGCTTGATGAGGTTCCACTCCGCAAAGCTCATGGTGAGGGAGTGGAGCAGCGGGTAGAGCGTCCAGACCACGAACAGCAACATACCCGGCAGGATGAAGAGGTAGGCGGGTATCGATTTGCGGAGCCGCTGCCGCAGGGTGTCGCGTCGTGCCTGTGGCTTGGCTACGGGTGAAGCGGTGATGCCCGCCTGACCTCCAACAGAGGCCATATAGTGATTCTCCTAACTGGGGCAGGCAAGCCCCTCTCTCGTGCCCAGGGGCGGTTGAAGGCGCTGCCCCTGGTGCATGAGGAAACGAGTGGAGGCAACAAGGTACCCGGCTGTATAAACCAGGTACCTTGTGGAAAGCCAGTATTACGGCGTACCGGCAAGCAGGGCGTCTATAGCCGTGGCTGCTTCGTCCAGCGCGGCCTGTGGCTCCTTCTCGCCGCGGAACACCTCCTGGAAGGCGGTGTTGAGGGCCTCGTCAATCTTGGGCCACGCGGGGCTGGGGGTGCGCGCCTGAGCCGTCTCAAGCTGCTCCTGGAAGTCAGCGAAGTACGCTGGTAGCTCGGCATGGCCGCCCAGGCTCTTGAGCACCGGCATCTGGCCTACCTTGCCCAGGGCGAGTTGCGCTTCCTCGCTCAGCATGAAGCGTATGAATTCGAGCGAGGCTTCCTTGTTCTGGCTCTTCTCGAACAGCACTATGTCCTCGCCACCCACGACGGAGCTGGTGCCACCGGCACCCGCGGGCAAGGTAGCCAGGGTGTACTTGAGGTCCGGGAACTGCTTGTCGAAGATGGGGGGCATCCACGGACCCTCGATGATCATGCCTGCCTGGCCCTTGCCGAGCGCGTCGCTCGTGGCGATACCGCCGCCCAGGATGGAGGGCGAGATCAGCTCGTTCTTCAGCATGTCACGCAGGGTCGTAAGGGCCGCGACGGTCTCGGGGCTGTTCACGTAGCCGGTCGCCTTGGTGTACTCCTCGTCGGTGATGCTGCCGCCGCCGCTCCAGATCCAGGGCAGGATGCTCCAGGGGCCTGTGCCGCTCTCCGCGTAGCAGTAGGTGTCGGGCTGGTTCAGGGCCTTGACCTTCTCGCAGAACGTGGTGAACTCAGCCCAATCCTTGGGAGGGGCGCTCATACCTGCGGCGCTCAGGACGTCGTTATTGTAGAAGGCCACCTTGGTATTCGTGTCGAGGGGCAGGCCGTAGTAGTTGCCCTTGTGGAAGTTGGTGGAGAGGGGACCGGGGTACACCAGTTCCTTGTACTCGTCAAAGTCCTCCATCTCCTCGTCCAGCTTGGCGAGCGCGCCCATCTCGGCGAATTCCGGCACCCAGATTATGTCGACACGCACCACGTCAGGCGTCTCGCCGCCCGCGATGGAGGTGAGCAGCTTCTGCCGCAACTCGTCACCCGGCAGCGCCTGGGCTTTGACCGTGACGTTAGGGTGCAGCTTCTGGAACGCCGGGATGATTTCGCCGGTGAGCGTCTCCATCTCGGGGGAGACTGTGTTGTAGGAACTCCAGAAAGTCACGGTGCCGCTCAGGTCGCTCGTGCCGGTGGTATCCGATTCCCCGGTGGTGGCTGTGGCCGGTACGGTAGCCTCGGTGGCCTCGGCGGTAGGTGCGGTGGTGGCTTCCGTGGTGGCGGCAACGACGGGCGTATCGGCCGACGTTGGGACGGTAGTGGGTGTAGGCGTGGTGCCCCCACATGCTTGCAACAGTAGGACAAGGACCAGCAACAACGCTGGCTTAAATCTTCGGATCATCTTTGTATCCCCTTTCACTCCTCTGGGTTGGTTGTTTCCAGGTAAATAACGGCTATATAGTGCCGGTCCCAGGGCTGACCGGGCCCAACCGTGTCCGAACGCTCACCTCCTATAAGTTAATTAACTGAACTAAGTAAGTTTGAGACAGTTCGACGTAGTGGCGGGTTAAGGCCACTACGTCGAACTTGTTTAGGCTAATTCGCGCCGAGTGGGAGTACTAACGAGGCCCTCGCCCTGTCGTCGTGGTACAGGGTCGGGCGGAACAGTTCTTCAAGCATCAGGCTGGCCGCGCCCCTCGCCCAGGCGTCGTCGCCCCAGGGTTCGACCACCAGGCGCATATCGTCGAAGAAGCCGTTGAAGCAGTTGGCCTGTAAGGCTTCCTGTAGCGGCTCCAGCAGCAGGTCGAAGGCCCGCGCACCCTCGCCGCCCACGATAAGCAGCGGGGGGTTGAAGATGTTCACCAGGTCGGCAATAGCCATGCCGAGCGTGCGGGCCGCCGCGTTGAATATGCCCTGGGCGGTGGAATCGCCCTGGCGCGCCAGCACCGCTGCTTCTTCCATCGTCAGTTCGCGCCCGATTGCCGAGCGCATGCGGCGCAGGATGGCCGGGTCGGACACCAGCGCCTCCAGGCACCCGCGCTTGCCGCACTCGCACTGCGGCCCGTCGGGCACCACGGTGATGTGGCCGAACTCGCCGCCACCGCCGCAGCCGCCCCGGTAGATTTGCCCGTTCAGCACCATGCCCATGCCTATGCCGCGTCCCAGCGTAATCACCAGGAAATCGTTGACGCCCACCCCCGCACCAAACCACTTCTCCGACATAGTAAGCGTGTTGACGTCGTTCTCCAGGACCACGGGTAGCTCCAGGCGCTGCTCCAGCATGCGCCGCAATGGAACGTCGTGCCAGTTGAGGAAGGGCGAAAAGTGGCAGATGCCGAGGCGACGGTCCACCGCGCCCGCCATGCCCAGGCCAACGCCGAAGATGTGGCGTCCGGGATGGAGGCTGCGCAACTCGTTCACCGTGTCTGCCAGCACTGCTATGACGGCCTCCGGCTGCCGGTCGTCGCCCAATATCGCGGCCCTCTGGTCGATGACGTTGGCCCCCAGGTCGGTGAGTGCGGCTACGATGTGCGTCTCGGCCAGCTTGATGCCGATAACGAAGCCACCCTGGCGGTTGAGGGCGAGCAAAATCGGCCGCCGCCCGCCCGTGGAGGTGCCGGCCTCGTGTTCGTAGATGAGGCCCTGCTCGATAAGCTCGCCCGTGATACCCGACACGGTGGCGGGACTCAGGTTGACGGTCTGAGAGATGGCCGTGCGCGATATTGGCTCGTGATCGCGCACGATGCTCAACACGAGAGACTTGTTGATCTCTCTGATGAGGTCGCGGTTACCGGAGCGCAGTCTTAGTACCATACGAACACCACTCCTGAAAAGCACAGCTAAATTCAGCAACCGAAATAAGTTGCAGCTAGCCTGACGTAGGATAGCGCAATTTGCGCCGTCTGTCAATGGGTAGGTGGAAAACTGCTCCCCGAAAAGCGGGCTTAACCCCTTGACAAAGCTGTCCACATCTATTAAACTTCGGTCACTGAAAAAAGGTCAAGGAACTGACCGTAACGTACGCCGGTTGTACAACTCGCCTGTGCGATGCTGCATGGCAGGCACAGGCATTTAATGCTTTGACTTGCATTCCAACTCACATAAAGAGCATGGCGTTGCGGGGGATAAATATATCCTCGGCAGCGTCGTTGTGCGTCCCGCGAAGTCATTTTCTCTCTTGTTCGCAGGTGGTTGTCCTTTAGTTTCACACATACGGAGGTTACCTTAATGAAGCGGCAATATCGTCTATTACTGGCACTGGTCCTCTTACTGACCACGTTGATACCGGCCTCGGCGGTCCCACGCCCGGCGGAGTTGACGTTCTCTCCCACGGTAGCCAGCGCGGCCACTACCGGCACTCTCATCACCCGCGTCTACACCGACAAGGCCCGCTACAACGTAGGCAACGCGGTGGTCATAACCGCCGAATTGAAGAATACCACCGGGGCCTCATGGACGGGCACCCTCAGCCTCAGCATAAAGAAGCTGGAGACCCAGGTCCACACCGCTACCACCGCCAGCTTCACCCTGGCTAACAACGCTACCACCACAAAAACGTTCAACTGGACCGCCCCCGCCGGCGACTTCACCGGTTACTACGCAGGCATTACCGCGGGTACCACCGATTTCGACGGCACAGGCATCGATGTAAGCTCCACTCCCAACCGCTTTCCCCGCTACGGCTACATCTCCGACTTCCCCTCCTCGCGTACCTCCACGCAGAGCACCAACATGATCAAGCAAATGTCGGAGGACTACCACATCAACATGTTCCAGTTCTACGACTGGATGTGGCGGCACGAGAAGATGTTCAAGCGGACAGGAGGCACGGTCGATTCTAGCTGGGTGGACCTGTTCAATCGCACCATCTCCTGGCCGACCATACAGAACGATATCACGGCCGTCCACAACTATAACGCCAACGCGATGGCCTACGCCATGAGCTATGCCGCCCGCGAGGGATACCAGCAGATGTGGGGCATCGACCCTGCCTGGGGCATGTTCAACGACACCGCCCACGCCAGCCAGCTAAACGTTGATTTCAACAATGGCGCGTTCCTCTGGCTCTTCAATCCCGCCAACGTGAACTGGCAGAACTACATCATCAACGAGTACAAGGACGCCATCAACACGGCCGGTTTCGACGGGGTCCAGATTGACCAGATGGGCCAGCGCAACAACGTCTACGACTACAACGGCTTCTCCCACTACATCCCGCCTACCTTCCCGCAGTTCCAGCAGTCGGTCAAGGCAGCCCTGGTGGCTAACAACGCCGCCAAGGCGTCCATGACCTTCAACATAGTGGACGGCACGGTGGACGGCTGGGCGGCCAACCATGTCTCTACCTACGGCGCGAGCGACTTCGACTTCAGCGAGATATGGTACCTGTCCAACAGCTACAACCAGCTTCGCAACTACGTCGAGCAACTGAAGCGCAACAACGGGGGCAAGGCGGTCGTGCTGGCCGGGTACATGAACTACGGCGAGAACCTCGGCCCCAAGAGCGAGGCTGAGACCGCCACCCGCGTGGGCGTCACCACCGCCACCAACCACCCCGGATACACCGGCACCGGCTTCGTAGACAACTTCGACGCGGTGGGCGAGTCTATAACCTGGAGCGTCAACTTCACGGAGACCGGCGACTATTCGCTCGACTTCCGCTATGCCAATGACATCGGGTCCACCGCCACGCGCAACGTCTACGTGGACGGCGTGCTGCTGGGCCAGGTCTCTTTCTCCGACCAGGCCAACTGGGACACCTGGGCGCACGACGCCTGGATACAGAAGACCAGCCTGACCGCAGGCACTCACACCGTGAAGCTCGCCTACGACTCCGGTAACTCCGGCGCTATCAACGTGGACCATCTGACGCTGGGGACTTTCGACGACCACTCCATCCGCCTGGCCGACGCCATGATGTTCGCCAGCGGCGCTACTCACATCGAGCTTGGCGACCAGAACCACATGCTCGCGCACGAGTACTATCCCAACAAGTCGAAGAGCATGCGCAACTCCCTCAAGAGGGCCATGCGCGACTACTACAGCTTCGCCACGGCATATGAGAACCTCCTGTTCGATGCCGACGTGATGCCCGCCGACCAGGGCGCGCAGTGGCTCTCCCTAACCACCGGCCAGACGTTGAGTGGCAACGCTTCCGCAGGCACCGTCTGGGAGATGGTGAAGCGCAAGCCCGGCTACGACATCATCCACCTTATCAACCTGATAGGCAACGACGACCAGTGGCGCAACTCCGGCGTGCAGCCCACCTTCCAGACCAACGTGGGCGTCAAGTATTACCCTGGACCCAACGCCACAATTAGCGGCGTCTACCTGGCCAGCCCGGACAACGACCACGGCGTAACATCGTCACTCACCTACACCACGGGAAGCGACACGCAGGGCAACTTCATCCAGTTCACCGTGCCCAGCCTCAAGTACTGGGACATGATATACGTGAAGCGCACCGTCACCACGCCCACCGGCGGACAGTACGAGGCCGAGTCGGCCATCAAGACGGCGGTCGGCACCAACACCAACCATGCGGGCTACACTGGCACCGGCTTCGTGGACGGCAACAGCGTGAGCGGCGACGGCGTGTCGTTCCTGGTGAACGTCCCGGCCAACGACAGCTACACCTTCCGCTTCCGCTATGCAAATGGCGGCACCGGCAACGCCACTCGCGGGCTGTTCGTGGACGGCCAGGGTGCGGGCACGGTCAGCTTCCGTAACAACAATCACTGGGCCGTTTGGGGCACGGCGGAAAAGGTGGTGCGCCTCTCGGCGGGCGTGCACCAGGTGGTGCTCTGGTACGGCACCGGCAACACCGGGGCCGTCAACCTGGACAACCTCGTGGTGCTGCGCGAAACCACGCCCGCTGCCGCCTCGGCCACCAGCCTCTGGATGAACAACTGGAGCAACATGATCGGCATCCACATGGCTAGCAAGCTAACCCCTGTGGATACCGGCACCTTCGGGCCTCGCTTAGCGGAGATTCGCTTCAGCAGCGACTGGACTACCAACCAGATCGTAGACTCCACCGCTTTCTTCCGCGACCAGACCGGCACGCTTGTCAAGTACACCGACGCCCACCAGTTCGACTCGGAAGCCTGGATCGAAACCGACGGCACGCTGACCGCGCAGTACCTCAACTACGGCACAACCGCGCTGCCCGTAAAGATCACCAAGCAATACGCGATGGTGCCCAACCAGCCCTTCGTGGTGGTCAAGTACACGCTCCAGAACCTCACGACCGGCTCTCGCACCATCAACTTCCTGGAACAGCTACACCTGAACAACAAGACCAAGTACAACCCAACTCCAAACTGGCAACACGGCTGGTACGATTCAACACGTAACGCCCTAGGTACCGACATGAGCCAGTCGGGCCAGTACTACATGGAGTTTGGCGCGTTCCAGGCTATGGACACCCGCCAGGTGGGTAATGACTCCGACTCCAACACCGCCAACACCACTTCGGGGGCGTGGTACCAGTTCGACGCGAACGGCACGCTGAAGAACAACGGCGACCTGTGGTCCCAGAACCTGGACCTCGGCTTCCAGAAGACGATAACCCTCACAGCAGGCAGCAGCGCCTCGCTCTCCTTCTACTACACGATAGGCACCAACCAGGCCGCCGCCGAGTCGGCAGCCGACACCGCCCGCGCCCAGACCGCCGACTACTGGTTCAGCCAGACCGCCACCCAATACACCAACTGGCTGAACGCGGGCAGGCGCACCACCATGACCGACGCGGGCCTGAACACAGCCTTCGACCGCAGCCTGGTGATCAACAAGCAGTCGCAGCAGCCGCAGTACGGCTCGTGGCCCGCCGCCACCAACCCCGCCTACGAATACAAGGTATGGGTACGTGACGCCGCCGTGACAGCTATGGGCATGGACGCCACAAACCACCTGGCCGAAGCCGAGAAGTACTGGAACTGGATGGCTTCTGTCCAGAGCACCGACGGCACCTGGCACACCAACTACAGCGCCTGGCATGCCAACCAGTGGATCTCCTTCGTGGAACCCGAGCACGATGCCATCGGCCTCTTCCTGATGGGCGTCTACCGACACTACAACATCCTCAAGGCCACAAACCCCACAACGGCCATGACCTTCCTGAACGGCGTGTGGACGCAGGTCACGCGGTCGGGCGACTGGATCAGGAACAACATCGGCACCAACGGCTTTGGGGCCGCCGACGCCTCGATCTGGGAGGAGGCAATCGAGTACAATACCTTCACCCAGGTGACCTACGCGGAAGGCTTGAACGCCGCCCGCTACCTGGCGACCGAGAAGAGCGACACCACAAGGGCCACCAACTACCTGTCGAGCGCGCAGACGATAAAGAACGCCACCCTGCGCTCCTTTACCGCCTCACCCCACCGCGGCCTGTGGAACGACTCTACCCGCTCCTTCAACCGGGCGGTGAATACGGATGGCACTGCCCGCACCCTGGTGGACGCCTCTTCGGACCTGCTGTGGGTGTTCGGAATGCTGCCCGCCACCGATTCGCGGGTGCGCGACCACAGGATCAAGGTGCTCAGCACCCTGACCCATGATGGCTACGGCGTGGCCCGTTACGAGCAGGACCCCTTCTACTATTCCAGCCCGTACAGCCCCGGCGGGCAGTACGAAGCGGCGGCTGCCGAGCCGGTATGGCCCCAGATGAGCATGTACGCGGCCATGCTGGAGCACTGGCAGGGGAACGACGCTATGTCGCTGGCGCGGTTGCAGTGGTACGCCAGCCGCACCGGGCGCGGGTTCGTCACTCCCGGCGAGTCGATTGACTGGACGACGGGCCTGCCCCTCGTCAGCACAATGGCCGAGCCGGTCACGGGGGCGTGGTACCAGTTGGCCGTGCTGAACTACCTCAACCTGTTCGACCCGAGGCTGCCCGGATTCTAGGAGCACCTGGCTTTCGGCTGAATACAAGGAATGGGGCGCGATCTTTGTATCGCGCCCCATTCCTTGTATTCAGCTTTGCATGAGCAGGTTACAAGCAGCAAGGTCCCACATGGTGACGAAATGATGTGGCGAGAGGGCCGTTGGAATGGCTACATCTGGTGCTCTTGCACACCACAGGGTGATAGCCTATACAAGTACGACAAGCGCCAGGGGGAGCAATCGTCAAGAGCATACCAGGCGCTCAATTTAGCGGCACGCTAGTAACCAGCTTCTACGCCGTTTACAGCAACTTCCCAGGAGAGCATCAACGTGTAATTCCCACAACCTAATAATGTCTATTGATGTCCAAACAGGGGAGTGGCGAGACCAGCAGAGAAGTGCTCTTGACCCCATCAGAGTACTCTCCAAGAGGTGACTTCTAGCGTGGGAGTCATTTGGCCGAACAATTCGCCCCATGTCCTCCACCGGATCCGTAACAACTCTCCCCAAGACAAGCCATCAAAGCGGGCGAATTTGGTAGATACACATCTAGAGTGCGTTCGAGCACGTTAGCTCGCTTCATGCGCATACACGTATATCTCCTGGTTCCAAGCGCCGGAAACGGAGGGAGAATGCTTAGGTCTCGGCCGAGTGTTGGAGGCTGGGGAGTAGATGTGTCTAAGGATCTGCGCCATCCCAGGGACATGATCCGCCACGGTTGCACGCTGCCTCATAGCGTAAAACTCAACAATACTCACCAGGCCGAGGCTGAGCGCTCGTAGATTGGCGTTTTGGGACAGGTGTGCTCTCCTGAAAGCCTCCTCAACCGTGATCGGATGTCCCCCATCGAGCATCTTAACACATGCAGCTTCAAGGCGGGTCTTCCAATGCGCGAGCTGCTGTTGAAGCCGCGCCACCTTTTGAGGTTCAATGTCCCTGGAGCCGTGGTTACTGTCGAACGTCACAACCAGTCTGCCGCTCTCTGTAAAGCGAGAGCCGCAGTCATTGCAATAGTAGTAGTCCTCCCACTTCCTGTGCTTGTAGCTGGTATAAAGATGAACATTGGCCGAAAGGACATTAGTGTTGCCCCGGCAAGCCTGGTTTGGACAAGTATACTTGCGCACATATTCGAGTTCCTGCACGAGCGTGCCTAGACGCTCCGGTGAGATCTGCAAGGCTGAAAAACACGCCCCCCACTGCGAGATAGAAACCATGCAATGAACATAAGTGCTAGCTGGTAACATGCCCCTATCAAAAGCACCAGGTGGTAGTTCAGGCCAGCCTCCATTCCGTACACCAGGAGTAACATAACGCCGGACACCAGCCAGTTCCTTCAGCGTGAATTGGGAGAGAAGCACCCCATACAATGCACTAAGGCCCGCATCAAAGTCAGCGATCTCTTTGCTTGCAAGCACGTCAGGCAGGTTCTCCCAGGGCATCATGCAAGCAGCACATGTAAAGGGGGGAGTACCAGCGTTGAAGGCTTTAAGTGGCGTTCCACAGTGACACACCTGTCGAAATAGAAGCCGGTGCTGCGGGCAACTACGCAGTAGTGGATAGGTCGATGTCCGGGCAAGCAGGTGCTGCTCCCGAACACACTGCGTACAAATACGAAAGGGCGGGGTACGGCCCAGAAGCCGGGCCGTGCAGTCGCTACGGGAGAAGAAATGCTGCAGTGCGCCCGCGAACGTCGTGCGCTCGACTTGCTCTACGTCCTCGCCCATGGCAGCGGCTAAACGATCAAGATCCAGCACACTTCCGGTGATATACAAAGCGGGCTTTGCCAGGGATCCGGGACCTATCGAATACTTGCCCAGGAAGCAAGCAGTCGTACCTGACGGCCAGCCGTTGATCTCATCACAACGTAATAGCAGACCAAGTAGCCACTCTTCATCTATGAGAGGGATAAGATGCGGGAAGGTTTGATGCCACTGTGCGTCCCGCAGCAAACCAGCCTCGGCACCTGGCTCGTGCTTGTCGGTGTCAGACTTCTGCATCTTCGGCCCCCTTTAGCTGCGTGACGCTCTCAAAATCCAGGTTCATCAACTCACTTGCAGCTATAAGCAGCGAGGCTTCAACATCACTTTTCTCCAGCTCGAAGGTCGTTCTCAGGCAGTACATAAGAAAGCGGTGGATATTGTGCATGGTAGCCTCGCCACTCCCCTCTGGGTCCAGGATGGGCGTGGTCAGGTAGCCGTGTATCGCCTTAGCCCATTGCTGTAGATGCAAGCCGGGCAGCTGGTCTCTATATATGGCTTCATAGACCTTACAAATCTCCCGTACCTCTCGGACGTTGTGATTTGACACCATTACAGATGGTGCTTCTGCATCCAGGCGGCGCTTAAACTGCCTCCACTTTAGCTCATTTCGTATCTTGAAGGTATCGACAAGCGGAATAGTGTTGTTCTCGCTAGCGCATATAAGACACAGTCCAACTTTCCGATTGTACGGTGGCGCTTCCAGGTTGTCAGTCAGCTCCCTCAAGTAAGTCAGCTGGTCCAGGGAGAGGTCTTGGGCGTCATCAGCTATGATCAGTTCTACTCCTACCCTGGCAGCTTCGCTCGCAAGCCAGGTCCTCCTGAGATCCCAGGGCATATTCGGCACGACCCCGAAGGCCGCTGTCATCGCAATACCCAGGGCGTTCTCGCTGCGGGCGTTCTTGGGCGAGCGAAAGGAAAGGATGGGCATATGTGTCGTACCGAACTTGCCCTTCGCCATACCGCTCCCGCGCACAACCTCGCCTATTCCATATGTTTTCCCGCTGCCCGGTACGGCACCAATGATGTGCCAGGTACGCTCAGCACGCGACTTGGCGAGAAAAGGCAGCAGGCGACCTTGAAATCCGTTGTAGATGAAAGTATCTGATACCCTGAAGGTCATACTCAATGCTCTCTGCGTTATCATTAATTCGTCTGCCGTAGGCGCGGGTACACCGGCAAATCTGCAACTTCGCTAAAGGCAGTCTCAGGCTCCGGGGGAAGGAGCCTCAAGGGCGGAGTGCGGTGGTCGCCTTCCTCAGTCTGGCTATTCTGCTGGTTGTTGTAATCGGCAATAGCGCGGCGCATCGCCTCGACCTCCGGTGTATGTATTTCCGGTACCTGTTGATCAAGCAACCTCTTCCTCTCCCGCTCAAGACGTTCAGTCGCCTTCCTTTGAGCTTTCTTGCCAGTGCTGGCATCAGCTTGGATTTGGGTAAGATTCTCGCTGCTTACCTGGGCGGCGGCTTTCCTCTGAGCTGCGGTGGCTCTTTTCTCGGCTTCGTCCTCCCAGACGCTAAAACGGCGATCAATCAGTTCTGGGCAGTACACCTCCCCGACATACACGCCCTTGTGGAAAATGTACAGGACGCTTATATCGCGTGGGTCGTACCGAATCTCGATGGCCTGGCTCACAAGCTGTTCCAGCACTTTTGAATTTCGATACCACCTTCCTTTGAAGCTGACACCGTGTCGGCTAACGGCATACTGTCCCGACTTAGCCTTGCGATTGACCGATTTCATCAACAACAGGATTAGTTCGCTCTCAGACCCCAGCCACCGGGCCATGCCATGGCTCTTGACAGCATCCTCAAGGAGGTTTATGCGGGTATGCCCGCGAACCTTGTCCCACTCGATGTGGTATCCATCCACTATTGCCCGAGTCAAGTATTCCTCTACCAAATCGATAGTGATGCCTGCCGCTTCGGCCTCTACATCGGTATCGTAGGCACCCCTATCTTGAGGATTCGACTTGGTGGTACCCCTGAGGCGGTGGGAGAAATTCTCTACGACCCAGGCCCACAGCGACTCCACCTTTCCCTTAACCGAGGGCGCATAAGGAGGGGCGATCTCCTGGATTATTCCGAGCCTTTCCACCAGCACTTGTCTGGCACGCTCGGAAACGAATATCTTGCCTCTATCGCTAAGGATTACGGCAAACTTTGCCCTGCGCGGCCAGCGATTCTTGCAGCGGTACAGCTTGAGTATCTTGTCCTTGGCTTCCATACCCTGCTTGATGAGCCTCATGTAATCATCTTCTGTCAGGTGTTTTGGACTTGTAACCAGCGAGAAGATAGCGCCGGTCTTAGCGCACAGCAGAATGGCAGCATGGACCCTACGAGTTATCAGGTAGCCCTCCTTTGTCACTACCTTCTGGTCTATATATGCTTCGTCTACCTGCCCAATCAGGCCTGCGGCCGGAATGGACAGCATATAGGACTTGATGCTCTTAGGTGCTCTGCTAGGATGCTTCTCTCCGGAGCGCGCTTGCCGTACGTCAGGATCGTTGGCAATCCTCTGAATTAAGCGATATACCTCCCAGTAGGTAGGTAGGTTGACAAGACTACCCTCCTGTTTAGTCAAAGTGTCGGCAAGACGTCTCATCTCGTGATGCTCGACAATTTTCTTCGGAGATAGCCGTCTTAGATCCTTGTATAATCTTCGTATTAGAGCCTCAAATTCTGGTCTGATCCGGCGATCCCTTTGGTACTGACCGTTAGGCACAAGAGCTATCTCACCAATCTCTATCGCCCTTGTTACGATACGGTGCAAGTTGCCATAGTGGATACCAAATTCCTTTGCCACAACTCTGAAGGACATGCCCTCCATGACCGCCGTTGCTGCGCGAAGGTTCGTGCGGAACTTCTCTGCCACATCCGGAGGAAGCACCTCATCATCAACGGCGAAGCCAGGAAAGTAGCGTATCCTGTCGAGATCCCACTCCTCATCTTCCGAGGCTTCATCAGTTAGTTGAGAAGCAGAGTCGCCTACATGCGGTGTATCTGGAAAGGGCGGTGGCAGTATGGGCGGCTCGCTTCTGTCCAGTAGCATGAGCTGCGTATCAAGGTCGAGACGCACATTGTCTAGGTCCATCAGTAGATGGCCTGAAGCTGCCGCATCTCCAGCCAGCTTCCAGGCTGTGGCCTCTACTCTGTCTTCTGACCATGACTCGGACAAAACCTCGGTAATCTGGCGTACGGAGGCACTCTTCCCCGGAGACCACATCTCCAGGACAGCAGGCGCGATAGTATCGAACCCCGGAAAATGCAGACGGCGGGCGTGCAGATATAGAAGGTTCCAGTATCGAGAAGACTCTAAGAAATCTTCCGTGGCCAGCCAGAACACGCCTCCTTCAATGACAGCCTTTCTCCTGCCGGCCTCCAGCTTGGCCATGTTCTGTGCTTCAGCCTTTCGCGACATGACGCCTGCTTCGGCGATGAAGACTTTGCCGTTAGCGAGCGTGCCAATAAAGTCTGGTAAGTACTCGTGGGCCTCCTCCTCAAAAATGTATTTGATGGGGTAGGGCGTGGGGAGTGGACTTGTTAGTCTGTACGTCCGCATGAAGGTCTGACTTACATCTCCCCGTTGGTACGACATCACCCAGGGTTGGTATTCAAGCCACACAGCCAGGCCCTGTTCTATAAGTGTGCCATAAGGCACCTTGTAAAAGGGCGTCCCGGACATATGGTCAGAAGGAGTCCCAGGATACTTGAGGCTGGGGACCCAACCAGAAATTGTCACACCGGCCAACTTAAATATGTCTATTCCCGGAGTACCTGTAAGCTCTTTTTTTGGTTCCGCACTTTTCTGTTTGGCATTCGGTGACAAGTCTCATGCTCCTCAATCTGGTACTATTACCCGACGCTTTTAGCCCCGTAATTCGCCATGCGTGCCCACCTGTTCAAATAGGCTACAGACTCAGCATGTTTGACGCTTCGCGGCACCTAGTATCTGCGTAAGTCTTGGATTTAGCATCATGGTATTCACGGTCAAACCATTGGAAGAAACGAGGGTAAATACCACATGTATACCAAACATTCAAAATGTCCACAAAATATGGCACTCAATATCCATAGTATCCGATCTGGACCACAAATACAATACTTGTCCCCAAATTGATAGATGGTGTAGCTTGGGGCTGCGAGGTTTCGCTAAGTGCTTGCCTAACCTAACATGATGGGTATGCGCGGCACGCTTGTCTGCTGGCACTTGTGGCTGTCTCTCAAGAAGCGCAATATCGAGTTATCCGGGTCACGCTTGACTGACAACAGCTCCGGCATGAGGACGCAAAGGGAAGTGCTTAGCGTGTGCTACCTGTAAGGGTGGCTAGACTACAATCACGTGGGGTTGTGCAAAATGAGTCAGAAGGAGCGAAATCGTGAGGATAGCGGCTGAAGTCTTTGCCAAAGGGAATGGCCGTACAGTCAAAGTAACCGTACTGAACTGGGGTATGGCAGGCAAGCGCAAGGTCAGTGCATATCCGCTTCTAAAGATGTGCTCGATTACTATCTGAGATGGTTTTGAAGAAAGGTCCGATTCAGGAGGGGTTTGGTTCGTAGGCGCTAATGAAGTGAGTCTAAATCAGTCGCCGGAATAGAACTTCTGTACTATAATGTGCTACAAATTTTGGCGAGGGCAACTGGTAAGCAGTACGCGTGGAGGGATAAATACCATGTGTGGCAGATACGATCTGATTGCAACTGTTGAGGAGCTGGCAGCACGCTTTGGCGTGCCTACACGCGACCTGAGTGTACCTTTGATGACGGGGCGGGCCAAGGATACAAGTTTCGAGTGGCAACCCAGTTATAACATCGCACCTCAGCAGCACAACCCCGTAGTTGTTCGGGATGACAGCGGGCACAATGGGCATAGTCACCTTGAGCTTATGCGCTGGGGCCTGGTGCCGGCATGGTCCAATGAGGCAAAGGTAAAATTCTCCACGATCAACGCGAGGGCTGAAACCGTAGCGACGAAACCCGCATTTCGCAAGCCTCTGGCTAGTAAGCGGTGTCTCGTGCCAGCCACCGGCTATTTTGAATGGGTAGAAGGTGCGCAAGGTGTGCAGGTTGCGCCGGATTGCAACCGGGGGCCAGGGGAAGCAGCCGTATAGGATTCAGGTGCGCAGCGAAGGGAATGCTGAGATATTTGCGATCGCGGGATTGTACGATATATGACGGGGACCGAGTGGGGAGGAGCTACAAACATACACCATTGTGACAACTACGGCTAATGCTGCCTTGAAGGCGATTCACACTCGCATGCCTGTCATTTTGCCTAGGGAGCTTGAGGAAGTGTGGCTCGATGGGAACAACAGACATATAGATCAGTTGCTTTCGCTGCTAAGGCCCTTCCCCCAAGAAAGTATGACAGCTTACCCGGTACCGCAATTGGTGAACAGCCCACGCAACGAAGGCCGGCATCTTATTGAACCATTGATGATGCCTGTAGTTCCTGTAGTTCCTGTAGCTCCTGTGGCCTAAGGCCTGAAGGTCTTGGGAAACCTAGTGGCGTGCCGCGTACTAGCTAAGTGCATCCTTGCTCTGTCAGCCTCTTGAACAGAGATCCACTACTTACGGGCCTGCGCCCCTGCCTTGCGGAGGGCCGGGGCATCAAGTGAGTGCGGTACTTCGCTGCGGATCCCACCGTCTTGATTCGGATGACAGACCTACGCCTTACGTGGTAAAATCATCTGTCATTCACCTGAATTCCTCATGGAGCATAACTAATGTCCTCTACTCTAAAGCAGGGCGCGCTCTTGTTTTCCCCTCAATCAGACGAGCACCTTGACGTTTCTACTCTCGAAACCTGGCTGTGGGACGCCGCCTGCAAGATACGCGGGGCAACAGATGCGCCCAAGTTCAAGGACTTCATCTTACCGCTGATCTTCTACAAGCGGCTCTCCGATGTATTCGATGATGAGTTCGCCGGCATGCTGGAGCTTTATGAAGATGAAGCACTTGCCAGGGAGATAGTTGAGGCCGACCACACCAATGCACTTCAGACCGGTGAAACTTCAATTGTGCGCTTCTATGTACCCCAGGAGTACAGGTGGGATAAGCTTCGCCACCACGCCACGCGAGGACTTGGAGAGTTCGTGACTACTGCTATGCGAGATGTAGCACGACTCAATCCCGCCCTCCAGGGTGTGCTCGATGTAAAAGACTATAGCGAAAGCCTGAGCGGGCAACGTACGCTTGATGACGAGCCTCTCGCTGCACTTGTGGAGGTTATCAGCAAGCACCGCCTGGGCTTGAAGAATGCCGAGCCTGACATCCTGGGCAGAGCCTACGAATACCTTTTGAGGAAGTTCGCTGAAGGGCAAGGCCAGAGCGCGGGGGAGTTCTACACGCCGAAGGAAGTTGGCTGGCTCATGGCCGAATTGCTTGACCCCATGCACAAGGCGGAAGTGTACGACCCGGCTTGCGGCTCGGCGGGCCTTCTCATCAAGGTGCGGCTGGCGTTTGAAAAGCATCACCCTCAAGACAGGACCAAAGCGCCCAGGTTATACGGACAGGAGCTAAACCCCGTCACATATGCTATGGCCAAGATGAACATGTTCCTGCATGACTACACTGACGCCCGCATTATGCCCGGCAATACCTTCCGCCGCCCTGCCTTTGCTGCCACTGGCGCGGGCCTGCAGAAGTTCGACTACGTAGTAGCAAACCCCATGTGGAACCAGGACAACTTCACCCAGTCAGACTACGACAACGATCCCTGGGGACGGTTCGCTTTAGGTGCGCCGCCTCTAAATTCCGGCGAATGGGGATGGGCACAGCACATACTGGCGTCGTTGCGAGACACAGGTCGTGCGGCTATAGTGCTGGATACAGGTGCGGTATCTCGCGGCTCCGGCAGCAAATCGAGTACTAAGGAGAAGGAGATACGCAAAGCCTTCGTGGAGGGCGACTTCATAGAAGGCGTGATATTGCTGCCGGACAACCTCTTCTATAACACGTCCGCGCCTGGTATTGTCTTGCTGCTGAACAAGAACAAGCCTGAAGAGCGCACAGGGCAAATTCTGCTGGTGAACGCTTCGGCATACTTAGTCAAAGAGAAGCCGAAGAATGTTCTGTCTGATGATGGTATTTCGGCTGTAGTAGAAGTATATCGCCGATGGGAGACGCGGGAGAAGCTTAGCCGGATCGTCACACTTGAAGAGGTGAGCATTGCAGATTACAACCTTAGCCCTTCGCAGTTTGTGGAAGTAGGCGAGAGGGCGAGCCATAGACCGCTTAGAGAGATTATCTCTGCCCTAAGCCTTGCACGTGAGGAGAGGGAGCAAGCGGATGCGATTTTGACGACCCTCCTCAAGCAACTTGGACTTTCTGAAGGTGTCGCATGAACCAAACGGACCTTCCTAATGGCTGGCGACTGGTCCGCTTAGCAGATGCATACCAATTCACACATAAGCCGAAGGGGCTGCAACTCTCGGATTTTGAACTAATACCTTTTGTGCCAATGGAGTACATCCCCATCGGCAGCACAGTCTTTGAGCGCTATATTGCGAAGCGACCAAAAGATATATCAAGTGGTGTGTACTTCGAGGCAGGGGATCTACTGCTTGCCAAGATCACTCCCTCATTTGAGAACGGGAAGCAAGGTATCATCGAGAGCTTACCACTGTCCTTTGGAATAGCATCAACAGAGGTGATTCCCATACAGGGTGTCAACGGTATCAGCTATAGGGATTTCCTTTTCTACTATTTACTTCGTAGCGATATACGGGCGGAACTAGCGGGCAAAATGGAGGGTACTACAGGCAGACAACGATTGAGCAAGAGCACTCTTGAGAACCTTACAATCCCTCTTCCACCTCTCCCCGAACAGCACGCTATAGCCCAGGCCCTTAAAGCCGTGCAAGAGGCCAAACAAGCCCGGCAGCGCGAATTGGAGCTAGAGCGCGAGCGCAAGGCCGCTCTAATGGAGTACCTGTTCAGGCATGGCACTCGTGGTGAGGTCCGCAAGCAGAGCGAGATAGGTGAGATGCCGGAGAGTTGGAACGTTGTCCGGTTGGGCGATATAGCTGCCGTTGCTTACGGGCTGACGGTTAACCAAAACCGACGTGGCAGCCAGCAACAAGTCCCCTATCTAACTGTGGCCAATGTTTCGCGAGGGGCACTTCGACTAAATGATATAAAGCAGATTGGCGTACTGCACGGAGATGCTCAGAAGTACCGTCTATGTGCAGGTGATGTTCTCTTAGTAGAGGGTAATGGCAATCCTAAGCTCCTCGGGTCCGCAGCAGTATGGCATGATGAACTTCCTTTTGCTTTGCATCAAAATCATCTCATCCGTGCCCGACCTGATCAAACAGTTGTAGTCTCTGAGTGGTTAATGTCCTATCTGAATAGCGACCGTGGTCGTGCTCAACTTCTTGGTAGAGGCAAGACAAGTAACGGCCTACACAGTATTAACTCACGTATAGTGGCTGATCTTTTGGTTCCGGTTCCCACTATGCGGGAGCAGCAGCAAGTAACACAGGTTCTAACGTCGTGCGATCAGAAGGTCATAACTTTGGAACGTGAGATAGCCTATGTAGATGAACTCTTTCATGCCATTCTAGAAGAGATAATGACCGGACGTCTCTCAGCGTTACCGCTTGCAGAACAACTGAATAGCCAGCAAGGAGAAGCACATGAACACCAACGTACCTGGCGAAGGAGACCTTTTCACTGCTAAACCTACTCAGCTCAGTGGGCTACTTACAGGTATTGATGAACACGCTATAGCACTGCCCAACTTTCAACGTCCCTGGGTTTGGGAACCTCAGATGGTCAACGACCTGATCGTATCGGTGGCACATCGCTATCCTGCCGGTAGTTTGCTAACCATGCCTCCCAATAAAGGCTTCGCGCTTCGACCTTTCGAGCGCAGTGGAGAAAAACTCAAGCAGAAGCCCACGTTGATGATCCTGGACGGACAGCAGCGACTCACTAGCCTATACCAGGCTCTTTTCCGAGATGACGGTGTCCACTTCGAGAGTGGCCCTTACTCCCTGCGAGGTACTTATTTCTTCTACCTTGATATCGCCGTGCTTCTGTCCGACCCCGATGGCAATATTGATGAAGGCGATCCGCTTTTCGACAAAGCCCTCTTCTATGTCAGGGAGAAGAATGGTAAGCGTCTACGATATATCAGTCTACAGAATGTCGTAGACCTTACAACTGAGAAGGATGAACTCAAAGCAGGTGCTCTCCCCTTGCGGTACACAGCCGATCCTGACGGCCGCCTCGCGCATTGGAAAGAGAAGTACCTGGACCAAAACTCTGAGACTAAAGCAGAGTACATGGAGCTAAGTCGGACGTGGGATAAGCTGGTAAGACCCTGGCTGGACCGCATCCGTCGGTATCCTTTCCCTGTGGTAGAGCTAACGGCTGACATGCCATTATCGGCAATCTGCCACATTTTTGAGAAAGTGAACAGCACCGGGAAACCTTTGGACGTTTTCGACCTGGTGAACGCCATCCTCTGGGCACAGGGCTTTCACCTGAATGAGCTCTGGGAGGCAACCCGTAAGACACTGAAGAGCGAACAGATGCTGCAGATGCAGCCCCAGCCTCTATCTGGTACAGCTTTCCTCCAAAGTCTCTCATTGCTGGACTCCCTTGACCGGAAGCGTTCAGACCCTGAGGGACGCATAGCAGTAGCGTGCCGCAAACAGGACCTTATGTCCCTCACGAGCGAGAGGCTGGAGAGGTGGTGGGATGTTCTTGTTGACGGGTATAGGGCAGCCTCTCGGTTTATGAGCGGGAGAGGCATAATAGCCGAGAAAATACTTCCCTATTCCACGCTATTGATTCCGCTCTCAGCAATCTTCGCCGATTTGCTGTACCGCAAAGGGGAAGCTCAAACCAAATTCGCCTCTGCCAAGATCGAGCGCTGGTACTGGTGTTCTGTCTTCAGCCAGCGTTACAGCAGCCAGACTGAATACGTTTCGGCACAGGACTTTGAGCAGGTTGTAGCCTGGATTGAAGGCGGCGATGAGCCTGATGTCGTACGCACCTTTGGCTTCCGCTCCGACTATCTTCAGGAAGTAACCTCCATTCGCAACGCGATATACAAAGGCATTCTCTGCCTGCTGGCAAAAGATGGAGCCTGGGACTTTTCCGGCGGGGAGAGACTTTCAACGGAACTGTTCTACTCCAGGTATGTGGACCATCACCACATCTTCCCTACAGCGGCCATAAAGCACCTGAGCATTGACGACGCACGCGCTGATACCATCGTAAACAAGACCCTCATCAATTATGCCGTAAACCGCAGCATAGGCGGAAGCAAGCCCTCGGTCTACCTGGAGAAGCTAAGGGGCAACCTGGGCGCTGCTAAGTTGGATGCTGCACTCAGATCCCACGCGATTGACGCCACTCACCTTGCTAATGACGATTGGCAAGGCTACATACTTGACCGACGCGAAAAGCTACGGCAAATGATACTTGCAGCTTGCGGTGGCAACGTTCAGCCTTTCTCTGATGAGTTGGAGATCGAAGAACCGGATGAGGACTAGAATCAGGAGCTGATATGAGCTATCAAGAGCTTTCCTGGAAGTATTCAGATAGTTTGTGAGGGAGGTGCTTATGCCGGACATAGCGGCTATAAATCGCCACCTACAAGAGCAGCTTGAGATAAGGGGATTAGATTCCGTACCTGCTGTGGAAGCCGCCAAGTGGCTTGATGATGCAGGATTGCTTCGTGATCGCAAAGAAGGCTTGCCTCTGAGGGATTTGCTCAGGGACGGAGAGGTGCTGGGTGGCCGGCAAGAACCACCGCAACCCTACGGCAGGTGGTTCATAGATAGAATGAAATGAGAGCGCATTCTAGCAATTCTATGATGATTGCGTTAGGTCATCCAGAACGATCAGTAACTCAAGCAACTTCTTCCTTAGGACAGCAGGTCGATCCTGTTCACCTACTAACTCTAGTCAGAGAGGCTTCCAATGAGCGAACGTAGCGCCGTACAAAACCCTATGCTCAAGTACGCCGAAGAGATCGGCTGGCAGCGAGTAAAGCCCGATGAAGCTCTACAGATGCGCGGCGGCGACACTGAGATGTTCTTCTCTGGCGACCTGGAGGCGCAACTGCTACGCCTCAACCCTGGAGTGGTGGACACCGGGCGTGCTGCTGAAATCATTAGCGAGCTAAGAGGATTGCGCCCCACCATCGAGGGTAACCGCCAAATGCTCGAATGGCTGCGCGGCGAGAAATCGGTATTTGTGTCCTCTGAGAAGCGCTATCGCAATGTACGCCTCATAGACTTCGATAACCCCGACAACAACATCTTCCATGTAACGGATGAGTGGCGTCACAAAGGGGCTAGGTACCCCAACCGTGCCGATGTTGTGTTCCTCATCAACGGCATCCCTGTAGCCCTTGCTGAGGCGAAGGCGGCTACCAGGCGTGACGGTCTAGCTGAAGGCATTGACCAGGTGCGGCGCTACCACCGGGAGACGCCTGAAATGCTGCTGGCTCCCCAGGTGTTTGAAGTCACTCAGCTACACGATTTCTACTATGGGGCAACCTGGAACACTAGTTTCAAGAATCTGTTCAACTGGAAGGAAGAAGAGTCAGGCAACTACGAACGCAAGGTAAAGGCGTTCTTCGGCCGCCCTCGGTTCCTGAAGGTGCTGCACGATTACATCATCTTTCTCACCAGGGACGACGAGCTAACCAAGGTCATATTGAGGCAGCATCAAACGCGCGCCGTCGAGAAGGTGGTCGAGCGAGTCATGGAAGGCACCAAGCGGCGCGGTCTTGTCTGGCACACGCAGGGCAGCGGCAAGACGCTCACTATGATCACTATAGCCGCCAAGCTATTGAGCGAGGGGAGCGGCAAAGAGAAGCCTACCGTGCTGATGCTGGTCGACCGTAACGAGCTAGAGGCGCAGCTGTTCAAGAACATCACGGCATACGGCATCAGTAACGTAACGGTGGCCGAGGGTAAGCGAGATCTACAGCAGATACTGGCGAGTGACTACAGGGGCTTATTGGTGTCTATGGTACACAAGTTCGATGATATACCCGCCGGCATCAACACCCGCGACAGCATCATCGTGCTCGTAGACGAGGCGCACCGCACCACGGGTGGCGACCTGGGCAACTACCTGATGGCCGCGCTACCCAATGCCATTTACATAGGCTTTACCGGCACCCCGGTTGACAATATATCGAAGGGCAAGGGTACGTTCAAGGTGTTCGGTGGGGATGATGAGCGCGGGTACCTGGACAAGTACTCCATTGCTGAGGCGATAGAAGACGGCACCACCGTGCAGCTCAACTATGCCTTGGCACCCTCTGACATGCGGGTAGACCGTGAGACCCTGGAGCGCGAGTTCCTGACGCTTGCCGATGCGGAAGGAGTGAGCGACATTGAAGACCTGAACGCCATCTTGGACCGTGCCGTAGAGCTGAAGGAGATGATGAAAGCTCCCGGCCGGGTGGACAGGATTGCTGCGGCGGTGGCTAAACACTTCAGAGAGAACGTCGAGCCGATGGGCTTTAAGGCTTTCATGGTAGCCGTAGACCGCGAGGCCTGCGCGCTCTACAAGAAGGCGCTGGATAGATATCTGCCGCCGGAATACTCGGAGGTGGTCTACTCTCCCAATCACAACGACTCTGTGGCGCTTAAGGAGCACCACATTACAACCGAGCGCGAGAAAGACATACGCAAAGCTTTCTCCCGCAAGGGTGGAGTGCCCAAGATACTGATCGTCACAGAGAAACTGCTGACCGGCTTCGATGCGCCGATTCTATACTGCATGTACCTGGATAAGCCCATGCGAGACCATGTGCTCTTGCAGGCCATTGCACGCGTCAACCGCCCCTATGAGGACGAAGAGGGGCAGACGAAGCCCTACGGCTTCGTTATGGACTTTGTAGGCATCTTCGAGACGCTAGAAAGGGCGCTTGCCTTCGACTCGGACGTGGTGACCTCGGTAATCCAGAACATCGACGTGCTGAAGGACCGCTTTGCCCTGCTGATGCGCGAGCAGGCCGGAGAGTACCTGCCTCTGACGAAGGGCTGGGATGACAAGGCAAAAGAGGGGGCCATAGACTACTTTGCCGAAAAGAAGAAGCGGCAAGAGTTCTTTAGGGTCCTCCGCCAGATACAGAACCTGTACGATATCCTGTCGCCCGATGCTTTCCTGCGGCCTTACATCGAAGACTACCAGGCGCTTGCCGAACTGTACGGGCTGATACGTAATGCTTACTCTCCACGCCCCTATGTAGACACAGAACTCACGGCTAAGACCCGAGATCTACTGCACCAGCACACCGGCAGCAGCATGGAACTGCCTGGCACGATCCATCAGCTGGGTGCCAAGGAGCTTGAAGCCCTGAGGCAAAGTGGAGTGGCAGACACGACAAAGGTGCTCAACCTGCGGAAGATCCTGGCTGTGACCGTAGCCGCTGACGGCGCATCAAAGCCGTTCCTACATTCCATTGGAGAACGCGCGGAGACATTGGCCGCACTCTATGAGGACCGGCAGCTTACCACCCAGCAGGCTTTGGTGGAGTTCGAGAAACTGGCCCAGGAAGCGGTAGAAGCCGAGAGCCAGCGCCAAACGCTTGATGTAGACGAGAATACCTTTGCCATCTACACGGTGCTCAGGCCTTTAGCAAACGGCTCTTCAGTAGAGCAGGCCAGGAGCATCAATCAGTTGTTCACCCTTCATCCTGACTACGTGTGGAATGAGGAGCAAAAGCGCATGCTGCGTGCGAAACTCTACAAGGTGCTCCAACCGATGGTAGGATCAGACAAGATGATAGCTGTGGCTCATACACTGATCAGGCTACAGAGGGTATAGGCTTGACCAGGCCAGCAATGCAGGTGTCTCTTGTGCTGCCTGCTTACGATTGGCAACTCGTTCACACACTACCTAAGGCCACACCGCTAAGTGAGAAGGGACCTGGAAGCGCTAGGAGTCTGCTACTGAATGCTGCCAGCAAGGTAGATGCACAGTTCGGTTGCTACTCCTGGCAAGCCAATGGTAAGGTGATGTACTGTGGCTCTTTCGACAGAGACTATATGCATCAGGGTCGCAGAGCGTACAGATCCAACCTACAGGGTAGAGTACATCAATATCTCTATAACCACTCGCGAAGCACGAAGGGTGAGCCTAGAACTAACCTGAGGGTATTTGAGCAGATTCTGCTCACACTCCAAACTGACAGCGTTGCTCTCCATCTACTTGCCTTTGAGGCGCTTCAGGTAGCAGGTCACGAGGTTCCCTTTACCGAGTTTTCGGTCGATGCCTCACTTGTGAGAACGGTAGAAGCATTGCTGGTGCATACCTACAAACAGGTGCAAGAATGTGGATGGAACAAGATCTGAGCCTTCTAGCGCCCCCAGATTACGAGAGGCATATGACTGTGACATTGATCACTGAGCGTAAAACAGAAGATAGCAAGCTTGACGAGCGCTGGCAGAACGCCGAGGACTTACGCTGGGCTGCAAAGCACTGGGCCGTGAGCATCGGTGTGAAGGTGGCGGCGGTCCACATCCGGCCGATGAACACTAAGTGGGCCTCGATGTCCAAGACGGGCCGAATGACGTTGGACCAGGGCCTGTTGGAAATTCCGCGCTATCTAGGGGAGTTCGTGATAGTGCACGAACTGGTGCATCTTCTAGCTGCGAACCATGGCAGGGTGTTCAAGAGCTTCATGTATGTCTATATGCCGGACTGGGAAGTTCGGGAAGCGGTGCTTAGGGGCTATGTTAACATGATTGATCACTCAGATTAGATGCGATCCATAATCAGCGTTCATCAGGTGAGCAGAAAGGGCGTACAAGGCTGCCTGTGTCCTTATGTGCAATGCCTGGATCGTGTACTCATAAATGTCTTTGTTTACTAGGAGGAAGTGAGTATCACTAGAGCCTGGTATTAGTTTTCCAGAGATATCCACTCTAAACTGCGGTCAAACTTAGATTCGAAAATGAAGTAACTTGCGCCCTCAAGACTCGCAGTTCGCTCTAACTGTGCAGCTGATAGATGAGTTCTTGCTACCTATTGCAGCATCTAAAGGCATGTCAGCCGCACCGTCTTACTGGCACACTAGTGTCATACTGAGCACAAGAGTAGCTGAGTTGTGGGCCGGCCCAGGCTTTGCTGCTACAATCCCAGCACCTGCTATGTGTCGCTCTGCTATGACAGTGATCCAAGAAGAACAGTGCTCTGCTACTGTGCAGTAAAGTTCACCTGTTGGTGGCGGGCGTAGTTTACCCCCTACCTACCACTGATATGGTGTATTTGAGATCTTACTGTGCGATCTAATGCCTGATAGATCTGGCTGAACCTAGCCAACTATGATTTTGGGGCGTTTGAATACCCAAAGCTCTACAGTTGTATGGCTATTGTAGGCTCTTGTCGAGACTGTTACTAGCTCCCAGCCAGCCTCCCCTCGCTTTGGCAAGAATGTCGCTGGGTAGGGCACCCAGTTGTTATCCCTATCCTTCTCCCGCACCTCAAATTCGTATTCCCATTTTTGCGTGGTAAAGCCCTCCCCATAGAGAGTGGTAACCAGTATAGCACACCGCTGTATTTGGGCCTGCTACAAGCTCGCTACCCACAGCAACGTAGCGCCACTCCAGTCGAGCGTTATTTACACAGCCAACAAATTCGCATTCACAGTCTCAGTGCTCTGTGTAAGGTGCCGATAATGATTTTCCACTCGTTGATTCAACAACAAAATAAAAGAGACACTATTGGACCGTTGGCTAGGCCCTCAAGTGGCATTGTAACCCTGGGCTTTTGAAACAAGATGTATTCGGGATAGTGAACATCTAGATACCCTAGTAATCAATGATGGAGCATTCAAAACTGGTTCATGTCCCTCATCTTCACGTGCTCTTGCTCCCACCTCATATAAGGTGTAAGTTGAGCCTTATCAAATCATCGAGAGCAACAAGAAGACTAGGCTATCCAGACGGCTTGGGGCCGTTCTCCGGTTTGAGGTGCTAGCACCATATGGCAGTGTGGCAGCTAAGTATTTAATCACGGCCCTCAATCGCTTTGATGACAGGCGACCACTATATCAAATTCTTATCGACCGGGTTCGTATAAGTACTGTTATTTTTGTAACACCCGTGGTATACTGTAGATGTGCCAACTGCTTGCTTGACTTCAGGACCTTTGCAGTTGTGCCCTTTTGCGTACCCTTTGTACGCTTTGTAGGACTAACGACATGCTGCAGATGGTTTTGCGCAACTGAGTAACATTTACGAAACCGATGTCGTATCTATTAATGTCGACCTCTTTACTGTTGCGGTACTTTGCTTGATTGCTAGTAGGAACCGGAGGAGATTACAGAACTATGGTTTCGAATATCTCTCGATACCGTAACAGGTTCCATTTTTCATCTAAAGACATGCTGCCTGTAGTTGTCCGTATCGCAATCGTACTGGGCACATGGTTGCGCCTCTTGCTTGGCTATAATGACGATAGGGGAGTTATGCTAGATAGGGAAAGCAAGTTGTTTGATTTGAAGGAAGTGTTGCTTACCTAAAGCACGGTTGATGAACAGACACAA
>DASVRN010000235.1:0-35233 GCA_036388595.1 Chloroflexia bacterium
CGGCCGATGCGTACATAGGAGCAGATTCCGAACGCCAATCCTGCTACCCGTATGCCTGATTTCGTTCAACTTGATGCTCATCTTGGCGCTCACGAGGCTCTCAAGGGGCGGTCGCTGCGACTTTTCAGACTGTTTCTGAGATCCTTCGCTGCGCTCAGGATGACAGGGGGAACTTTGGTCCTGTGACAAGGAGCAGGAGAGCTACCGACCGGGCCATCATACATCGTGCCCCTACATGGCCCAAACCCTCATCCTCTTTGCGCGTACTTTGCGCTCTCTGCGTCTTGGCGTTTTCGTCTCCTACCATCGTCCATCGTCCATCGTCCATCGTCCATCGTCCCACATGGTGTATAATGTCGCGTGACCTCACCCAGGAGGAGAATGCAACATCATGGCAGAAGATCTTCACAAGTTATTACGATATATCGTGGAGCGCCCTCTACTGCGCTCCGAACAGTTGGACGCCGAGCGTAACGCCACCGCCGTGCAGGACGTGGAGCAGGAAATGGGCGGGATAGCGGAGGATAGCCGCAACCACGCCGAGCGATTAGCACCGGCCTTTGTCCAGGGGCTGCGCGCGGCGGCACAGGCAGGCGGTCCGCTGGTGGTGGACGACACCGACCCGACGGGCAACGACATAGCTGATGCCTTCGCCCGTTTTCTCGTAACCACAAATCTCGCCAGCAGCCAGAGCACCGACCTGGGCGACGAGCACTACCGCTACTCGTTCGAGGTCAACTGGCCGCGCCTGAGGGACATTGCCACCGGGGCGGGTATAGACCTGGACGCGGCGTTGCGCTCGGCAAGCTAGAGTCGATGAACATGAGCCTCGGGCCGGACGAGCCGCAAGCCGCAGGAGCGCCGCAGGAAGATGGCCCCGGTACCGGCGGGCAGAGCGCGAGCGCAGAGGAGCCACGTACGGAAGGCGCTCTCCCGCGCAAACCGCTGGCGGAGCTTGAGGAGAAGATAGGCTACAGGTTCAAGGACCGCCAGTACCTTGTGAACGCGCTCATACACAAGTCCTATCTCCACGCCGTGCCCGACCTCCCGCTTGGCTCCAACGAACGCCTCGAGTTCCTGGGCGACTCCATACTGGGGTTCATCGTGTCTAGCGACCTCTTCTCGGCGCAGCCTGGCATGACCGAGGGGCAGCTTTCCGCGTTACGGGGTGCGCTCGTACGCCTGAACACGCTCGCGGAGCTAGCCGAACCCCTGGAGATAGGGCAGTATCTGTATATGAGCCACGGGGAGGAAGCGGCGGGCGGCAGGGCGCGGGGCAGCAACATGGGCCGGGCAATCGAGGCCGTTTTGGGGGCCGTGTACCTCGACGGAGGACTGGAAGCAGCCACGGAGGTGTGGCACAAGATATCCGGCGGGCAAAGCCTGGAGCAGCTTCAAGAGGTGCTGCGCAGCGACTACAAGAGCGCGCTCCAACAGTTCACCCAGGCGCACCTTAAGGCCACACCGGAATACCGCATCGTCGGCACCTCCGGCCCCGAACACTCCAAACAGTTCCACGTGGAGGTACGCGTGGGCGGTCGGGTGCTGGCGGGCGGCGTGGGACGCGACAAGCAGATAGCCGAACAGGCTGCCGCCGAGACCGCGCTGGCTGACTTGCAAGCACAGGTGCCCGCACAAGACGAGCCGGAAGTAAGCGCCGGTGAGCAGACCGAGGGGAGCATGGAGGAAGCCGAGGCGTGATAAATAACCTGGAGCACCTGTCTATCTTCTCGGGCCGGGCCAACCCAGACCTTGCTGAGGCTACAGCGCGCAACCTCAACGTGGACCTGGGCAATATAGACATATTCGAGTTCTCCAACGAAAACCTCTTCGTGAAGATTGAGGAGAGTGTGCGCGAGAACGATGTGTTCATTATCCAGTCGCTAACCAGCCCGGTCAACACGTCCCTCATGGAGCTGCTCATCATCATGGACGCGGCAAAGCGGGCCTCGGCCCACCGCATCACGGCGGTCATCCCCTACTACGCCTACGGCCGCAGCGACAAGAAGGACCAGCCCCGCGTGCCCATTACGTCCCGCCTCATAGCGGACTTGATTACGGTAGCCGGGGCCAACCGGGTGCTCACGATTGACCTGCACGCCGGGCAAATCCAGGGCTTCTTCAACATCCCGGTGGACGAACTAACCACCATGTACTTGCTGGCCGACCACTTCATCAAGAAGCGCATCCCCGACCGCGTGGTGGTGTCCACCGACATCGGCAACGCCAAGCGCGCGCGTAACTTCGCGGAACTGCTCGACGCGCCCCTGGCAATCGTTGAGAAGCGGCGTAGCGGCAACAGCGGCCGCAGCGAGGTGCTGAACCTCATAGGCGAAGTCGAGGGCATGAACGCCATCCTGGTGGACGACGAGATAGACACGGCAGGCTCGATCACTCAGGCGGCGGTCACGGTCATGGAAGGCGGGGCGAAGACGGTCTACGCCTGCTGCGCCCATGCCGTGCTCTCCGGCCCGGCCATAGAGCGCCTCAAGAACAGCCCCATCTGCGAGCTTGTGACGACCGACACGGTGCCCCTCCCTCCCGAAAAGCGGTTGCCCAACATCACGGTCCTGAGCGTGGCACCCATGCTGGCTGAGACTATCGCCCGCATCCACACAGGGCGGTCCGTCGGTGCCATGTTCGACGCGGACAAGCACTTCATCCTCGATAACAGTTAGCGGTTCGCAACGTTTGCTCACAAGGAAGTCGTTTCAAGTAGGCGCTGTTCCCGTTCCTGGCTCCAAAATACCTTTCGCGGCGTTGCCCCTGCTCCAGCCAGTGGAACATATCGCGCAAACCCTCAGTACCTGTTTTTCTTGTTCTGGTATCTACGGGACCGTCTATGTCCAGCGGCGCACATAATGTTGCTGTCCACCCCCACAGACAAGTTTCGGTCAGACGAGTTCTCCGATGGTCCAGGCTTGTTCTATCGGCACTTCTCAGCATCTTTTTCTTGCTTAGTTGTTCACTGGTTATGTATGTCGCTTTAACGGGAAGCCACGTTTCGTTGGGCAGTAACGACCAGCATGTTGATATTATGCCACTACCACAGAACAACCAGGGTCCGTTCATGGAAATAAAGAGTGATCTCAGCACCTTCACCTTCTGCCCGAAGAACGGAGCTTGCGTCCAGAGACATTGTGTCAATAACAGCCTCGTCGCTGGAGAGATAACTATTCGACTCATTGAATGTACCAAACCAAACTAGGAGCTTGCTGGCAACAGTTGGCCGAGTCTGGCGCTGACTGAAGGGAGTTCCTAGTAGTCCACAAGTTCCACAGCCCTGATGTAGTTGAGCAGCAGCCACTTCTCAGTCTTCACTCTCAACGCCGCATCCTCCGGCGGCTGAATGCTGCCCACAGGCCGCCACTTGAAGTACACCATCGTCACCCACTGGCCACTTAGCGTCTGCTCCCTGGTAGCAGTAACGTCGCTGATTTCGGCCCCTTGTAGCCACTGAACGTCGCGCTGGATGTCTTGCTCGTAGAAGCGTTGCCGCGAGTCCTTTTCATCGGAGTAGTGGTCGCCCAGCAGTTCGGCTGTCCATGTGTTACCGTTGGTGACAGCGTGCAAGTACGCATAGCCGAGGGCGCTAGTCTGGTCCAGCACGAACACCAGCGCTGTCGAGACAATGCAGAGAAGAGGCAGCAGGACTAACAAGATAGCCTTACCGGCAGGCCGTCCTACGCCACCTTTAGATTCCGCCCGTTCTTCTATTGTGTGGTTTGATTCCAGTATGGCGCCCTGCACTTAAACAGAACGAGGAGGGGAAAGTACCCTCCTCGTTCGACTTGCCATGAGCTGTGCCTGGAAGCCGTACTTTTATCCTGCCTGCTCCACGTACTCAAGGTCCTCAGGGGCGACGGGCAGGGGCCTTCGCCACCGCAGGTTCGGCTCGCGGGCGGCGGTGACCTCGTCCAGGCGGCCGTATTCGGTAGTGACGGGCGCGGCGTGCAGGATGTCGGGGTTGGTCCGGGCCTCCGCCGCCACTGCCTTCATCGCCGAGATGAACTGGTCGAGCGTCTCCTTCGACTCGGTCTCGGTAGGCTCGATCATCAGCGCCTCCTCCACGATGAGGGGGAAGTACACCGTCGGTGGGTGCATGCCGTGGTCGATGAGGCGCTTGGCGATGTCGAGCGTGCGGCAGCCGGTCTCCTGCTTGATGTTCTTGCCCGACAGCACCACCTCGTGCATGCAGATGCGGTTGTACGGCAGGTGATAGGTGCCCGTCAGGTTGGCGCGTATGTAGTTGGCGTTCAGGATTGCGTCTTCGCTCACCCTCTGCAAACCGGGTAAGCCCAGGTGCCTGATGTAGGTGTAGGCGCGTACGTGCATGCCGAAGTTGCCCCAGAAGTTCTTTACCCGCCCGACTGAAGCTTCCGGCTCCACGAACGCATAGCCATCCTCCCCCTTGTCCACGAGGGGGCCGGGTAGGAACTGCGCCAGGTGGCTCTTGCACGCCACCGGGCCGCTGCCGGGTCCGCCGCCACCGTGGGGCGTGGTGAAGGTCTTGTGCAGGTTGATGTGCATCACGTCGAAGCCGAGGTCGCCGGGGCGTATGTGGCCCACTAGGGCGTTGAGGTTCGCGCCGTCACCATACATGAGGCCGCCCGCCTCATGCACCAACCTGCTAATTTCCAGGATGTTCGGCTCGAACAGGCCAAGCGTGCTGGGCACTGTAAGCATCATGCCCGCGATCCGGTCGCTAAGCACGCCCTTCAGCGCCTCCAAGTCCACGCTGCCGTCGGCTCCAGACTTGAGGCTTATCAGCTTGAAGCCCGCCGCCGCAGCCGTCGCCGGGTTGGTGCCATGCGCCGAGTCAGGCACCAGCAAGGTATCACGCTGGGTCTCACCCCGTGAGCGATGATAAGCCCGTATCATCAGGATGCCGGTGAACTCGCCGTGCGCCCCCGCTGCGGGCTGCAACGTCACGGCGTCCATACCGACTATCTGCCCCAGCATGCCCTGTAGCTCGTACATCACCTGGAGAGCGCCCTGCGCGCAGCCGGGGTCCTGATAGGGGTGTATCGCCGCGAAGCCGGGCAGGATTGCCACGTCCTCGTGCACCTTGGGGTTGTATTTCATGGTGCAGGAGCCGAGCGGGTAGAACCCGATATCGATGCCGTAGTTCTTCTGGCTCAACCTGACGAAGTGGCGCGTAACGTCCACCTCGGAGACCTCCGGCATGTCCAACTCCTCCCTGAGCAGGGAAGCGTCAATCTCCGGGGCCTCATCCATGTCAACCGGGGGCAGCGAAAAGCCAATGCGGCCAGGGCTGCTCAGTTCAAAAATAAGTGGTTCAATGCTCATATTAGGCCATCCCCTCTAGCGCGGCTACCAGCCTGTCCAATTGTTCTTTGCCGTTCAACTCGGTGGCACACAGCAACCACACGTTGTCCAGGCCGTCCACTTCCTTCGTGCCGCTGATGTCCAAGCCGCCGATGATCTTGTGCTCCAGCAGACGACGGTTCAACTCGGTGGGTGAGATGGGCGTCTGGACCGCGAACTCCTTGAAGAACGGCGCGCGGCTGATGATCTTGTAGCCAGGCAGCTTAGCGATGCGGTTCGCAAGGTAGTGCGTGTGCTGCAAAGAAAGCTGCGCCACCCGCTTGAGGCCCTGCGGACCCATGCAGCACATGTAGGCGGTGGCCGCAAGTGCCATCAGCGCCTCGTTGGTGCAGATATTCGACGTGGCCTTCTCGCGGCGGATGTGCTGTTCGCGTGTCTGGAGCGTGAGCACGAAGCCTCGCTTGCCGTTCACGTCCTTGGTCATACCAGCCAAGCGACCAGGCATGTTGCGGACGTACTTCTCCTTGGTGGCAAACAGCCCAACGTACGGCCCGCCGAACGACATAGGCACGCCCAGGCTCTGGCCTTCACCAATTGCAATATCAGCATCGTATTCGCCGGGGCTTTTCAGGATAGCCAGCGAGATCGGATCGAACACTTCAATAAGGATCGCCCCTGCCTCGTGTATCTTGACCGCCAGCCCGTTCAGGTCGCGTATCTCACCCAGGAAGTTAGGCTGCTGCACGATCACGCAGGCAGTGTCGGGGTCAAGCTCGCTGGCTTCCTTGATGTTGGCGTCTCGCTCCACTATCTCGATACCGTGACAGTCGGCGTAGGTGCGCAACACCGCCTTGTGCTCCGGGTGCGTCTTGGGCGAGACGACCACCTTCTTGCGCTTGGTGATGTTGGCGGCCATGACCGCCGCCTCACCCAGGGCCGAAGCCGCGTCGTACATCGAAGCGTTAGCCACGTCCATGCCGGTAAGCTGGCACACGAGCGTCTGGAACTCGTAAATCTGCTGCAAGACGCCCTGACTCAACTCCGGCTGGTACGGGGTGTAGGCCGTGTAGAACTCGTTGCGCGACATAATCCTGTAGACCGCGCTAGGCGAGAAGTGGTTGTACGAGCCTGCCCCCAGGAAGGTAGCGAAGTGCGCGGCATCAGCGTTCAGTTCCGACAGGCGGCGCATCTCGGCCATGAGTTCCGGCTCGGCCAAGGGCGCGGGCAGTTCAATCGGCGGGTTGAGCACCTCGGCGGGCACTTCCTCGTAAAGGTCGGCCACCTTGCTCAAGCCCATAGCAGCCAGCATCTCCTGACGCTGCGCCTCAGTGTTGGGCGTATAGACCATTAAGGGACTCCAGTTCTAGGTTGGTAGTGGTTAGTGGTTAGTGGTTAGTGGTTAGCAAGAACTTCTAACCACTAACCACTAACCACTCGCTACTATCCCTGTGATTTCTCGAATTCGTCGTACTCGTCGGCGGACATGAGGGCCTCGAACTCCGAGGAGTCGGTGGTGCGTACCCTGACGAACCAACCCTCGCCAAACGGGTCGGAGTTGAGCAGGCCAGGCTCGTCCAGCAGGCGCTCGTTGCGCTCGACCACCTCACCACCTAAGGGGCTGTAGAAGTCGGCAGCAGCCTTCACGCTCTCAAGAGCACCAATCGAGTCGCCCTGCGATATGGTGGCTCCGACGGTCGGCATATCGACGTACACCATGTCGCCAAGCTGAGTAGCGGCATAGTTGGTGATGCCCATCGTGGCGACTTCGCCCTCCATGTTAGCCCACTCGTGCTCCTTGGTGTACCTGTAGTTGCGCGGGTTGTCCATCCTGTCCTCCTTGATTCTGAAACGTGAAACGTGAAACGTGATGACACTCGTGAAAAATGGCTCATGATTTGCGACATTGTTCCTATAGCCGCATCACGTTTCACGTTTCACGTTTCACGTTTCACCTTCGGTCTTTTGTACATCGGGCGGGGCAGCACTTCTATCGCTACCGGGCGCTCGCGGATGAGCACTTCCAGGCGAGTGCCTACTTCGTGCAGACCGGCTTTTACCCAGCCCATGCCGAGGTACTTGTCCAGCGTTGGGCCGTACGAGCCGCTGGTGACCTCACCTACCTGCTCGCCGTCCTTCATGATGGGGTAGTGGGCGCGGGGCACGCCGCGTTCGGTGATGAAGAAGTTGATGAGGCGTTCGCCACCCGTGTCCTCCGCCGCACGTTGCAAGGCCTCCCTGCCGATGAAGTTAACGCCCTTATCCAGCTTGACGAAGCGCCCGAAGCCCGCCCACACGGGATTGCGGTTGTAGCTCGCCGCCACGTCGCTGCCGGATAAAGGCAGGCTGGCTTCTAGGCGCAAGGTGTCGCGGCATCCCAGCCCGCTGGGTGCGGCCCCATTCTCCACGAAGAGCCGCCACAGCCGCGCGGTCTCCTCGACGGGGAAGAATAGCTCGAAGCCATCTTCTCCGGTGTAGCCGGTGCGGGAGATGCGGCAGGGCACGCCGTCTATGTCGCCAAAGGTGGCCCAGAAGTACTTGATAGTGGCGAGGTCGGTATCGGTGAAGCGTTGCACGAGAGCGGCGGCCTGCGGACCCTGCACGTCGAGCTTGCCCATCTCATCGGAGAGGTTGCTAATCCGCACGTCCGCGTTGATGCGCCCGGCAAGCTCCTGGAGCCACTGGAAGTCGGCCTTGAGGGGGGCGGCGTTCACCACGATGAAGTTGTGGTCGGGGAACTGGTAGACGATGGTGTCGTCCTGCACCCCGCCCTCTGCGTTGCAGATGAAGGAATACTGGGCCTGCGTGGTGCCTAGAGCGGCCACGTTGTTGGAGGTGTAGGTGTTCGCCAGTAGCTGCGCGTCCGGCCCCTCAAGGACAAACTCGCCCATGTGGCAGGTGTCGAAGATGCCGACGCTGGAGCGCACGGCCTTGTGCTCCTCGATGATGCCCCTCTTGTACTGCACCGGCATCATCCAGCCGCCAAACTCCACCATGCGAGCGCCCAGGTCAACGTGCTCCTGGTACAGCGGGGTACGGGATGGTTCCGCCACGTCCTGGGGTTGCGCCCGCCGGTCCTCGTCTTCCTTCTTGGACATTACATCGGCGCTGATGGATCTCTCTTCCATGTGGTCTCCATGCGGAAAGGATAATGCAGAGTTATAACCAATAGCCACTTTTCAGGCAACAAAAAAGACAGTAGGAAGCAGTTGCGTTGCCTCCTCTGTCCTTCTACCTGCGAGATTGGCGCATCGGCCTTGCTCCGTCGGCGTCCCTGACCGGGAACTCTCCAGAGGTATTCTCGAATTACGGTCCAATTTGCCTGAGAGTTTCGGCTGTGCCTTTCCCCTTCGGCGCTCCGCGTCGGTGCAGAGTCTCTCCCGCAATTCGCTTCGGCCATTATAGCACGGGGCATGCTGCGCGTCAACGACGTAACAACACGCTGCACATACAGATGCGAAAGCAACACCCCAACCCCGCGTTCATCACTGGGCGCGCAAAGCGGGGCAGGGTGCTACCCCGTCAGTGTATGCGGGCCACCACCCCTACAGCATCACCCCTTAGAGGGATTGGCGAGTGCTGATGGTAGTATTACATTCCATAGAATGTGTAGAGTCTAGCTCCTGTTGAGCATGGGAGGTTGTGAACGTTGCAGTCCGAACATTAGTAACCAAAGCCGCACGTTGTCATTTCGAACGCAGTGAGAAATCTCGTCCCTCAGCACCAAAACGGCCCTAGCCGTTCAGCCAGCGTAGCCGTGAGAAGGGTGTAACATCGGGGTGGAGGACGAGATTCTTCGCTACGCTCAGAATGACAAGAAGGGGCTTTGGGTACTCGTCTCCGGTATCTTGTTTCTGCGATGGCATCTAATCATCGAATAGCTCGTACTCTGCGTCTTCTTCAGTGGCCGAGACTCGCCGCCACACCTGGTCTATTACATCGAAGCCGTACCCTCGTCTGGCGAGGAAGCTGGATAGCCGCCGCCGTGCGACCTGTGGCTCCAGATTGCCGTAGGTGCGCAGGCGCTTGCGGCCCAAAGCGAGTGCGTTCGCCAGGTCGGTACCCGGCACAGGCTCATCCACTTCGGGACTCTGGCCCACCTTTAGCTCTTCTGCCTGTTGCACTAGCTCTTCCTGCGTTTCGACTTGCTCCTGCATCACCTCTTCCACGATCTCAGACGGCACTCCCTTCTGGCGCAACTCGCTCTTCAGGAGGCGCGGGCCGCGCGGGTTGAAGGTCATGCGGTTGCCCACCCAAAAGCGGGCGAATTCGTGGTCGTCAATGTACTTCTGCGAGCGTAGGCGCTCCATGACGCCACTGATTTGCTCTGGGGTGAAGCCCTTGCGTCGAAGTCGCTGCTCGACCTCACGGGCCGACCTGGGCCGGTATGAGAGGAACGCCAGCGCCTTCTGGTAGATGTCATTTAGCTCTTGCGCCTGGTGCAACTGCTCCAACCGCTGCGGCGGGCAGGTCTGCCCCACAGTGAGCCGCTCATTGGCTGCCACGTCCAGGGACACCGCCACCGCGTGCTTGCCGTCAATGAAGACGTGTACCTTGTTAAGGTCTGCCGGGTCGGCATTTAGCGCCGTGATTATGTCCGCCATAGCCACCCCCTCGTTAAGCAGAAAAGGGCGAGCAGTACGCTCGCCCCTCTCCACCAGGTTCTATTGTTAGAATTCGCCTTCCTCTTCGTCCGATGCACCGTTCTTGCCGGCAGGCACACCGACACCCACGGTCAGCGGCTGGGGGTTGCCGTTGCTCAGGGCGCTACGAATTTGAGCCTCAATTTCGTCCGCTACCTCGGGGTGACCGCGCAGGAACTCCTTCACGTTCTCGCGGCCCTGGCCCAGACGCTGGTCACCGAACGAGTAAAATGCACCACTCTTGCGCAGCACGTTTAGCTCCGTACCCATATCCACCAACGAGCCTACGCGGCTGATGCCCTCGTTGAACATGATGTCGAACTCGGCGGTACGGAACGGAGGGGCTACCTTGTTCTTGACCACCTTCACGCGCACGCGGTTACCGGTGACATCCTGGCCCTGCTTGAGAGACTCCACGCGCCTGATCTCCATGCGGATCGAAGCATAGAACTTGAGGGCGTTGCCGCCGGTGGTCGTCTCAGGGTTGCCGTACATGACGCCGATCTTCATACGTATCTGGTTGGTGAAGATGAGGCAGCAGTGGCTCTTGCTGATCGCGCCCACCAGCTTGCGCAGTGCCTGCGACATGAGGCGGGCCTGCAAGCCGACGTGGCTGTCGCCCATCTCGCCCTCGATTTCGGCCCTGGGCACCAGCGCCGCCACCGAGTCGACCACCACCACGTCAATAGCACCGGAGCGCACCAGCGTCTCGGCTATCTCAAGAGCCTGCTCGCCGTTGTCGGGCTGGGAAATCAGCAGGTTGTTAAGGTCAAGGCCCAGGTTGCCCGCGTACTGCGGGTCGAAGGCATGCTCGGCGTCAATGTAGGCCGCCACGCCACCCGCCTTCTGCGCCTCGGCCATGATGTGGTAGCAAACGGTCGTCTTGCCGGAAGACTCCGGCCCGTAAATCTCGACTACGCGGCCCCTGGGGACCCCGGCCCCGCCCAGTGCTATATCGAGCGCCACCGAACCCGTCGGGATCGACTCGATCGCCAGCCTGGAGCCGTAATCAACCATCTTCATGATGGAGCCTTTGCCGAACTGCCGGTCAATCTGCGACATTGCGGCTTCTAGGGCTTTATCTCGGTCCTTCTCAGACATCTCTGTTCTCCTCTGGAAATCTCCGTGCTAATAATACAACAAATCGAAGCTCTAAAACTCACAAAACGGACGTGTGCACAGGGGCCACAGAGCGCCGCAAGACAGGCCATGCAAATCGCTCATTTGTTCTACTGTACGCACTAATTGTATCTCAAAATGGGCCGCTTGTCAATGTGGAAAACACCACGTCCTGCCCTATCCAGCCTCCGAGAATTGTGGTTGGTGAGACCACAAATACGGAGAACTCAGAGCTGGTCGGACAAGCTAGCGGGCACGCTGAAGAGGTCCGTTTACGCGGTTGGTTCCGCCGCGGTCTCAGGCCAGGCCAGCCGGTGCAGTGCGCTCCTCATGGCCGATTGGCCTTCGTCGAAGCTGCTGTAGATTTTGCGGACAGCAGTGTCTATTTCTTCAGGAATGACGTGGCCCTGTTGGAATCGCAGGGGCGGGATCACCTCAAAAGTGTACTGCACCGGCTCGCCATCAGGTCTCTTTTCGTAGAGGCGGCCAACCCACCTGTTTTCTTCTTCTCTCAGTACGCAGTTCTGTTCACGTGACATGTCAATCTCCTTTGCCCAGGACGGAAATAGCGACTACGTGCAGGCGTTTCAAGCTGCAAGGTCCACGTCCACCCAACCATTATACTTCCTGTTATCTTTATCTGGGACGGACACCGGCAACAAAGTGGGAAACTTGCCCAAAAACGCAACAAAAAAGGACCGGCCTGAGCCGGTCCTTTCCTTTGCTAACGGAGATTAGTCGTTCACGTTCATCGTAACGCCAGGTAGCAAGACGCTCTCCCCTAGCTTGTCGTCTTCCGACAGTTTGCGTTCGATATACTCCCACAGGCCCCCCAATGGTTCGGTGGGCGTGTGCGGGAGGTCGCCCATTGTCAGGAACGATTCCACGACACGAGGATCGAAGTGCGTGCCCGACAGGTTGCGGATGTGGTCGCGGACCTTCTCTTCGGACCAAGCTTTGCGATAGGGGCGGTCCGACCGGAGGGCGTCGTATACATCTATAACGGCAAAGATGCGCGCCGAGAGTGGTATCTGCTCGCCCTTGAGGCCGCGGGGGTAGCCGGTGCCGTCCCACTTCTCGTGGTGGCAGTACGGTATGTCCAGGGCCGGGCGCAGGAACGTGATAGGAGAGAGCAGTTCGTATGCATACACAGGGTGGCGGCGCATGATCTCCCATTCTTCTTCGGTGAGGGGGCCGGGCTTGAGCAGGATGGAGTCGGGTATGCCCATCTTGCCGATGTCGTGCAGCAGCGCACCGCGTTGGACCTGCACAATCTCCGTCTCGTTGATGCCCATCGAACGCGCCAGCCGCACGGTGAGTGCCGTTACACGCTGGGTATGTCCCTCGGTCTCCTCGTCACGCAGGTCCAGGGCGTGCGACCAGCCTTCCAGGGTGGTGTCGTAGGCCAGGGCTAGCTCGGTGTTGGAGCGCTGCAAGTCGTTGAACATGGTCGCGTTATCGATGGCGATGGCGGCCTGCGAGGTCAGGGCCTCAAGGAAGTCGCGCCATTCAAGCTGCGGGTTGAGATGGGTGCGGTTGAATATCTCCAGCACGCCCTTGACCTGCCCCTTCACGAGCAGAGGCACGGCATAATACGTCACAAACTCCTCGCCCGCCAGCAGGATTTCGCGGCTGGGGTCCTGCTCCAGGTGCAGGTTGGGCACGTTAACCGTGCGGCGTTCGAGGGCGGCCTTGCCGGCGTTGCCTTCTCCCAGGCGCAGCCTGGTGCGCGTGATGCCCTCGTACTTGAAGCCCCGGCCCGCGGCATATTCGAGCATCTGGGTGTGCGGGTTGTGCAGCAGCACGTCGGTGGCGTCCACGTGAAGCTGGCTCATTACCTGCTCCAGGATCACGTTCAGCGTCACGCGCAGGTCGAGGCTGGAGCTAATCGTCATGTCAATGTTGCGCAGGGCGGCCAGGCGCTCAAGCTGACGTTTTACCTGCTCCTGGGTGGTCTTGCGCTCGGTGATGTTCTCCACCATCGCGATAACGAATTGGGGCTTGCGGCGGCTGCCGCGTACCAGCGACATAGTCAGGTTGGCCCAGGTCACGCTACCGTCACGACACACGAAGCGCTGCTCGATGTGGTAGAAGTCCTTGTGCCCGCTGACCAGTTGGGTGAACGGCTCGACGCAGCGCTGTAGGTCGTCGGTGTGGGTGATATCGGCCAGGCGGATGTTGCGCAGCTCGTCGGAGCCGTAGCCAAGCATGCGCTCCAGGGCGGGGTTCGCTTTGATGTAGTGCCCATCGAGGTCCACCAGCGCGGTACCGATAGCAGCGCCCTCGAACATGGCCCGGAACCGCTGCTCGCTCTCGCGCAACGCCTCTTCGGCCTTCTTGCGCTCGGTGATTTCTTCGGCTACGATCATGGCGGCGCGATGCCCGGCGAACTCCATGCCTTGCGACACGAGCTGCACGTCCATGATGCGTCCGTCCTTGCAGCGGTGCTTGATCTGGATCGAGTACTGGCCTTCGTTGACTTTGTTGCCACTGCCGTTGCCGTTCTCGACCAGGCGCGGCATATCTTCGTGCGCCTTCAGGTCGGTCATGCGCATGGCGATAAACTCGCTCCGGGAGTAACCGTAGCGGGCCTGCGCGGCGCTGTTCACTTCCAGGATATACAGCGAATCCAGGTCGTACACCATCATGGGCAGCGGGTTCTCGCTGAACATGGCACGGAAGCTGGCCTCACCCGACTTCAGGTGCTCTTCAATGCGCCTGCGCTCGGTGATGTTGCGCATCACGACAGTGATCGTCTTGTCGGTGCCGCGTCCGTACTGCGAAATAGAGGTTTCAGCAAGAATGGCGGTGCCGTCCTTGCGACACACGAGCACCTCACCCAGGTTGCCCAGCTTGCCCGTGCGGTTGTCGGTGGTCGCGAAGTCGGTGAGCTGCCGAGCGTAGCCCTTCGCCTTGTCGGAAGGCCAGAGCACGGCCAGGTTCTTGCCAAGTACGTCGGCCTCCGAGTAGCCGAGCATCGTCTGCGCGCCCTGGTTGAAGAGGTTGACCGTGCCCAGGTGGTCGGTGGAGATGATGGCCTCGCGAGCGGTGTCAACTATGCCCACAAAGCGGTCGGCTCTCTCGTGCAGGTGCTGCCTTTCCCGGCGCTGCTCCGTTACGTCCATCAGCATGCCGAGCATATACTGGCCCGTGCCCTCGTCGCCGTCGTTACTCTGAGTAATCCTGGCCTCGTCGCGGAGCCACACCGTGCGGCCGTCCCTGGTCAGGATGCGGTATTCGCAAGCAAATGTCTCACCCCGCTCGCACGCGGCCGTGTACCGTGCTAGCACGCGGGTGCGGTCGTCGTTGTGAAGCTGCTGGGACCATAGGGTCGGGTCGTTCAGCCATTCGACCTGCGTGAAGCCGAGTAGCTCCTGGATTTTGGGGCTGACGTACAGGACTTCAATTTCGCCGTCCGCGCAGGCGTTGTAAATATAGGGTACGCCGGGAAGGCAAGATAGAAGGGAACGAAACTGCACCTCGGTCTGTTCGAGCCTGCCGAGGCGGTCCTGGATCTGGGAAGCTGCCGTGTCTACAGCCCTCGAAAGGCTGCCGATCTCACCGGCCTCGGTGCCGGGCACGTTGCGTGGGGAGTAGCGGCCCTGGGACAGGTCATCGAGCACATTGACCAGGGCTGAGGTCCAGCGGCGTGCTACCACCGCGCCTATAAAGAGCGCCAGGGCGAGGGCCAGTGACACGCAGAGGCTTGCTATCGTGAGCGTGGTCCCAAAAGCGCTCTCGCGCGGGACGAAGACGGGAGATACAGCGCCCACCCCCGCAACTACGAGCAGGAGGACGGCACAGAGCAGGCGAGTACGCACAAAGAGGGCAACAAGCGTGGCGAGGCCATTATTCGGTTGGCGCTCACGCGTGGTTGTGGTTCCGCGTGACTTCTCGCCGCTCTTGGCGCGTACGGAAGCTATGGAACTAAACAGCAATTGACCCTCCAGGAATAGATGAAGCTTGTAGGAACATAAGGTAACACAGGACTGCTACGCCCCGTCCTCATTCCTACTGTACCACCCGGTGACTCGGGGCACAATAGCTAGTATGTCCTAACACCTCACCGTCGGATGGGCTAATTACAAGGGGATGGGCTACTACTGGGGAAATTGGGAATTGGGAATTGAGATTTCGGAATTGTTGGATACCTACTAAATCCGAAATCCGAAATCCTAATTCCCAATTCCCCCTAGCTTTGTTTGGAGAGTTCCAGGAAGGCATCAACTACGCGAGGATCGAAGTGGGTGCCGGAAAGCTCGCGGATGTGGGCTAGCACCTTGTACTGGAGCCAGGCGGGACGGTAGGGCCTGTCGGAGCTTAGGGCATCGTAGACGTCTACCACAGCGAAGATACGGGCGGATAGGGGTATCTGCTCTCCCTTGAGGCCACGAGGGTAGCCGGTGCCGTCCCATTTCTCATGGTGGCAGTACGGTATGTCCAGGGCAGGACGCAAGAACGCGATTGGTGATAGGAGTTCGTAAGCGTATACAGGGTGGCGACGCATGATCTCCCACGCAGGTACTACACGCCGGGTCTACGGCTGGAGCCTCAGAATATCCCCCATCTCCGTGCGGGTGCGGTCGACTGTGCCTTCCGGCAGCTCGATGGCGCGCCTGGCACCCTTCACGATTCTACCCATGCGCCAGGGCTTGATACCGCGGTACACGAACAGCACGCGCCCGCCCGCGTCGGTAAATACCACGTCGAGGGGGTAGCGCATGAAGAACATGTGGATCGAGTTGCACGGCTCGATCACCAACCCGTCACCTTTGGGTAACGGCGGGGCGAACATAAGGCCGCGTCCTCTTGAGAAGAAGTTCGCGGCCTCGTGCGCTTTGTCGGCCAGTACCTGTTGCCTGGTAAGATTTTCTACAATCATGGTGTGAGGAGTCGTGCTGCCCGGTCCATCATGGCCCTGGTGCCCGTTATTAACCAAGACCGTTGATTACCTTCGGCACTGCCGGCCCCAGGATGACTATATAGGTAGCCGGGAAGATGAGGAACACCATCGGGATCATCATGAGGATGGGGGCCTTGTGGGCCTGCTCCTCGGCGCGCTGGCGGCGGCGGATACGCATCTGCTCGCTCTGTATGCGCAGCACCTTGGCGATGGAAACACCCAACTGGTCGGCCTGTATGATCGAGGCGACGAAGGTGCTCAGGTCCGCCACTCCGGTGCGTGCTACCAACTCGCGTAAAGCATCGCGCTTTGACTTGCCCACCCTCATTTCAGAGAGTGCCCGGCCAAACTCAGAGGCCAGGGCGTTGTCCCACTTATCCGCCACACGCTGCATCGCCCCGTCGAAGGCAAGACCGGCTTCTACGCTGATGGTCATCAGGTCTATGGCATCCGGGAGGGTCTTCAGGATGACCTTCTGGCGCTTCTTGATACGCCCGCCCAGCCAGAACGTGGGGAGTATGTAGCCCATTACCAGGCCGAGCAGCGAGTACATCATGATCTGGGTTATCGGGGCTTGGGTGAGGAGCGACATGCCTAGCCCTAGGGCACCCAGCATGATACCAACCATGAACCGCAACCCGGTGAACTCCGCCACCTGCATGTTGAAGGGGTTACCCGCGAGCACGAGTTGCTGCCGCAGCTTCTCGGTGCCCTTCGACGGGGCCAGCTTGCCAAAAAACTTGGTTAGCCCGCCTATCATCGGCTTTATCACGCGGTCGGCGAAAGGCGCATCAAGCTCAAGTTCCTCAAGCGACTTGGGCCGCTCGGCAAAGGCTTGCAAGCGCGACTCGATGGTAACGGCATTTTGCTTGGGCATCGACATCTTCAAGAAGACGCCGAAGATCCCCAGGGCTACAACCGCCGGTACCGCAAACGAGAGCAACATTGTCAGGTCCATGAGTTCCTCCATTTAGGATTTCGGATTTCGGATTTCGGATTTAGTTGGATACGGAGCAAAACCGAAATCCTAAATCCGAAATCCCAATTCCCAAATCAAACTTCTATATTTACTATCTTCCTGATGACCAGGAAACCGACGAAGACCATTATGCCGCCGCAGATGGGCATGATCACCCAGGGGAACTCGAAGATCACGCTCATGTAGGTGGGGTTGATAACCGATACCACCACGCCGATGAGGCCCGGGAGCGCTGTAATCAGGTAACCTGATATGCGGCCCTGCGCGGTGAGCACAGCGATTTCGCCCTTGATACGCACCCGCTCTCGGATCGTATGCGAGATCGTGTCGAGTATCTGCGCCAGGTTGCCACCGACCTCATACTGGATATTGATGGCCGTGATGAGCAGGTCGAGGTCGTCCGAGGGCATGCGCCGCAGTAGGTTGTTGAGCGAGTCTTGCGCGCTGAGGCCGAGACCCACTTCGCGCACCACTCGCTTGAACTCGGCACCGATGGGGTTGGGCGCTTCCCGCGATACCAGTTCCATCGACTGCAAGAGCGAGTAGCCGGAGCGCAGGGAGTTCGCCATGAGGCTGATCGTGTCGCCAAGCTGGCCGTTGAAGTCCTTCAGACGCTTACTGATGCGGAACTTCACGTACCAGTCTATACCGAAGAAACCCACTACCGTGCCGAATAGCCCGAAGAGCACAATCTGCAAGACCCCACCCCGGCCAAGGTACATCCCGACCGCCAGGCCCACTACCATCAGCGCGACCTTGATGAGCATGAGTTCCAGCAGCGTCAGCTTCAGGTCGGCCTGTGCCAGCTTCTTCTGGACGTTCTTGCCGTAGCCCTGCTTACCAACGCGCTTTTCGACCTTGGCAGCCATCGCGCTGTCGGCTATGCCCAGGCTGAAGCCCTTCTTCTCGTCCTTCTTCTCTTCGGCCTTCTCGCCGCCCACGAAGCGAGACAGGCGGCCTTTGACGTCGGAAGAGCCGGCGGATAGCCTGGCAAGACCGAAGAACAGGGCCATGACCACGAGCGCGCCTAGTGATGCAGCTAATAATGGGTCCACTCTACTTTTCTCCTTGTTCTGAAACGTGAAACGTGAAACGTGATGCGGTTTGTGTACTCTGTTCGACGTGAACGGCTATGGTGCTGTTAGTACCATCACGTTTCACGTTTCACGTTTTAGAAGAACCTTTCGTTGAAGCCGAAGATGTTCGGCGGCAGGTAGATATTGGAAGCTTCAAACTTATCTATGAACTTGGGGCGGATGCCGGTGGGCTTCATGCGCCCCACTATCTTGCCGCCCTCCATGCCGGTCTGCTCGAACACGAAGATTTCCTGCATGACCACCACGTCGCCTTCCATGCCCTGCACTTCGGTGACGCTGGTGAGCTTGCGCGTGCCGTCTTTCATGCGCTCCTGCTGGACGAACAGGTCCACCGCGGAAGCTATCTGCTCACGAATAGCACGCACCGGAAGGTCCATGCCTGCCATGAGACACATCGTCTCGAGGCGGCCCAGCGCGTCACGCGGCGAGTTGGCGTGCAGGGTGGTGAGCGAGCCGTCGTGGCCCGTATTCATCGCCTGGAGCATGTCCAACGACTCGCCGCCTCGGCACTCACCGACCACGATGCGGTCGGGGCGCATTCGGAGGCAGTTGATAACCAGGTCGCGGATCGAGACCTCGCCTTTACCTTCGATATTGGCCGGCCGCGATTCGAGCGTTACAACGTGGTCCTGGCGAAGCTGAAGCTCGGCCGCGTTCTCTACCGTGACTATGCGCTCGTCGGCGGGTATCCAGTGAGACAAGACGTTCAACGTGGTGGTCTTACCGGAACCGGTACCACCCGACACAATGATGTTCAGCCGGGCCTCAACGCACGCCTTGAGGAAGGTAGCCATCTCGGGGGTGACGGAGCCGAAGCGGATCAGGTCGTCCACCGTGAGGGGGTCCTTGGAGAACTTACGAATTGTAATAACCGGCCCGTTGAGAGCCAGCGGCGGGATGATAGCGTTCACGCGGGAGCCGTCTGGGAGGCGGGCGTCCACGTAGGGCGAGGCCTCGTCGATGCGGCGTCCCAGGGGGGCCACAATCCTATCTATGACACGCATCACGTGCTCGTCGTTCTGGAAGGTTATATTGGTCTTCTCCAGGCGGCCGTGCCGCTCTATGTACACGCTCTTAGGGCCGTTCACCATGACCTCGCTGATAGAGGCGTCCTTCAGCAGCGGCTCAATCGGGCCGAAACCGAGGATTTCAGCGGCCACTGCCTCGAACAGGCGGGCGCGGTCCACGCGGCTGAGAATTATGTTCTCGGAGTCGAGGATCTCGTTGAAGATATCTTCTACCTGGCGGCGTACTTCCTCGGTCTTGCTCAGGTCGAGCTTGGGATCAAGTTCGGCGATGAGCTTCTGCTGCACGCGGTTCTTGAGGTCCTGGAACTCGTTGCCGGTGGTAGCCTGGCGGTTGTTGGGAGGCGTTTCGTTCGGGGCCAGGCGACCGGTTGGCCTGGGCAGCACGGTGGAGGGATTGGAGCCTACGTTAGGCTGCGTGCCCGGCTTGGTGGCATGGTTTTGCATGCCGCCGTTCTGGCCCCCCATCGTGCCTGTAGTGTTGTCATGCATCGGACCTGTGGTACCGATTCGCTTCAGAAGAGACATTTCACTTACCTCTTGGGTAATTACGAATTACGAATTACGAATTACGAATTACGAATTGGGGCTTAGCGGAAGGCCGCCTTGAGCCTGGATACCAGCTTGGTGTTCACCGGGGCCTCGTCCGCCTTCAGGTTGGCGGTAGCGGCTGACACGGCGTTTTCGTCCGCTGCCGTCGAAGTGAGCAACCTCGCCAGGCGGTACACGTCACGGGAGTAGGCATGCTCGCGGGCTGAGATGACCAGTGGTACGCCCTGGTTCACTGCCATCATCATGGCCGCGCCGTCGTTGCTCAGGCCCACCATGACCTTGTAGCGCAGCGTTTCCTCTACCGCTTCGACCTTGATGCCCCCCGCGCTCCCCGCCCGGTTGAGGATCAGCTTGACCTTCTCCTGCGGGTAGTTCAGCTTCTCTACCACTTCCAGGTAGAGCTTCACGTCGCGGATGGTCGTCATCTCCATCGTCATGAGGAGCAGGATCGTGTCGGACAGGTCCATCGCGGTAAGCACCACGTCAGCGAACGAAGGCCACGTATCCACTATCACGTAGTCGAAGTTAGCGGCCAGCTCCACCAAGACGCGGCGTATGTGCTCGGCGGTGACAAGCTCGGCCATTTCGGGCTGGGGAGGCGCTAGCAGCACCTTCACGCCCGAGGAGTGGGTAATCATTATGTCGTTGAGCAGGTCGGCGTCCAGGTCGTCTATGTGCTCGACCACGTCTACCAGCGTCTTGTTCGACAGCAGGTTGAGCATCACGCCGCAATCACCGAAGTAGAGCGAAGCATCGACCAGGGCCACTTTCTTGTTCGTAGAGAGCTTGAGGGCTACAGCCAGGTTGCAGGCCACCGTGGTGCGGCCAACGCCACCCTTGGGGCTGACCACCGTCAGGAGCTTGCCCTGGCGCGGTTCGTCCGGGTGGTGCCCGTTTAGCTGCACCGTGCCGTACATCGGCATCTGGGCGGCTGCCGCGGCCATCGCCCGCTTGCCCCCTTCGAGCCTGTATACGTGGCGGATAGCGCGGACCAGGTCGTCGCCCGAAAAGGGCTTGATGAGGAACTCACGCGCCCCGGCAAGCATGGCACGGCGCAGGTAGTCTTGCTCCCCCTGTACCGACATCATGATTATTCCGATGCCCGGCAGTTCGGCGCTGAGTAGCTCTGCTGCCTTGATGCCATCCATCTCCGGCATGTTGATGTCCATCAACACGACGTCGGGGAGCAGCTTGCGAGCCAGCTCGAGCGCCTCGGGGCCACTACCTGCGGTGCCCACCACCTCTATGTCCCGCTCGAACATCAGCAGCTTGCTGAGGTTTTCGCGAGTATCGGCGATGTCGTCTACAATCATTACCCCGATTTTAGGCATCCCGCCGTTCATTCCCTGGTCCATGACTAACTCCTAATTGCAACTGTTTGTGCTTGCACGCTGCACTCTCGCGTGCTCTCCGTATGCGGCATGGAGGTCTAACATTCGCTCCATGCCGCCAGAAACGAGCTTCTTGCTTGCGCCGGTCTTACTTCTGTGTCTGCGGGACCGGCATCACTCCGTACTGTTCGACCAGGGTGTTTATGGTGATACCTGTGGTCTTTTCGACCTCGTGGTCTCCCCGGACGGGCTTGCCATCGGCTCCCATGATCTCTTTGCCCTCGGCATCCCTCTGCACCGCGGAGGAGCGCAGGGTCAGGTCTATGCTGCCACCTTCCATCGCGAACTTGAGCACCTCGGCCTCCTGGTTGGTCACTCCCAGGATCAACACCTGCTGGAAGCCTGTGTCGTTGCTATACATGGCGGAGGTCTGAACGGAGCCGGGCCGTGTCGATACGGGTTCGGCTTCCGTGTCACCCTCGCGGGGCGGCGCGGGCTGCGCAAGGTTGATGACGCGCAGTATCTTTATGTCCTGGAGTAGCGCTTTGGTGGTGCTCATCACATCGGAAATCTCTTTGAGCGTGCCGTCGGGAGCCAATTCGTACTTCATCTTCAGGGACGCGCTCCACAGGATGTCGATATGGTCGCCCTCGGTGAGCGCGCCGCCGAACGTGTTACGCGGCATAATGGGCAGCGCAAACGCCTTCTCGCCCCTGGCAAGTACGTTCGAGAAACCCGACTCGGTTAGCTGGTCCTGGCGGACTTGCTGGCCCGCGCTCATGGGAGCGGTAGTCATCTTGCCGTACACAACCGACGGCTCAGAGACAGCGTCCCCCGACAGGGTGGTAGCCTCGACCTCTTTGAGCGAAACGTTGCTTGCGTCCAGAACGGTGTAAGCGGCCACGTCCTGCTTCACCACGACCACGTTGGTGACAGGCACGGCGGTGGGTACCGAGCTTGCCGCGTCACCTGGTGCCAGGAGGCTGCTCCTGGACATGAGAATATAGACAACCACGAACGACATGACGGCTAGACCCGCGCCGAGTATGAGTAGGAAACGTCCTCCACGTGCTTTCATGTTCTTGTATGCCTCCAACTAATAGTTGAATAATGCCAGTAGAATTTGTCTGGATAACATCAGGTGACCCACACGCACAATAGGACGCAGGGGCGGTCACGCTTTCAAGAAAACTATAACCCAGCGAGGCCGCGCGCTCTATAGCCCATAGTGGTGCTGGCACCTAGCCCGTTTGTGCTACCGAATACCTGGGGATGAATAGGACCGTTGTGAGGATGCGGGGTACAGACGCGAAAACGGCCTGTGACGCGCGTGAGGGGCTATCCGGAAGGGGTAAGTATGGAGTCGATCCGCCGGCGGTACTTGAGCACCTGCCGGGGGGACAGAGCCGGGGCGATGAGGCGGGCTAACTCGTCAGGGTGGAGGCGGGCGGAGGAAAGCCCTTTGCGGCGGCTTACGGTAAAGCGCCCCAGGCTCGAAAGCCCCTCCGTCCTGCCCCGGAGAGAAGCGTGGTCGCCAGTACGGATGGCATTGAGCAGGGCCAGCGCATCGTAGCGGGTGATGAGGGGCGCGTATCGCTGCATGAGGACGGAAGGCATGTTCTTATATAGAAGCCAGACGCGGTTGCGTGCCAGCAGCCTCCGCTTGAAGGGCGAATTGTGCCCGCCCGTAGCCGAATATTCATGTCGCACCCGCGCCTGGGGATTGTGGAGCGCCCGCCAGCCGCGAGACCGCGCCCGCCACGCCAGGTCGGCGTCTTCGAGGTAGCTGAAGAACCGTTCGTCAAAGAGTCCCACGCCGCGCAGCATGGACGCGGTATAGAGGGCAGCCCCGGCACTCGGCCCGAACACAGGGCGGGTTCCCAAGCTAACTAACTCCGTACTCAACATGCCCGGCGCGCGGTCAAGGGCGACGCCATCGGCGTGCACCGAGATTCCAGCCGAGGCGACAAGCTCCGGGCGGTGGGAAAAGAGCATAGTAGAGGCCACCATGCCGACGCCGCTCCTCGCTGTGCGGGCTGTCTCCACCAACTGCCCCAGCCAATCCTCATCGGCTATGGCATCGTTGTTGAGCGCGGCCACGTAGCGGGAGGTGCATAGGCGCATCGCCTGGTTGTTGCCCGCGGCGAAACCTACGTTGTCGCTGTTGCGGATTATTCGGGCGGGGTGTGGAAGGGGGTGCGCCAGCCAGTCCGGCTGAAGCGTGCGCTCCAGGTCGTCCAGCAGCGCGTGCGAGCCGTCAATCGAGCCGTTATCCACCAGCCACAACTCGAAGTCCCTGTAAGTCTGGGCGGCAAGCGCAGAGAGACACTCCGGCAGCAATCGCGCGCCGTTCCAATTGAGAATGATTACAGCGGTCTCGGGCATGGTGTGGACGATGGACGATAGACGATGGACGACGGACGACGGACGAGGATTGTTCTACCGTCGTCTATCGTCCATCGTCTATCGTCCGCCGCCTATCTTCCTCCCACCAGCAACTCTACCAGCCGGGACATGGTGTGCATGTGGCGGCGCATGTCTTCGAGGCGGATGTTCTCGTCGGGGGCGTGGGCGCGGGAGTCGGGGTAGCCGGTGCCGATGCAGGCGGTCGGTAGGCCCAGCCCTCGGGGTGCGGGCATGCTGAAGACCGACATCGGACCGGAGCCTGCGTTGGAGGGGACTACCACCGGCTCGCTGCCTGCCACGTCCCGACACGACTGGACTACCATCTGTATAAAAGGCGCGGAGGGGTCGCTGATGGCCGGGTATAGGTCTCCCTCGTTGGGTATGCGTTCCACCTCGATATCCCCGAACCCTTCATCACGCAAGTAGGCGCGTAGCGATTGCAGCACCTCCTCCGGGTCCTGGTCGGGCACGAGGCGCAAGTCCAGCTTGGCCCTTGCCTCGTTAGGGAGGATGGTCTTGGAGCCGGGGCCGTTGTAGCCCGCCTCTATGCCCTGGATGTTGGCGGTTGGGTGGAAAGCCGCCGCATGGTACACCTGGTGTCCGGTTATACCGCCAAGAAAGCCATTGATGCCCCAGTTCTCGATGTCCTGGGCCGTCTCGTCGGGCAGCTTTTCTATCAACGCCTCCTGCGGCGGGGTGGGCACCGTCACCGACTGGTAGAAGCCGGGGATATGTACTCGGTGGTCCGCGGTCTGTATCTTGTTCAAGGCCCACACCAGCCGCCACACCGCGCTTTCGACGTAAGCCGCCACGCCGGAATGCAGGTCGCGCTTGCCGTTGCGGGCTGTCAACTCAATGGAGAGCATACCCTTCAGGCCGAGATGCACCACCGGACGGCCATCCCAGGTATGCGTGCCGAACTCCCAGATGCAGCCGTCGGCGCGCAGTTCTTCCCGGTGCTCCAGCACGAACTTCTCCAGGTTAGGACTACCGATCTCCTCCTCCCCCTCCAGGAGCCACACCACGCGCACGGGCAGTTCACCGCGCACCGCTCGGATAGCGTCAAACGTAGCCAGCCGCGAGATAACGTTGCTCTTGGTGTCCGCTACGCCCCGCCCGTACATCTTGCCGTCTCGCACCTGCGGCTCGAAGGGCGGCGAAGTCCAGGCGTCCGGGTCGCCTTCAGGCTGTACGTCGTAGTGGTTGTAAATAAGTATTGTAGGCGCGTCCTCCGGCCCCGCACTGGCAAGCACAATAGGCTCACCGTCCGTCTCGTGCACCTCCACCGCGAAGCCACTGCGCTCCAAGTCCTCCCTCGCCAGCGCGGCCATCTCTCTGATGCCCCGGTGCTCCGTCGAAATGCTAGGCTGAGCCGCCCACCGGGCAAGCCTAGACAACGTCTCTTCAAAGTGTGCGTCAATGTAGTCCGTAACCGCCGACATAGCGTTCCCCCTGCTCCTAGAATGACCAACTTAGTGTACTGCAAACAGGGAGAAGTGGCGAGTGGGACGATGGACGATGGACGATGGACGATAGCAGTGATGAGGACTGAGGACTGAGTAGTGGGTAGAGAGTGGGTACAGGGCAGCACCCAATTAAACAATCTTAACCTTGGCGTGGTTCTTGGCGTCCTTGGCGTCTTGGCGGTTTCGTCTCCTCTCGTCCATCGTCCATCGTCCATCGTCCATCGTCCATCCTCCTCTCGTCCATCGTCCATCCTCCTCTCGTCCATCGTCCACCATGTGCAAAACCCGGCTTTTGTTCTACCCCCGCTGCTATACTTGGCGCGTGTCGCTGGCTTAGACATGGTACAGTGGCGAGCGCCACGCATCCCGCCGGGAGTGACTCGAAGAGAGGTCCAATATGGAGCGCATGGAGCGACTGCAACGCACGCAACGCATCGAGCGGCTGGAAGTAACCTGCCGCAGGTTCGCCGTCTTGAGCGGCATTCGACAGGAGGCCGACGACTACATCGCCTGCCTGCAACCAAGGTCGGGCAGAAAGGGCACATTGGCCCTGCTGACCGAGCCTGCCGGGGAGCACCCCGCCCTCTCTGCTGAAGTATGCAGGCTGGCCCGCAAGATCATCGCCGACCAGTACCTGGCCGACACCTCGCTCAGCATGACGAGCGGCCTGACCGCAGCGCTTGACGCCGCCAATAACGCAGTCCTCCGCTACAATTACGCCAGCGCCTTGGGGGAGTCTAACCTCGACTCCAGCCCGCTGGTGGCGGTACGAGCGGGGGGTGCCCGCGCCCGCCGCTTCAAGGTCGGCTTGTCGGCGGCCCTGCTCCGCTCGGACGGCACCGGCATCTACCTGGCCCAGATGGCGCCCGCGCAGGCCTACATTCGGCATAACGGGCTGCTCACCGCCGTACCGGAGACACCTTACTGGCGCGCCCGCCCCAACAGCAAAGCCAACCGGCCACAGCTCACCATCCTGCGTCACGACTACGACTCCACCGAGTTCGATGACGTGGAAGAGTTCCCGCCCGATTTCAGCCAGGACCACCTGCTCAGCCCTTCACTCGGCTCCGCGCCCGGAGTGGAAAGCAACCCCATTTACAGGCGCATCGAGGACGGCGACCTGGTGGTGCTGGTCACCTCCAGCCTGGCGAGGTTGCTCGACCGCGAGACCGCCGAGGAAGTCATGTCCGGCTTCGATGCCGACGCGGTGACTGAGGCGCTGCTGGAGCTTGCTATCACCCACGGCCTCGCACAAGCCCACGCCTGTGTGCTCGCGTTCGGCGGCCCTACATCTTCCGGCATAGACGTGCAGTGGAGCGGACCCGAGATAGTAACAGTAGCAGATGAAGACGCTGAGGCTATCCTGGCGGCAGAACCCGAAGCCATAGTGCCACAGGCGCATGAGGCGGGGGAAGATGCTCCACTCTTGCAGGGTGCCCCAGTGCGGCCCTCGTTGACACTAATTGAGCCTGATCCAACGCGACCCCGGTATGACGACCTTGCCGAGGACGACTTCCGGCTGCCCTGGGAGACTCCCCCGCTTGAAGTGCTTCGCTCCGAAGAACTGGCACAGGCGGACGAGGAGCCGGAGGAGCCGGAGTCGCCTGCCAGCCTGCACGCCGCGATGAGGCCAACACGCCTGCTAGTGCAACACCAACTGGAGCGCCCGCCATTCCAGGCCCCCATCCTCTGGGAAGACGACTTTGAAGAGGAACTGGGGGAGCTAAACTTCGACGGCTGGGAGGACTCCCCTCCTGTTATGAGAACGCTCGTCGAGGGCGAAGAAGAGGTGGCCCCACCCGATCCTGAGCAAGTAGTCTTCCCCTGGCAGAAGGAGCCACGGTTCCAGCCTCTAGGCGTCGTCTCGCAGGACATGCAGATAGAGGCAGCAGCCGACCCGCCGTTCCCTGCACCTGACTTGTTTGGTACGGGGCCTATTCCCTACGACTCCTACATATACGATGCTCCGGGGCAGGCAGAGGTCAGCAAGCGAAGGGCCAGATGGAGGCCCAATCTCGCTCTGCCTGGCATCTCATTGCCTCGCGTCTCGATGCCGAAGATGCCCCGTATCTCAGTGCCCAAGGCTCCTAACCTGGTGAAGGTGGGACGCAACGTAGCAACCTGGACCCGGAACACCGCACAAAACATGCTGCCGGAGCGGACCTTCAGACTTCCCAGGCCCGCAATGGCTGGTGGCGGCAGTTTCGCCGTACCGGTCCGGCTGCTTACTTTGGTGGCCCTCGCGGTAGTGTTGGGTATCCTGGCATGGTCGGTCTTCAGGGCGATGAATGACAACAAGCAAGTGCAGGTGAACACGTTGCTTGAACAGGCTAAGCAAGAGGAGTTATTAGCCAATCAGCCAGGTACAAACGAAACTGAGCGCATTACGCTACTGCAAAGTGCCCTTCAGCACGCACAGCAAGCGGCCGCAGCCGAGCCGGGTTCGCCCGAAGCCCAGGTGTTCGCGGATAAAGTGCAGGTACAACTCGACAGGGCCCAGGGCATAACCCGCGTGAGTCTCGCGTTGCTGTTCCAGTTCGGTCAGGAGGGTGCCGCGGGCGAAGTAGCAGGCGATATGCAGTCGGGCACCGCCACCCAGGTGGCGGCTTCAGCACCCGCCGACCTGATTATCTCGGGTAACGAGGCATTCGTACTGGATAGGTCAGCGGCAGCCGTATACAAGTGCAACATCTCGGCAAAGGCGTGCGTAAAGGCCCTCGGCGCGGGCGACGTAGCGGGCGACCAGAGCGCCGGGAAGCCCGTAGCCATTACGACGCGGCAAGGTAGCGTACTGGTCCTTGACGACAAGCTATCGGTGTACGTCTACAACGGGGAGAACGGAAGCTGGGCGGCCGAGCAACTGGGCGACGCAAGCAAGCTGGGCGTGCCCAAAGATATCGCCACTTACGACGGTAACCTCTACCTGCTAGCCGCGAAGCCCGGCCAGGTGTCGAAGTACTTCGCAGGCAAGTACGGCGAGCCGTCCGCCGATTGGATCACGGACCCTGCTACGGTCGAGCAACTGTCGAACCCTGTGGCGGTTGCCATTGACGGCTCTATATACGTGCTCCTGGCTGACGGCAAGATACTGACGATGCAAGGGGGTAACGTGACGAGTAGCATCACCCCCAAGCCAGGTCCCTCAGCCGCGCCCGCAACAGACCTCTTTACCAGCCCTGAGACGCGCGACCTGTATGTGCTGAAGAGCGCCGGGGGTGCGGTGACCCGCCTCGGCAAGGACGGCCAGACTGTAGCGACCTTCATGGGTCCCGCAGGCGACAACTCTATCACCTTCAACGGCTTCACGGTCGATGAAGCAAAGGGTGAGTTGTACCTGGTGAGCGGCAACCGCGTCTATCACGCCTCGTTGAGCGGCGGGACGCTCCCGGCCCAGGACACCACTCCTGGCTCAGCAGGGTCCGAGTCCAGGGATGGCGCAACTACACTGGGTACAGGTGACGAGCAGCCAGACGTGCGCCCCACCGCCGAACCATAGAGCAGACTTAGGTGGGAAAGAGGGAGTTGGGTGCGACCAACTCCCTCTTTCTATTTAAGTTCCCACACGTCAACTGTATCGGAGGGGTACGAATAGTCAGGTGGTCTCGCCAGCAGGTTGTCGAGCTTTACCTGCATCGCTTGTTTCTGCTCCGGCGTAAAGGCCCACCAGCGGATTATTACGTACTTTACACCCAGGGCCTTCAGCTCTGTGACTCCCCTACCCTCCGTGACCTGCGCCGACACGGGGTCGTCTGCCGCTACGGTGTCCTCCAGGTAGTGCAGCGCCGGGGTCTGTGCCAGGGTGGCATACGGAGGCTGCCTCGACAGGTAGCCACCTACTATAGGCTTGCCATGCACCGTCTGGTAGGCCATGTAGTCGCCAAACGGCCTGATAGGTAGTTCGAGCAGCGCGAAGTCCCCCGGCTCGGTGGCTATCTGCCGGTAAATGGGTACGTTCCAGCCTGGGGGCACGGTGGGAAACGGCACCGCGAGGAACTCGAAGACGATAATGGCGGGAAGTAAAAGGCCCCACACAGCATTGCGGAAGGACAATACACGGCCACGTTCCAGGTAGCGTCGCCCCAGCAACGCAGTCAACGCGAACGCCGCCAGCACCCCCAGGGCCAGCATTGTGAGCACCGTGAGGCGGGCGGGCGTGCGCATGATGCTGAGCAGAGGCAGGCGGTAGAGCAGCAAATAAGGGAGCGGCACGTTCACCTCGAACAGGGTGAATGTCGTCTTGCCCATGTATTGCAGAAGCGGCCCCAGGCTCAGCAGCCACGTTGTGAAGGCGGCGAAGGCCCAGAAGCGCACCTGCATGGACCGCCATCCGCGCCACAGTCCCAGGGCCGCCAGCACGAGCACGGAGAACCCGAGGAACAGGACTCTCTCGCTGGGGTTCTTGATCGGGAGATAGGGGCCGGTGTTGTTCACCTGCTCCTTGATGGCCGCGCCCCACACCGGGTGAAGCTCGGAGGGCGTGACGGCGGAAGTGAGATCGGAAGAATAGACCAGCACCTCAAAAGGAGGTTGTTGAGCGTAGCCTCGTGTAGCCTCGGCCAGCGTGGGAAAGAAGATGGGCGCGCTCAGTACCAGGAACACCAGGCCCATGATCGCGAACCGCGTGCCCGCCTCCATCCACGACCACATACCCACGCCCAGGCCACGACGCTCAGAAGGTATCAGCAGCTTCCAGGCGGCGAACAAGCCCGTAAAGAGCACGAGGAAGATAAGGTAGAGCCAGTCGGTGTAAGCGTTCAGTGCGAGCAGCGCACCGGCAGCGACCGACCATAACAGGCGCTCCCTCGCAGTGCCATGCACCGGTGCGTCAGCAAGTTGGTCGCCTTCCGTCCTGTTAGTACGTCGATCCCACACTGCCCCCGGCTCGAAAGCTTTGAGGAGAGCGAGCACGTAGAAGGGAAGCCACTGCAACGAGGCCAAATTCATATGGCCGGAGGTGTGGGCCAGGTGGTAAGGCGAGAACGCGAACACGATACCGCCCACGAACGAGGCCCAGGCATGGCGGGTCAGGTACATGCACAGCAGGTACATGCCGTAGCCCGCCAGCACGAAGGTGCTCAACAACACGAGGTTGTACGTGGCGATCAGGTTGAACCCGAGCAGTTGGAGGGGGATGCCCACCAGCCCCGCGGTAAGCACGAGCGTGTGGAAGTAGAGGCTCACGCCCTCCGGGTAGTAAAGCAAGTCGGTGTGGTAGGGGCTGGTGTGCTCGACCAGCAACGCCTGCTTCACCCACCAGAGGTTCCAGATATGCTGCCAGGCATCGCCGCCCCCCGGCACCTCGGTAAAGAGCCTGGATGCTACGGGCCAGGTGAGGGCTACCGCCAGGATGGCATATCCGGCAAGCACCAGTAGATGCTGCCCAACGGCGCGTGACTTACGGGGAGTAGCGTCTGTACCAGGCGCGCGGACGGCCTGGGTGGCATGTCGGGTAGATTGAACGGCCATTAGCGCCGGTGCAACCTCGCCTCCGCCCGCTTTCCGGCCCAAGTCCGTGCCCTGCCCGCCACCGAGAAGATGAACCGCCACACGCGCATGCTGAACGTGGGGGTCCGCGGCACCATATAGAGTTCTTCCACGTCAGGCACAGGCTGGGCGAGCATGTTTGTTCTGCCGAGGCCGCCGGTGGTCTGAGGATCCATCGCTGTGCGTTGCGTAGCCATGCCCGGCGTGAGCGGCCCGCTGGTGCGCGGACCGGAGCCAACAGGAAGGCCGCTAGAGGGCGTAGCAGTTGGACCGGAAGGCGGCGAGGAAAGGGCCTGGGACGCACCCATGAGCACTTCGTCGCTGCCCTGCTCCTGAGGCGCGCCGGGTGGCCTCACGGTCGGATTGGTCTGCATCTGCACCATAGATAGCGCCAGCGGCCCCGTTAGGAAGGCACTCGTGGGCAGGGTGGGCATTTCGGGGTCTTTGTAGAGGTTCGTCTGGTAGCGAATGCGCCGCATGACAGGGCGACCTATCAGGTTAATGGCCCCCGCTATCGGTATGCCGAAGAGCGCGCCCCACAGCCCCGCTACCTGCCCGCCGACCAGCATCGCAGCCACCACGTAGAGTGGGTGTATGCCTATCGCGCTCGACATGATGCGCGGGCCGAGCACGTTCATCATGAACGACTGCATGATGAACTCCACCAGCAGCAGCCAGAGCCAGATGTCGGTCCGGCCCGTCACGAGCGCCACCATGATAGCCGGGAGGAACGCCAGGAAGTTGCCTACCAGGGGGATAATCATGCACAGTCCGGCCACAATGGAGGCAATAATCACGAAGTCAAGCTGGAAGGGAGGCACCAGCATGATGATGGCCGTAAAGATGGCGTACACGAGCGCGAACACCAGTTGCCCGCGTATGAAGCCACCGAAGCTCTTCTCGATGCTCAGCCCCACCAGCCGGGCCTCATCCTGCCAACGCGTCGGCAACAGTTCGACAATGCCGTTGAACAGCCGCTCGCTGTCGTTCATGAAGTAGAAGGACAGGATCAGCACCAGGATGAATTGCAGGGCAAAGGTAGCCACGCCCTGAAGCATGTTGAACGTGTTGGAAACTATGTTGAGGAGTACGTTCTGCGCCTGCGCGGTAATCTCGTTGTATATCTGGTCCAAGTCGGCGTTTTCGAGTCCCAGGCCCCTTAACGCCTTCACCACGTCTTCATAAAATATGTTGAAAGTCGCCAAGTAGCTGCCGTTCTGTATGCCGGTCTGCAACTGGCCCACCTGGGCTGTTATCGGGGGCACCAGCCACCAGACTGATAGCACGGCCAACAGTGCCAACACCAGGTACACAATACCAACGGCCAGCGTCTTCGGCACGCCGCGCCTTTGTAGCGCCCTGGCGATGGGGCTGAGCACGAAAGCCAGCAGCCACGCCAGGAAGAAGAGGAGCAGGATGCTGGAGAACTGCATGAGGAAAGTCCACACCTGCCCAGCCAGCCAGGCAGACGCAATAATCACCAGCAGCACTATCAGTGTCTGTAACCAGCGATTACTTTGCATTTACTTCCTCTCGTTCCCTATGGGCAGAGCTAAGCACTTGCAACTGGTGTGCCGCATTCGGTGCAGAACCGGGCGCTACTCAGCATCGTGGCCCCGCAGGTGGCGCAGGTCGCGTCGGTAGCAGTGTAAGTCGCAGCCGGAACCGCAGTTACCGGGGTTTCGTGTTCCTCGTCACTCGCGTCGTCGCTCGCGTCGTCGGCCACTTCCAAAGCAACCGGCGCGGCCTCTCGGGTCTCAGGCTCCGCGTCCGCTTGTCCGTCGTCCTGGTTGGCAGCCGTAGGCTCGTCCACATCTACAGGTGCGCTTGCCGACGCACTCTCCGGCTGGGCCGCAGCGGTAGAGGCCGCAAGCCAGTCCGAGGAGGGCCGTAACGCCTCAGGTGCGGCGGTTGAAGGCCGTTGGGACGTCTCAGTGTCTGTGTCTGCGGCTGAAACAGTGCTGCTAGGGCCAGGGGTCTCACCTATACCCGACCTGTAAATAGGCGCCTGCTGCACATAGCTACTCTGATTGCTTCCGGCCAGCACGTTTGTGGAAGGTGCGGTACCATCATCCCTCGGAACGGGTGTGAAGTTGCGCGTGGCGGTGGCGTCGTATGGACCGGGATTGTACGCGCTGGAGGTATAGGGATCGCGGGTAGGAGCCGGGGGAGGAACGTCCAACCCGCCGAAGGTCTGTGTGCGTGGAGCGTCATACGGAGGCTGCGGGCGGGGTTCGGGCGTAGCATAGGGGCTGAGGTTGGCGACCGTGCGGTCGTAGGGTGTGGCAGCGCCTACAGGCCCTGACATTCTGCCTGGCGTGGGAGCGCCGTAAGCGGGAGCGCCATAGGCTGTGTTTGTAGTAGTTGTCGTGGCGCTATAGGCAGGCGCGGGCGGTGGCGGCGTCCACACCGGGGCGGCTGCCGAAGTAGCCACTGCTGCGGTCTGCGTTACTTCGACCTCCGACCTACGGAACGGGGCTATCAGCGCCACGAGGGCACCGATTATAGCCAGCGCCACGGGGAACCACCCGGCCCAGATCATGAAGGTCTGGGTTACGACGTTCTGGTACAGATTGCTCGAAGGCTGCGCGCCATCCAGGCTGGTATAGATGTAGCGCAACAGCCAGCCGCCGATGGCAGAGCCATTCGCCAGCCCCAGCAACAACCCGCCCACTCGCGAGCCGCTGGACACGCGACCCCTCGGCACGAGACTACCCAACCCGTAGCCGATCACCAGCACGATCAGCGATAGCAGCACGTGACTCAGCGCCACCTGCTGCATCTCACGCGAGACAGCGGTGTACATGCCGTAAAGGTCGTCGGCCCACAGGGAGACCCATTGCTGCACGATGAGCGCGCCCAGCACTGTCGACCCTGATACGATTGCCTCGCGCCGGAAGCCCCGCAAAGCGCCGAAAATGCCCATCACTATCGCGAGCACGACCGGCAGGGCCATAGCCAAAATATCGGAAGGAGAGGTGCCTATCATAGAGCTAACCCCAAATACGTCACTACATACGGGACCAATAAATACACAGCGCCGCCGCAACATTATAGCACGCCGCACCTGCTATGTCACCGGGGTGGTAGAGTGTATAATATCTTATGCACCCCAAACGTCTCTTCTCCGCCCTTGCCGCGACTTTCCCTCTGCTGGTGGCTTTGTTGGCGCTTTCCTCGGCCGAACCGCCCGCTACCTCAGCCGCTCCCACGTACACCACCATCGTCTCCCAGCCGCACTCATGGGCCGCCGCCCCAAACCCGCTCGAGCAGACGGCAGCGGCCCTGGCGAGCACCTACGCACCGCCCCGCGACCTGGTGGCGCTCACCCAGCGGCTCAGGCTGGGCGGTAACGGCACCGTACCCCACGTAGTGAACAACACCCCGCCCAACTACCCGGTCGGTACGCGGCACGAGTTCAACGTAGCCAACGTAAGCAACCGCAACTACTTCACGGTGACGGCTATCGTGCGATATGTCACCCCACACGCCTATTGGTACGTACGCGACGGCATGAGCGTGAATATGACGAGTCTTCGGGCCTCGGCGGACCTGTTCGAGACGAAGATTTACCCGAAGAACAGGCAGGTGTTCGGCCAGGAAATCTCGCCCGGCGTGGACAACGACGAGCACATAACGGTGCTCATCACGCAGGTGCCGGGGGTCGGCGGCTACTTTTCGGCGGCGGATGCGTTTCCCAGGATCGTAAACTCATTCAGCAACCAGCGCGACATGATCTATATGTCAACGCTGCCCGGCGGCAAGAGCGGCGGCGCGGACAACTACTTTGAGGCCACGCTGGCCCACGAGTTCCAGCACATGATCCAGTGGAACGTGCACCGCAACCGGGACATCTGGCTGGACGAAGGTGCGTCGGTGGTAGCCCAGTGGGTGAACGGCTACAGCCCCGGCGGCGTAGACTACTCCTTCGTCACCAACCCTGACACGCAGCTAAACGCCTGGGACGAGGCAGGCAGCAGTTCGGCTCATTACGGGGCCTCGTATATGTTCCTGCGCTACCTGATGGATCGCTACGGCGGCGAGGCTTTCATGGCGAACCTCCTGGGGCACGACTTGCCCGGCACCGGCGGTCTGGACGCGGCTATCAGGGAGTCGGGCAACGCGGCAGGCTTTGAAGGCGCGTTCCAGGACTGGACGATAGCCAACGTGCTCAACGACAAGAAGCTGGAAGGCGGCCGCTACAGCTACGGCCAGGGCGGAAGGGTCAAGCCGGGCCGCACGTTGAGCCGCTACCCAGCCACACGCAGCGAGTCGGTGCACCAGTACGCCGCCGACTACATCGCCCTGACCGGCAACACCGGTGCGCTCACCGTCTCATTCAAGGGCAACTCCACTGCGCCCGTGGTGGCAGCCAATCCGCACAGCGGGCAATACCACTGGTACGCCAACCGGCAGGACTCCGCCGACGCAACCTTGACCCGTGAGTTCGACCTGACGAAGGTGACCAGGGCCACCTTGCAGTTCTGGACGTGGTACGACATAGAGCGTTTCTTCGATTACGCGTACGTCGAAGCCTCGGTGGACGGCGGCAAATCTTGGACGGTGCTCAAAGGCAAGTACTCGACCGGGGAAAACCCAAACGGCAACAGCTACGGTCAAGCCTGGACGGCTAAGAGCGGCCAGGCTGCCACCTCCAAGGCCACACCGAAGTGGGTGCAGGAGTCGGTGGACCTTAGCGCCTACGCGGGACAGAAGGTGCTTATCCGCTTCGAGTACGTAACCGACGAAGGTCTCAACCGCCCGGGCTTCCTGGTGGACGACATCAGCATCCCCGAAATCGGCTACTCCGACAACGCCGAGGCAGACGGTGGCTGGACTGCCCAGGGCTTCATGCGCATCGGCAGCCAACTGCCACAAAAGTGGACCGTCACCCTTATCGAACGCGGCACCACCAACCGCATCCGCACCATCCCCGTAGACG
>DASVRN010000236.1:0-32711 GCA_036388595.1 Chloroflexia bacterium
AGATTTCTCACTACGTTCGAAATGACAAAGGGGAACTTTGGTGCTCATATTCCATCCTGTTATTTTACTGTCACTTTTGAGATGAGTTTGGCTAAGTAGTCTGTATAAAGAAGGGGGTGAGTCGAGACTCACCCCCTTCTCTATTTAATCCTCTCTACTGGCTACGGCCTAGCGGGTGTTTGGCAGTTGGGGAAGAAGGCGTTAGCCGCTATCTTCGCCATCTGTCCTCTTGTTGTCTGGTCGTTGTACCGGAAGCACGGTGTTCCAGTCTCAGGGCACCTCGATGCATCACCGTACCCGGAGATAATCCCTCGTGCCGCCAACCTCTCGATGAACACCCAGAAGGGGCTATCGGGTGGTGTGTCGGTGAAGGTCTGCTGACCGGCAGGTACGTCCTCCTCGAACCCTGCCGCTATCGACACGATCTTGGAGATCTGCCCTCTAGTGGCTGGATTGTTGGGGCGGAAGTACGGTCTGTTCAAGTCGTCGCAAGGCTCACCAGGGCCGGACTCGCCGCACGGGTAACCCGCTATGGCCCCGGTCTCGGCCAGTCGCTCCACGAACTCGTAGAAAGGATCGCCAGGCTCTACATCCGCGAACTGCTGCTGGCCTGGAGCTATTGGATCGTTGAGACCGGCAGAGTTGGCGATGATCTTGGATAGCTGACCCCTGGTTACGTTAGCACCCGGCCTGTAGTACGGCTCGTTGTCATTGTTGCAAGACTCGCCAGGTCCTCCGCACGGGTACCCACCCACTATCTGGCGGCAAGCGAGACAGCGGATGAACTCGTAGAAGGTGTCGCCGGGCTGCACGTCAGCGAACTGGATCGGGCACGCTGTAGCTGTGGCGCTTGGTACTGCCGTGCTGGTGCTGGCTACTGAAGTAGCGGTCCGCGTGTTTGTGGCTACAGCCGTGCTCGTCCTCGTGCTCGTGGCTACAGCCGTGCTTGTCCTGGTGCTGGTAGTCGTTCCTGTGGCTACTGAGGTGCCGGTGCTGGTACCGGTAGCTGCGGCAGTTGCGGTAGATGAGGGCAGCGTAGTGCTCGTGGAGGACGGCACAATAACGGAGGTAGAAGTCTGGGTGGCTGTAGTTGTAGCTATAGTCGTAGCTGTAATTGTAGCCGTAGCAGTTGCGGCTGGTATGGTGGCCGTAGCCGTGGCGCTGGGATTGCCTTCTGCGACAACTCCGCATGACGGATTGATGCTTAACGTGTAACTCGCGCAGCCCGCGTCTATGTTAGTCTCACGCACCACAACGACATACGTAGCCCCGTTGGGCACCGTGAAGGAATAGCTGACATTTGGCCCCGCCGGTGCGCTGGCGAGATAGTTGTTGCAGACGCTGGCGGGATTGAAGCTATTCAGGTAGGCTACGCTCCCGACACCGCCGTTCCCGCACGCGGTCGAGTCTATGTTCACGGTGACACACTGAGGGGAGCCGCTGGTATTGGTGCGGGTATAGACGTCTGTGTGCCTGGGGTTCGCGAACGAAGACATCCCTGGGCAGGCTTGAGGGGTGTTACACTGGCTGACCGCACCGCCTACCACCGCCGAGGTTTGGGTTGTATCGCTCATGGTAATGGAGCCTGTTATGACTTCACTGACCCCACAAACCGGAGCGCAATTAGCAAACCTGAAGGAGCCTATACGTGTTTTCCAGCCGTTGAAACTGCTGACGTCATAGTACTCGGTCGTGTACCAGAAGGTGCACTCGTCTGTGTCCACGTGCATGGAACTGTAATCACCCCAGCGTGCGCTTCCGGTCTGCGCGCCGCTACCGGCGATGATCTCCCCTTCGCCCTGGGGCAGCGTGCTCAAAGTGTCGGTGAACACACGGCCGGTGTAGCGTATGGACGGGTATGTGGTTGATGTGCTGGACACGCTGTAGCCCAGAGCGATATTACCCAGCCGGTCCATAGCGAGGCTCCCCATCCAGCGGTGAAGGCCGTCGGCGGGAGCATATGTGTTCTGCTGGTGGACTGTGGGTGCTACACCGTTGGGGTCGCGTATCTCGTACCACCGGATACCTGCCCGGCTGCTGCCCGCGTCTACAGTGTGGTTAGCCACCAGGGATTCGTGCGTCTCGAAGTTGCGGTATACCAGGCGGTACATCAGCCGGTCGGCGATAGCTTCCAGTGGGACGCCCGGGGAAGGCTGTGGAATACACGCCTCACGAGAGGCGGTGCAAAATTCCGCGTCCCAAGCGTTCACCGGGATCACGACTGGGTTGCTGAGAGTGGCAACGGGAGGATCCCAGGTGACAACGTCAAATTTGAACATGTGTAGCTGGTTGGCCGTGCTCCTCTGTAGGCCAAGTATAAAGTTGGGGCTGTTTGCGGGTGGCAGCGTATACCCCTCCAGGTCGGAAGGGAGCAAGCCGCCGTAGGGCAACCCCAGGGCGAAGTAGATCATGTCTGCCTGCTGGCCTACCAGCATCTTCTCTCGCTCGAAGGCGAAGATGCCCGCGCCCGTGCCGGCAGTGCTGGCAGCGAACTCGTTGGTAGTCATGTAATAGCCGTCGGGCCACACGCCAAAGTGCGGGTAGTCTTCAAAGCTAGTCTCGCTGACCTGGAAGGCGTAACGGTAATAGCTGCCGGTAGGGTCGGGCGTGGTGGAGATGGCAATGCACTCGTAGTACGGACCCGTTCCTACGGGAATAGCAGGGTCGGGAGGATCGATGGCGGAGGTGAACTGCGATAGGAGCCAGCGGTCCGCCAACTGGTCGTAGAGCACAATCGGGTCGCCCGCGTTCTGCAATTCGCACTGGCCTCCGAAGCCGCTCCAGATAGTGTTGGTGTTGGCGGGGCCGTACAGCACGTTGCCGCTCTTGTCGTAGACCTGGAACCCCAGGTTGACCATCTGGACGTAGTGGTTGGGGCCAACATCGCCGTCGGTATCGGGCGGTGAGACCCCCCAATAATTGTACTGGCCTTCAATGCTCCGGTCAGGTGTCGCTATAGCGAGCGGGCCAAAGAAATCCTGCACCGACGGGTCCTGTATGGGTTCGCTGGGTCCGAACGGCGGCAGGCCGTTCTCCACCCCATTCTCCTCCCTCTCCGCTACGGGGGCCGGGGGAATGGGTCGAATCGAGCGGAGTGGGGCAGAAACGTCGTGCCTGACGGCGCTGCTCGTCTTGCCGCCATTGGGTAGGGTGCGCTCCTTTGGTGGGTCGTAAGGTACGCCGCTGTTGCCGGTGGCACCACTGGGCCTATTTGCAATCTGCCCACCTGCGGTGCTCTGTGGCCCCCTGAGGTAGCCGCTCGCCCCAACCGCGAGAACGAGCAACAGCAACAGTGCCGCTAGCAAGCCTCTTCTAAACTTAGCCGTCCGCATCTGCGGCACTAGAACTTCCAGGGATGACGAAAGTCGCTTCATGGATACTGCCCCTCCTTTGAGCTAGTGCCACCCACGCACGTCTACTTCTGCTACCTAATATAATACTCAATGCCGTTGAGTAGCTGCGCATGCGAGCAATATGCGTACCATGACCTGCCTGTGCCGTGACGCCGGTACCGGAGAACCTGAAACTTCAGAGGCTTACAACATTGTGGTATAATACCAAAATCCGGCTATAAACCAGCAGGACCAACACCAGGAGCCAACCTTGCAGGATATCTTTCGCAAGCGCCGCTACTTCTCGCTGGGGCAAGACAAGCGCCCCGACACGAGAGGGCAGGACGCACCGAACAGGGAGTTCCCCGACGACCTGTGGACCAAGTGTCCCAAGTGCAACGAACTGCTCTACACCCGCGAGCTAGAGAACAACCTGAAGGTCTGCCAGAAGTGCGCCTACCATTTCCGCCTCTCCTCCGAGGAGCGGATTGACTTCCTCCAGGACGAGGATAGCTTCGTGCGCGAAGGCCCCAACGTGGCCCCGGTCGATAGAATCGGTTTCGTCTCGCTGGAGCAGAAGTACTCCACCAAGCTCGCGGAGACCCAGAAGAAGACCGGCCTGACCGATGCGGTCGTTTACGGCAGCGTCCGCATCGAGGACGTGCCCGCCGTCGTTTTCGTTACCGATTTCCGCTTCTTCGGGGGCAGCATGGGTTCCGTGTACGGCCAGGGGCTGGTTGAGGCCGCTGAGTTGGCTATAGAGCGGAAGGTCGGGCTGCTTTCCGTGTCGGCTTCGGGTGGAGCGCGCATGCAGGAGGGCATCTTCTCGCTGATGCAGATGGCTAAGACCACCTCCGCCCTGCGCGGGCTTAGTGAGGCCCACCTGCCGCATATTTCACTGCTCACCGACCCCTGCACCGGGGGGGTGACCGCTTCCTACGCCACGTCCGCCGATATCGTCATGGCCGAGCCGGGCGCGCTGATCGGCTTCGCAGGCCCCCGCGTGATCGAGCAAACGATCAAGCAGAAGCTGCCGCCCGACTTCCAGACCGCCGAGTTCCTGATGAAGCATGGCATGGTGGACATGGTGACGCCCCGCCGGGAGCTACGCACCACGATAAGCCGCCTGCTGAGGCTGTACCGCAACTGCTAGACACTTACCGCATGTGAGGCAGGGTATACCCCGGCCGCACATGGCATCGAGGCTTATGGAGACCGAGCGCAAGCAAGACACCGCGAATACCGACAAGAGCAACGGCAGCCACCAGGGGATGGAGGCTCTGCGCCACGCCGTGCCCCCCGGCATCAGCCACAAGCCCGGCGACTCGAGTGTTAATGGTAGCGCCGGCACTGAGCAACAGGCGAACGCGGCTTCCAGGCAGGCCCAGGCCGAGGTGAACGCCTGGCAGCGCGTGCAACTCGCCCGCCACCCCGACCGCCCTCACACTCTCGATTACATCCAGCGCATCTGCACCGAGTTCGTTGAGTTGCACGGCGACCGCCTCTTTGGCGACGACGCGGCCATCATAGGCGGCCTGGGCTGCTTCAACGGCGAGACGGTCATGGTCATAGGTCAGCAGAAAGGCCGCTCCACTCGCGAGAATATCGCCCGCAACTTCGGCATGCCCCAGCCGGAGGGCTACCGCAAGGCCAAGCGCCTCATGGAGCACGCCGCCCGCTTCGGCTTCCCCATCCTCACCTTCATAGACACCCCCGGCGCAAGCCCCGGCATGCAGTCGGAGGAGCGCGGCATCGGGCAGGCCATCGCGGAGAACCTGGTGACCATGCTCGACCTGGAGGTGCCTCTGATCGCCACAGTGCTGGGAGAAGGTGGTAGCGGTGGCGCGCTCGCCATAGGGCTGGGCGACCGCATCCTGATGCTGGAAAACTCTATCTATTCGGTAGCCAGCCCCGAAGCCGCCGCCACGATACTCTGGCGAGACGCGGGCCAGGCCCCCGCCGCCGCCAGCACGATGCGCATCACCGCGCACGACCTGCTGGAGTTCGGCGTTGTAGATGAGGTGATCCCGGAGCCGCAGGGTGGCGCGCACACCGACCCCGGAGTTGCCATAGACGCCGTGCGAGACGCCCTGGTCCGCCACCTGGAAGACCTGCGCTCCCTCTACTCCCTCAAGACCAAGAAAGGCCCACGCGAGCTTCTTGAGGCCCGCCGCCTAAAGTACCTGCGTATCGGCCAGTTCGAGCAGATAGCTGCCGACTCGGCGGGTCCAGTCTAGCAGGTACCTGGAAGCTATCTTGTAACTACCGAGCCGAATACAAGCGGATAAGCAGGCCCCTGTCCTTACGAACATGAGGCTACGCTCAGGGTAAGTTCCGTGAGTAATCTTGTCCTTCTCTACCCAGATACCGCCTTTCCTTCAGCACATCAGCCCCCCTTTGTCTTTCTGAGTACCATGCTAATGAATGTCAGCTAATAGGGCTACATGCGTGTGAGAAGCCACGTATGGTGCTAGGCGACGCCCCGCGATTGAAATCGGGGGCTACACCTTGCAAAGTCCCTGCGGGACTGGCTTTGTGCAGGAGGGTCGCTTTCGAGAGAGTAGGTGGGTAGAGGAGTCCCCTTGTGGGACTTCGCAGAGTGTAGCCCCCGATTTCAATCGCGGGGCGTCGCCTGGCACCATGTGTGTCTCTATTAGCTGACATTCCTTCTTTAGCCAGGTACTGAGCGTAACGAAGAATCTCATCTCTCAGCACGCAAGTACCACTTTTCCTTCAGCAACAGAGTCCCATAAGAAAGAGGAAACATCCCGGTAGAGGACGAGATTCTTCACTGCGTTCAGAATGACAAAGGGAGGGGCTGAGGTGCCCTTCTCCATCCCAAGCTTTGTGCGACAGCTTCTACTTCCGCAAAGTGATATAGCCTGGTGTGGGGATGGTCTCAGGACCGTCCCCGTTTGCTTGCTGATGCTGTTATCCGACTTCTACATCATTGTTGTCTCTCAGTTATAGGACTATGGTCCGCTACAAATTAGCCTATTCGTCTCTCATGTTCAGACCCCATACTCGCGTATAGTAAGAGAGGTGCAGAACAGCGAGCTATCTGAATACGCTTTCCTATGCTGCTTGCACCGGGCGCATGGCCTGAATGCTATGTACAGCCCGGTGATTACGATTCTCGCGATATTTCAAACAGGTAGGAATGAGCCGACCAATTACAACCCACCGCCTGACCGCTACTCACCCACGGCGGGCGTCCGGCAACCTATCGGGCAAGCCTCTACATAGGCTCTTTGCCCGGGCCAGGCACCTACTACCGGAAGGTGGCACGCTGGCCGAACACTCGTGGCAAAGGCGACATCGTGCCATAATGGTGCTGCTATGGCTGCACCTTGCCTTCGTGTTCGGCTTCGGGTTGGCGATGGGCACCGATATCAAGCAGGTCCTCTTCGGCACCTTTCTTATCGGCTTCCTGGGCCTGGTCGCGCGCGAGCCGATGTGGAAGCGTGGCCTGCGCTCCGGGGCCGCCAGCCTGGCGATGCTCACAGCTTCGTCCTTGCTGGTCAACTTCTCAAATGGCCTGACGGAGATGCACTTCCACTTCTTCGTCATGGTGAGCCTCATCGCCCTCTACCAGGACTGGCTGCCCTTTCTCCTCGCCATCGCGTTTGTCTTTTTCGAGCACGCGCTGGTAGGCGTTATCAACCCCCACATGGTCTACAGCCACTCGGCGGCCTGGGCGGAACCCTGGATGTGGGCGGGTATCCACGCCATCTTCATAACCGGGTTGAGCATAGTGTCCATAGTCAACTGGCACATCAACGAGGCCGAACGCCAGAGCACCCAGTCTATCCTCGATGCGGCGGGAGAGGGCATCTATGGCCTGGATACCTCCAACCGGATTACCTTCGCGAACCCCTCCGCCCTCCGTATGCTAGGTTACTCGGAAAAAGATGTAGTCGGCATGTCATACTCGGACCTGCTGGCCGCTAATCATGACTTTGACCTGGATACGGAAGTCATCGACGCTGAACATGCTGCTGCCGGTGAGATGGCCCTCGCTAAGCACAAGGGTGGCACGCCCTCTACGTACTTCCGCCGCAAGGACGGCACAACGTTCCCGGTCGAATACCTCAGCGCGCCCACCCGCAAGCGGAACCTGCCGGTTGGTAGCGTGGTTACTTTCCGCGACATCACCGGGCGGCTCCTGACCGAACAGGCCCTGCAAAACTCGGAGCGCTATTACCGCAGCCTGTTCGAGAACGCCCACGATGCCATCCTGATCTTCGACCCCGATGGAGAGATAGTGCTCGACGCCAACGTCCAGGCCTGCGAGATGTACGGGTTCGCGCGGGAAGAACTATTAGGCCAGTCGCTCGAGCAGATAGCCGAGGACGTGGAGGCCGGGAAGCAGCGAGTACGCCAGGTATTAGAGCAGGGCTTCGACTACCGCTTCGTCACGCTCCAACGGCGCAAAGATGGCTCCACCATGCACGTCGATATCAGCGCCTCGGTGGTGGACTACATGGGTCGGCGCGCCATCTTGAGCATCAACCGGGATTTCACCGAGCGGGTGGAAAATGAAGCAAGGATCAAGCGCGAAGCCGAGCGGGTGGTTGCCCTTTCTCGCGTGGCTTCGCGGCTGAACGCACAACTCGACCTGGATGCCCTGTTGCAAGCCCTGTGTGAGGAGCTTGCAAGCGCGCTTGGCCTGGAAGGGGCCAGCGTGGCTCTGCTGGATGAGAAGCGACAGGCCCTCGTAGTGCAGTGCGAGATCGGGCTACCGGAGGAACGCAACGGCAAGAACATGGAGATTCCCCTGTCTGTGTACGACCACTTCGCCAGCCGGTCTGGGCCGTCCATGCTTGTGGAAGATGTGCGGAGTTTCGCAGGTGTGCCCGAATTCGAGCCTTCCATCAGCCTGGGGATACGCACCTGCGCGTCGGCCAGCATGCTCCGCGACGGCCAGTTGGTAGGCATTCTAAGCGCATTCAGCGTGGGCGAGCCACGGAAACTGACCCAGGATGCTCTATTCCTCATGCAAGGTATCGCAGACCAGGCGACCCAGGCTATTGTCAACGCTCGCCTGTTCACCGAAGGGCAACGCCGCCTCGACTTCGTGCAGGCGCTGCACTCGATTGACGTGGCGATCAGCTCCAGCCACGACTCCCGTGTTACATTCCAAATCATCCTCGACAAAGTGCTGGGCCAACTGAAGGTAGACGCTGCCGACCTGTTGCTGCTCAACCCCAGCACGCTAGTGCTTGAGTACGCCGCGGGTTGTGGATACCGCACTGACACTGTAAAGCACACAAGGGTGCGGGTCGGTGACCCTGTGGCGGGGCAGGCCGCACTTACGCGCCGCAACATGTACGTGCCCGACCTGCGAGAAGCCGCCGATTCCGCGTGCGCGCCCCTGGTGAAGACGGAAGGTTTCGTCAGCCTCATGTGCGTGCCACTGATCGCAAAGGGCCACGTGCTGGGCGTGCTGAGGGTGTTTCAGCGGTCCCTGCTGGAGCCTGACAAGGAGTGGGTCAACTACCTGGAGGGACTGGCGGGGCAGGCGGCTATCGCCATCGACAACGCCACGCTGTTCGATGACCTGCAACGCTCTAACATCGAGCTTGGCCTGGCCTACGACCGGACGCTTGAGGGTTGGTCCGGCGCGCTCGACCTGCGCGACAAAGAGACCGAGGGCCACACCCAGCGCGTCACCGAGATGGCGGTGCGCCTGGCCCGCTCGCTGAACGTGCGCGAGGGTGCCCTGGTGCACCTGCGGCGTGGGGCGCTACTGCATGACATCGGCAAGATGGGCATTCCCGACTCTATTCTGCTCAAGCCCGGACCACTCAGCGACGAGGAGTGGGCGGTTATGAAATGCCACCCGGTCTACGCTCACGAACTATTAGCTCCCATCGACTTCTTACGTCCCGCCCTGGATATACCGTACTGCCACCACGAGAAGTGGGACGGCACCGGCTACCCACGCGGCCTCAAGGGCGAGCAAATCCCCTTCGCCGCGCGTATCTTCGCGGTCGTGGACGTGTGGGACGCCCTCTCCTCCGACCGCCCGTACCGGCTGGCCTGGCCCCAGGAGAAGGTCCGCGAGCATATCGCCTCCCTATCCGGCACTCACTTCGACCCGGTGGTGGTCGAGGCCTTCCTGGAGATGATCGAACAGCACGATGGACGCCAGGCTATCCCGGTCTAGGCTGTATTGGTCCCGGAAAGTCTCCTCACGTTCCATGTCGGCCTACAGCACATCAGTCCTCCCTTGTCATTTCGAACGCAGTGAGAAATCTCGTCCTCCATCCCGATTCCGCCTTTTTCTCCCCGCCATTGCCTCTATAGTGCATTACGAAAGGTGTTATCATGTGCTGAGGGACGAGATTTCTCACTGCGTTCGAAATGACAAAGTCCACCTGTGGTATTGGTATTGGACCGGGTGGAATATGTGAGAACTAACACGATCTATATTCCGACTACAAGTCTCAACTGCTCGATTCCGTCAGCCAAAGCGCCCGCGTCATCCACCCTGAGCGTAACGTGACCTATCTTGCGACCTGGGCGGGGTTCTTTGCCATATAGGTGCAGGTGGATATTGGGTAGCCGTAGCACTTTCTCAATGTCCGGCAGGTCGCCTATGATGTTGAGCATGGCACTGTAGCCGCGTGTAGCTGTCGAACCGAGCGGCAGGCCCAGCACAGCGCGCAGGTGGTTCTCGAACTGGCTGGTCTCGGCACCCTCAATTGTCCAGTGCCCGGAGTTGTGGACGCGCGGGGCCATCTCGTTTGCCAGCAGTTCGCCCCCTACCGCGAACAACTCTATCGCCAGCACCCCAACATAGTCCAGCGCCTCCATAACCCGCCTGGCGTACCCTTCCGCTGTGGCCCGCATCTCGCCGCTGATGCTCGGGGCGGGGGCTATGCTCAGCCGCAGGATGCCTTCTCTGTGGTGGTTCTCCACCAGCGGGTAGAAAGCCGTCTCGCCATCTCTCGCGCGCACCGCCAGGATTGAAAGCTCCCGGTCGAACGGCACGAACCCCTCCAGGATGAGCGGTTTACCTCCCAACGAAGCCCATGCAGCCTCGGCGTCCGCCACGCTAGCAATCACCGCCTGCCCTTTGCCATCGTAGCCGAAGCGTCGGGTCTTGAGCACTGCGGGGGTGCCCAGCGTTCTCAGCGCCTTGCTCAGCTCCTCGCGGGTGCCCACCGGCAGGAAGGGCGGGGTGGGTATGTCGTGCTCGCGGAAGAAGCTCTTTTCGGTCAGCCGGTCCTGGGCCACCTCCAACGCTCCGGGCGGCGGATATACCGCCACATGGGTTAATAGTAGCTGGGCCGTCTCCACCGGAACGTTCTCGAATTCGTAGGTGACGACATCCAGCCTTTCCGCGAACCGTTCCAGCACGACTGAGTCGTCATAGCTGCCCACAATGTGCTCGGCTAATTGCCCCACGCAAGCATCAGGCGCGGGGTCGAGGAAGCGGAACCGCATCCCCAAAGGGTACCCGGCCAGCGCCAGCATCCTGCCTAGTTGTCCGCCACCAAGCACGCCGACGGATTTGGGATTTGGGATTTGGGATTTGGGATTTGCTGTGGGCATTTAGCTTGGGTCGCGGGGGTCGGGGTTGTCGAGGACGGATTGGGTCTGTTCGTGGCGGAAGCGGTGGAGGGTCTCGCGTATGGTGGGGTATTTGTTGGCGAGGATGGAGGCGGCGAGGAGCGCGGCGTTGACGGCACCCGCCCGGCCTATAGCCAGCGTGCCGACGGGCACCCCGGCTGGCATTTGCGCTATCGACAGCAGCGAATCGATACCCTTGAGCGCCTTCGACTCGACGGGCACGCCGAGCACGGGCAGGGTGGTTTTGGCGGCGGTCATGCCTGGGAGGTGAGCGGCCCCCCCCGCCCCGGCGATTATGACCTCAAGCCCGCGCTCCTCCGCGTTAGCTGCGTACTCGAACATCAGGTCGGGGGTCCGGTGGGCCGACACTACGTGCACCTCATATGCCACGTTCAGGCGGTCCAGCGTGCTTGCCGCGTGCTGCATAGTCTCCCAGTCCGACTTTGAGCCCATGATGATGCCCACCAGCGGGCTGTCCTCTCCCTCAGCCGGTATGTTGCTCACTTCGCCGCTCCCTCCATATTCGTACCCCTTACTCCTCGTCCGCTTCCTTCACCGTTACTCCCAGGAGCCTCATAAACGTTGCGGTTTGCACCGTATCTACCGTGGCTCCCTGTAGCTCCTCCAGGCCGATTCGCATCTCGTCCACGAGGGAGCCGCGCAGGTCCACGCCGGAGAGTTTGGCTTCCTTCATGTCGCACCCGGTCAGGTCGCAGCCCGCGAAAACAACCCCCGACAGGTCGGCGCCGTGGAAGTCGGCCTCCGTGAGGTCGCACTTCTCGAAGCGCACCCACTTCAAGTTGGCGCCGCGGAACAGCGCGAACCTACCCTTGCACTCCTTGAACAGCACGTCCTGGAACCGGCCCTCGCCAGCCAGGAAGCCGAGCATGCGGCACCCCAGCAGTTCCACCCGCGTAAACTCGCATTCGCGCCAGTTGGCGTTAGCTATGTCGCAAGCGTCCAGCCGCGCGTCCACCAGCGTGAGGCCCCTGAAGTACGTGTCGTTCAGGGTTACCTTTGTGAAAGTGGTAGCCTCGAACCGTGCGTAGCCTGCCTCCTGCCAGCTCAGGTCCACCTGCGGCACCGCCAGGTATTCATACCGCTCGTGGCTCTGCACGGTGTCGCCCGGTATGCCCACGCTTTCGGGGTCGTCCGGTATGTCGGGCGGCCTGGGCTGCCTGGGTAGCTTCTTCTGCTTGCCCGTCATCGGGCTGCTTGCTCAGGTGTGGGCATGTTGGGACACATCATACGGCATATTGTATCAGCCGGAGGTATTTTGCGCAGGCTGTATCCTCATGGACGGACACGCGGCTTGTCTGTATAATCCCGCTATGCCGCCGAGGAGGGACACATGGGGAACGTCAGACTGGACCACTTCATAACCGCCGTTACCGTCGAGAGCGTGGACGACTTCATGGAGGAATATAGCAGTGCAGGCTTCAACGTAGTCGAGCAGTCCGCCCGCCACGAACCGGGCCTGCGCAACCGCTTCGTCTCCTTCGGCCCTGAGTATCTGGAGTTCACCTGGGTGGAAGACGAGGCGGCGTTCAGCACCGGGCAGGACAAGAGCTTCTTCCCCAACCTCGCGGAGCTACGCGCCGGTATGCGCCCGTGGGGTATCGGCCTGGCGACCGACGACGTACGCGCCTTGCATGAAAGCTGGTCGGCGCAGGGCTTCACGCTGCCCGACGTAATAAACGGCATGCCCGCAGATGCCGCACCCGGCACAGAGCCTGTGTGGAGCTTCCAGCCCATACCACCGGACACAGTTGGCGGCGTGCTTCTGTTCGCGCTGACGTACCATTCGCGGCACGCTGACGCCGTTCGCAAGGTGCAGGTAGCACGCAACACCACCTACGCCATTGAGGGCGTAACTTTCGTGTCAGACTCGCCCCAGGAGCGGGCGCAACGCTGGCGCGACCTCATGTCACCCGGTGAGGAGGTGCGGGAAGAAGAGAACTTCGCGGAAGTACGCACAGGCCCCCATTTCGCCCGCTGGCTAACCCCACTTCATTACCAGGAATACCTCGGCCTGAGCTACAAGGAGCCTCCTCACGCCTATGCCGAGATGGCGGTCATCCACCTGCTGGCCGAAGACCTGGACAAAGCCGAAGAGCTAATCGCCACATCCGGCCGGGACGTCTCGCGCCTGCCAGACGTCGCCAGCGGCCTCGACACCCTCTACCTCTACCCCGACCCGAGAGACGGCTTCACCTTCGCCATCACCCAACGCCCCGCGCAAGAGTGGCTGGCGGAGCGCACGGCCCTCACAGGTGAGAAACTGGAACTGGCTTAGAAGCGAACAACGGGGAGCCATCTCATAAGCAAGCCAATAGGGATGAGCACCCAAGACCCCACTTTGTCATTTCGAACGCAGTGAGAAATCTCGTCCTCTACCGGGATGTTACTCTTTTCTCCTGAGAGCATGGTGCCTGTAGAAAGGTGGTATTTGGGTGCTGAGGGACGAGATTTCTCACTTCGTTCGAAATGACAAGGTCCGACTCTGCTGCTCATATTCGGCAGTGCCATTCATGGGATAGCCTCAGTGACGTGGGATCTATGGTCACTCGAAGCACCCCTAACGAGCCGCCCTAGCCTCTTCCAGTCCTGCGACTTGCGTGGCGTAGGCAATGGCCTCGTCCAGGGGGAGGGCGCGGCCTTTGTCGTAGGCTTGCTGGAAGGCGCGTTCTCCCAGGCCGGTGCGGGCTAGCTGCATGGCGGGTCCGTAGTGCAGGCGCTCTATCGTCGGCATGGGCGAGTTGATGGCCTCTAACAACGCCTCGGCCGCGCCTGAAAGTGTGGCTGCCCGCTCGTTTTGCGAGGCGTGCGCCGCCAGACCTGCCATGCGGGCAAGTGACGTGGCGATGTGCAACTTGTCGCTCAGTTCATTGAAGAGGCCCAGGCTTTCGCTGTAGATGGAGTGCGCCTGTTGGTAGTTCCCCAACCCCAGGTTAGCAAGCCCCTTGTTCATGAGCACGATTGCCGTGCCGAGCGTGCGTCCAAGCTCCCGAAAGATGGCCTCCGCCTCATCCAGGTAGGCCAGCGCCTGCTCGTGGTTGCCCCGGCTCGTCTCCACCAATGCTAGATTATTCAGGGAGGTTGGTATGGTCGAGCGGTTGCCCAACTCCCGCCGTAACGCCAGGCTCTCCACGAAATGCTCTTGTGCCTGCTCAAGCTCTCCCTGCGCCAGGAAGACGATGCCCAGGTTGTTGTGCGACTCCGAGATGTCCCGCTTATCGGCAAGCTCGCGGCGTATCTGGAGCGACTCCTCGAACAGGGCGCGGGCCGCGGGGTGGTCTCCCAGGCGGTTGACCGTCTTGCCGATATTGTGTAGCGCCTCCGAAATGCCCCGGCGGTCGCCCAGGTCGCGGAACTCCGCCAGCGCCATATCGTACAGCTCTCGCGCCCTGGCGTAGTCGCTCTGGTGGTGCGCCGCAAGCCCCAGCGACACCAGCGAGCTTGCTATACCGCGCCGGTCACCCATCTTGCGTTGCAGCCCCAGGCTACGCTCGTACAGCAGGTTGGCGGTGGCGTAGTCACCCTGGTCGAACACGATCCTGCCCAGGTCGTTGGTGGACATAGCGATGCCCCACTCGTCGCCCAGCGCGGTGAAGATGCCCAGGCTCTCCTCCTGGTAGGCGCGGGCGCTCGCGTAGTCGCCCTGGTCGAACAGCACGTTGCCCAGGTTGTTGAGGTTGATTGCCTGCCAGTGGGGGTTGCCTATCGTGCGGTTGGTCTCTATCGCCTCCTCGAACATCAGCCTGGCCCTGGCATACTCGCCCCGCCTGCGCAGGATGATGCCGATGTTGTTCAGCGACGCTGCAAAATTCAGCTTGTCGTCAAGCTCCTTGGAGATCGCCATGCTCTCTTCGTGCAACGTCTGCGCCGTGGGGTAGTCGGCCTGGTTGTACGCGAGGTTACCCGCCCCGTTCAGCGCTTTGGCCCGTGCAGAGTTCCGTTCCTCGGCACCGGGCATGGACAGGAACTGCGACAGCCACCGCCGACCCTCGGTGAAGTAGCCCCGCACGTACCAGAAGCGCCACAGCATGCCCGCCATCTGCAAGCCGCACTGCGCATCGCCCCGCCCCGCGAACCACGTCATGGCCGCCCGCAAGTTGTCGTGCTCGGCCTCCAGCCTGTCGAGCCACGCCGCCTGCCCGGCACCCTTTAGCTCAGGCTCCGCGCTCTCTGCCAACTCGTGGTAGTAGCGTGCGTGGGCCGCTCTCGTTTGCGCCTCCAACGCGCTCTCCGCGAGCCGCTCCAGGGCGTACTGCCGTATCATCTCAAGCATCGAGAAGCGTGGCTCGTCACTCTGCCCGGCGTGGCGCTTGATCTGTTGGATGAGGTTCTTGTCCAGCAGCGACTCCACCTGGGTGAGCAGGTCCACTATGTCGGGGCCAGCGTCGCCTTCCGGTCTCTGGAAGACCGCTTCAATGCCGTTCAGGTCGCAGCCGCCCACGAAGACGCTCAGCCTGACGAATAGCTCCTTCTCCTCAGCGTCAAGCAGGTCGTAGCTCCACTGGATAGCGCCTCGCAAGGTCTGTTGGCGGGCGGGCAGGTCTCTCGCGCCGCCGGTAAGCAAGGGTAGACTGCGGTCGAGCCGGGAAGCGATCTCATGAGCGGGAAAGAGCTTGATGCGCGCCGCCGCAAGCTCCAGGGCCAGGGGCAGACCGTCCAGCCGGGCGCATATGGAAGTTACCGCCCCGGCGTTCTCGGCGCTCAACTCGAACTGGGGTTTCACCGCCTGCGCGCGCTCCACGAAAAGCTGCACGGCGGGGTAGGTCAACAACTCGCGGACCGGGAGGCGGCTGCCGGGAGGGGGCATCTCCAGCGGCTGCACCGGGAACTGGCGCTCTCCCCTCACGTGCAGTGCCTCCCGGCTGGTCACCAGTACCTTCAGTCCGGGGCACGTGGTCAGTAACTCCACCACCTGCGGCGCGGCCTCTATTACCTGCTCGAAGGTGTCGAGCACCAGCAGGGCCTGTTTGTCGCGCAGGTAGTTGGTGAGCAGCACCGCGAACGACTGTCCGCCTGCCTCGCGAAGGCCGAGGGCCTGGGCTATCGTGGCTATCACCAGGCTATGATCGCTAATAGGTGCCAGCCCGACGAAGTACACGCCGTCGCGGAAGTTGTCCTGCAACTCCGACGCGACCTCTATCGCCAATCGAGTCTTGCCGATGCCGGGCGGGCCAAGCAGCGTCAGCAGGCGCACGTCCTCGTCCAGCAGGCGAGTGCGGATGTTATCGACCTCGTCCTCACGGCCAATGAGGGCTGTGAGTTGCACCGGCAGACCGGAGGCGGGGCGAGTGTCTGTGGCCCCACTCTTCGCTGTTACAGTCGCGGCGGAAGGGGCGACAAGCGAGGCGGCGGCAAATGGTGCCTGGTTCGATTCGGCGGGTGGTGTGGCTGTAGGCAGGGCAACGGGACGCGGTAGAGGTAGGGACGGCGGTACGAGAGTGGGCGAGGGAAGGAGCGCGGCAGCCTGTAGGGGAGCTTCTCCCCTGGCGAGCCGCATGAACTCGGCCTGCTCCTCAGGGGGCACTTCCAACCCCTCCATCAATAGCTCGGCAATCTGACGCGAGGGGCGGCGCTCTCCCGCCTCGATCTTACGGACCAGGGCCTTGGAGCAGCCAGCCATCTCGGCAAGCTCGTCCTGGGTATAGCCGAATAACTTGCGGCGCTGCCTTAGATACGCGCCAAAAGAATGCTCGTCGCTCATAGGGAAGTGCCAATCGTGGGGGCTGCGGATTTGGTCACACAAGGCTGTTACTGGACGTCATGAAGTACGCGCAGACTACCACCCGCACAACCGCCCCCAGACATATTTTCTACATTCATATTGTACCATGTTTGCTGTGAACTCCTGTACTACTCACTTCATCTGTATCGCTCTCTTTCCTGCTCGGAACACCTCTCCGTCCCATGTTGCGTCGTATCCTGGTGTGCCTGCGTTCGAGTGCTGCCCACGATGCAGTAAGTTGTGTGGAAAAGTAGCTTAAGGCTATTGACATAGTGTGAAAGTGCCTATATACTCGGTTGCAGCGAGGCACATCTCTCCTGAACTTCCTTCTACCTATGTGTCTCAGCTTGTGTAACCGTGCCTATGGTAATCGGCATATATTGATTTGACATCAGGAGGAGAATACAATGCAGGGAAGCGTACAACGGGAACGACCAACGGGTGTGACTATTCTGGCGATATTGGCTATTCTCGCCGGTCTATTCTTTCTAATGCTTGCCTTTCTCGCGTTTGCGGGTGGGGCACTCCTGGCGGGAACAGGGGAAACTGAATCGGGAGCGGCCGGCGGACTACTAGGGCTTATAGGCTTGGTGCCCCTGGTGTTGGCAGTCCTCTACCTGGCATTCGGCTTCGGTGCCTGGACGCTTAAACCTTGGGCGTGGATGCTGGGCGTGGTCAGCCAGGTGATTTCGCTGATCTTCAGTGTCTTGGCTATCGTCACCAGGGGTGATTTTACGGGCCAGATCGTACCCATCCTCATCTCCGCAGCTATCCTGTTCTACCTGTTCCAGCCGGCTGTGAAGGCCGCATTCGGTAGGGCTTAAGACTCGCCACATAAAGATTCAAAACAAAGCAAAAGGAGCTACGTGCAAACACGTAGCTCCTTTTGCTTTGCCTCAGTTGGAGTCGAGCGGCATACAAGCAGACAATTGAGGCATAAAATCGGCCGTGGCATAAGCTTTGCAGATGCAAAACTCACCTAAACACGAGGCACTGGGCCGCCTACGACTCAGTTCAGACCGCTGAGGCGAGCCGTCTCCCTCGCATAACACCCTTTCGTGTCTCAGCCGCCAAGCAGCACCCCGTTGCCCGGTAGCACATCCGTGCCTGCTAACACTCCAGTAGTACAGCCGACCTCTGCATCGTCGGACGACACGCCTGTGGTGGTCCCCACCCGCACGCCCATACCTACGTCCACCCCCACGGCTACGTCCACGCCTACTCCTACTTCTACTCTTACTCTTACTCGCATCCCCACCAATACACCCCTGCCGGTTGCCCCAACTGAGGCACCGCTGGTCGAGCCGACCGCTACCGACACTATTACCCCGGCACAGGATGCTACACCTGCCACCAATGCCGAACCTAGCGCCACCCCGCTCCCGGCGGGCCAGGAGGCTACTCCCACGCCATGAGCCGTCAATATCGGCGGGGTCAGCCGATAGTTAGATCGCAGCAACGAAGCATAGCGCGTAAGGAATAGGGAGAGATGAGACTTATAAGAGCCTTAAGAGCCATAGCACTAAAATGGAATAAGTTTACACTGGTGGCCCTGGTCGTGGTGCTGCTGGGCGCGCTCGTCATTGGTGGGGGCAGCCTGATCCTGAGCGAGCAGGGAGGCACAACCACACAGGATGCGGCCAGCAGCACCACGACTGCGGACCAGCCATCGGGCGGGATAACCGGCCCGGAAGAGGTTTCGAGCCAGGATGCCACGGGCAGCGTCGCTGCATTGGCCTCAACCACTGCCACACCAGGGGGCAGCCCCGGCGTTGAGGGCACAGGCAGCCCCCAGCCGGAAGGCACGCCGGGTGCGCCAACCTCCACCGCTGTTGCAGGTGAGACCGCGCCGGACGGCAACCTGAACGGAGCGGGCGGGAGAAACGTAGTCCGTGCCAACAACACTAACAACGGCCAGTTGGTCGTCAAAGGCAACTTGCAGATGAACCGCATCCCGGCGCCCAAGGTTGGCCCGGTGAACTTTGCCGAGGCGAAAAGCTCCTGCGTCGATTGCCGGACCTTCGCCACGGCCTTGCAGATCAACCTCTACGAGCGCGGCGCGCCCCAGATAGCTCCTCAGAACGCGGCCGTTGCTTTGAACATTAACTGCACGCGCTGCATCACGGTGGCGCGGGCCATACAGTACGTCATCCCGGTGGACGACCTCCAAGAGGTGCCCAGGGAAGTAGACCGCCTGTTCAAGGATCTGGACCGCGAGCTGGGCGAGATCAACCGCACCGCCAGGACGCCCAAGGAGGCTAATGACCGTATTACCGCCGTCATCTCCCAGTTCAAAGAGTTCTCCCAGTACCTTTACGACGCTTCTCAGGAGACTACCGCGGCAGGCACGCCCACACCCTCTGCCACAGGCACCGTAGCAACGACGGCTGTGAGCACGGGCACAGCGGGGGCTGCGGGCACGCCCGTGACCACAGGCGCTACTAACACCCCAGGCACGGCAGGTACTCCTGGCGCCTCGGGAACGGCAGCGCCGACCAACACCCGGGTTGCTGTTGCTTCCGCCACGGCCGCACCAAGCTCGCAAGCTACCCAGCCAGGCCAGGGCACACAGGTGCCGCAAGCCACCCCCACTACGGCCAACGTAGCGCCGACTAACACACCAGGGAGCCAGGGAGGGACGCCTGGTCCTGCTCCCACCAATCCTCCTCCTACCGCCACAGCGATAGCCACGGCTGTGCCCGCTATAGCCACGGCTACGGTACCCCCGCCGACCACAGCACCTACGGCGGCACCCACTACGCCACCTACGGCACCTACGGCGACCAACCCGGGGCCGACTGCTACCCCTGTGCCTCCGACCCCGGAGCCTGCTACGGCGACACCCGTCCCTCCGCAACCTACGGCTACGACCGCGCCGCCCACCGAAGCGCCTGCCACCCCTACGTCCGCGCCGCCCACACCTGTACCACCTACCAACACCCCGGCTGAGGCTGCGCCATCTCAAACCACCGGACCGCAATCAGTAGTTACGCCCCAGGCAACGGCGGCTGCCACCGCTGGTGCGACATCGGTGCCGTCACCGTAACCATCTTGATGCAAGGCGCTGATATTGGTTGGCGGTTAGGACAAGAAGAGAGGGAAGGTCTGAATACGACCTTCCCTCTTAGTTACTATCTAACTATCTTGTTGGTAAATTGCATGAAATTGAGAAGGGGGAGCAAACCGAGGTCGTTCTCTTACATTTGCTCTGGTAATTGCTGTGCTAATATGTAATTCTTTCCATACGGATTGTGGGGTAGCTACGTCGGACCTGCCCAATCTCGGCAGTCTACAAAAACCTCGAGAGGTCACAGCAACCCTAGGTGAACGCATCCACAAGACCTGGCGAATTAACCACAATGTAGGCTAAGCTGATTGGTCCAGAAGAGATATTTTGACTAGCTGCTCCTCACACAACGTGGCGGAGACGCTGAGATTCTCCACTCCTGTGGAGTTAGGAGCTACCTTACTTCTGCTCACCTCCTTCAGCGTCTAAATGTCTGATTGAACTTGAATCTGATTGCTTTAGATATCCTCTCAGGCAGCTTTCCCCTCAACCATAGAGATACTTGACAGATACTTGCGCGTCACAGGTAGTTAGGCAATGGTAGGTGTAAACTAGAATCCGGCTCCGATTGCTGTATGAGAAGCCAGACAGCCCTACCCTATTAGAGGCCGCTCCATTGTTGCAACAGCCTGGAGTAAATTCGTACACGAATTGCTTATACATCCATCTATCCGATCTACAATAGTTGGTTTATAATCGACAAACAATTGGGGCCTCATAGAAAGTGAGTAGCATTGAAGTAAGATCGGTTTCACAACTACCTATCTTTAACACAACCTCCATTCTGCTATCGTCCAGGACAAAGTGAGAGCCAATTTCCTCAAGCAACCATAGCAAGGCCAGACGACTAAGGAGGACTGACAATGCGAAGTAATGAACTTGCTCCCGACTACCGGTACGGACAGCACCGAAAAGAGACACAGGCTGCCCCACCAAGACCCGCATTCCGCAGGCTTAGAGGCTATGCTTTTGACCCTAGCTTATCAACACAGTTGGACAACCTCGATATCAACGAGGTTGTATACAAGGTAGCGTGGGAGCCACCTGTCACAAGTGGCAAGGCCAACGGGGATGAGAGTGCGGCAGACGAGGGGGTATTGGATATTGGACCTGTGGGGGAGTATCTAGAGGTAATCGATTACGACCCGGCCAGCGGCTACTATTATCCGCCCGTAGACCTGAATGACCCATTGTTGCTCGCGCAAGATGGGCTAGCGCCTTCTGAAGGTAACCCACAATTCCACCAGCAGATGGTGTATGCGGTAGCAATGACCACGATTCGGCACTTCGAACATGCCCTGGGCCGCGCGGCCCTGTGGAGGCCTTTACGCATCAGCGAGTCTCATATAACTGGGGCCGATTTCCAGAAGCACAATGACAGCAGACTCACGGACGCTCAAAATGACGGGCAGGACCCCTCAGCGATTCAGAAGATGCAAGCGGACTGTGGTGATGAAGTGGGTGCGATTGAATTCAAGACCTTCGAAAAATATGTCAGAAGACTCCGCATCTATCCCCATGCGTTGAGGCAGGCCAATGCCTATTACAGCCCTGACAAGCGGGCTTTACTCTTTGGATACTTCACCTCCGCTGCGGCTGCGGGGAGCCTTGGCTTGCCTGGAGGAACGGTCTTTACGTGCCTATCTCATGACATAATAGCTCATGAGACTACCCACGCTCTATTGGATGGCATGCATGGTAAGTTCATCGAACCTACTCAACCCGATGCGCTTGCTTTCCATGAAGCCTTTGCAGACATAGTAGCTCTATTACAACACTTCAGCTTCCCAGAAGTGGTGCGGGGCCAGATAAGCAGGACCCGAGGCGACCTGACCAGCCAGAATTTGCTGGGGCAATTAGCCCAGGAAATGGGTACTGCCACAGGGCAGTACGGGGCGTTGCGCGATGCGATAGGTGAGATTGATGAGAAGACGGGCGAATGGCGGCTGCAAACATCGGATCCACGCAAACTGTATGAGGCCGAGGAGCCGCACGAGCGCGGCGCAATACTGGTTGCGGCTGTGTTTGACGCTTTCCTGGCGATCTACAAGAGCCGTGTAGCCGATCTGCTCAGAATAGCGACGAGTGGATCGGGTATTTTGCCGGCGGGTGCTCTTCACCCAGATTTGGTGAACCGTCTGGCCTCTGAAGCGTCCAAGTCGGCGCAGCACGTGCTGTTGATGTGCATTCGCGCTTTGGACTACTGCCCGCCGATTGACGTGACGTTTGGCGACTACCTGCGGGCGCTTATCACTGCCGATAGCGACCTCGTGCCGGATGACGAGCGTGGATACCGCGTTGCTTTCCTGGATGCGTTCAGGCGGCGAGGCATATACCCGACGGGAATACGCACTTTGTCGGTGGAAAGTTTGCGCTGGCCTGTCATCACGGAGACAGCCGAGGAGGCGGCGGCATTCCAACCGCTTTCGGCGTTGTTACGTACCTTTCAAGATAAGACGCGTTACTTCAAGGACCGCGAGGAGATCTTTACGGAGACCCTCAAGATGCGCGCTTGCTTGCACGAGTTTATGGACAAAAAGTATAGCCACCACAATGTCGCAGCTTTTGAGCAGTTGACGGGTTTGATCCTGGCACCTGGCAAGGAGTTACCCGAGCCGATGAAGAAGGCAGGTCTGAGTGTGGCGAAAAGGGACAACCGGCCAATCTTCGAGGTACACTCGTTACGGCCGGCTATTCGGGTTGGGCCGGGGGGCAACGTACAAAATCAGTTGATCATTTCTATACTGCAAAGATGCCAGTCGGCCAATGGGCAAGAAGCCAGCATGCCGTTTCGCGGTGGGTGCACCCTGATATTGGACCTTGCGAGCCTTAGCTTCCGCTACTGCATACCGAAGAGGCTTGACGATGTGTCGAGGTGGCAGCGGCAAAGGGAATATTGGTCCTCGGGCTTGACTTCTTCGCTACGGGCGATGTATCTGGGCAATCCTTTCGCTAATGGCATGGTGGAACCTTTTGCTTTCTTGCATAACAGGTTGTGATTAGGGCCTGTAGTGGTTTGTAAGTCCGCACTGCTCGTTCGATGGTGCTTGTACTAGGGAGGTGTGTAGTAATGGCTGCTAATGGAAAACTACAGGCGCGAATACGAATGTATCGCCAGGGACTGGGTGATTGCTTTCTGCTCCGCTTCTGGCGCGAAGGTGACAACGATGATGAGGGCAACCCCAAGCGGTTTCATATCCTCATAGACTGTGGCGTGCTTGGCAATAGCGAATCCGATAAAGACATGCTAACAAGGGTCGCGGAGAATATTCGCGATGAAACAGGCAATCACCTCAATCTGTTGATCGCCACGCACCGCCATTGGGACCACCTCGCAGGGTTCTTACTGGTGCAGCCAGTATTTGACTTAATGACCATCGACCAGGTATGGGCGGGCTGGACGGAAGACCCGCAGGACCCACAGGCCAGACGCATGTGGAAAGGGGCCGACACTGGGATGCTGGGGGTGTACGCGGCACTGAGTCTGGCTGAACAAATGGGAGGCAATGTCGAGTTGCTCGATGGGGGTGAGAGTGCGGACAATGAGGATAATAACAATGTCGCACAGGCCAACAGGACCCGCGCGGCACGCAAAGAGATGCGTGCCGCAGTCCATGCGCTGATGATGGGCTTCTCAGGTGATCCCCCGGAAGAGGAAGTACTGGATGAGGGTCAGGAGGAAGCTGATGCCATGTCCCTGCTATCGCAGCTTCTTAGAGGTATGCTGCCGCCCCTGGCGGCCGGGGGTGTGCGCAAAGACCCGAAGAAGGCAATGAGGTATATAACAGGACGCAGTGTGAGGGACGTGGACTACCTGGAACCGAAGGATGGAGATCGCACGCGCCAGCCAAAGACAGTCCAGGGCTTGGAGGGAGTACGATTTTACGTGCTAGGCCCTCCCAGGGAGGAAGACTACTTACGTCACTTCAACCTGCGCAAGAGCGACCCGAAGGGTATTATCTTCGAGTTCACCGGCCCAGCTTTCGCATCAAGCTTCATTGCTTCGGTAGGACTTACCCCCGTAGATGCTGAAGAGGGTCCAGCTTCCGAGCTGGCTAAACAGTACCTGCCTTTTGACGGGGGGCATAGGTTAAAGGATGCCGATCCAAGGACAGCCAAATTCATAAAAGACCACTATGGTTTGGATGAGACGCCGAGTAGCACCGGCCGGTGGCGGCGTATTGACGACGATTGGATGGATGTGGCGTCGGGGCTTGCGTTGTGGCTCAACTCGGTCGTGAATAACACTAGTCTGGCGCTTGCTATCGAACTTGTGGAGAGCGATAGCGTGCTCATGTTCGTGGCCGATGCGCAGATAGGGAACTGGGAGTCCTGGGGCGAGCTATCGTGGACTGTGCGAGACGCCAATGGAGAAACCAAAAAGGTCGATATAGCCGACTTATTTGGTCGTACGGTACTTTACAAGGTGGGGCATCATGGCAGCCATAATGCCACTTTACAGAATAACGGTCTGAACTTGATGAAGCGCCCGGATCTGGTCGCGATGATCCCGGTTGACGAAGATACTGCACGGGCACAGACGAATAGGCATAACCCTGATGGCTGGCAAATGCCGGCAGCGCATTTGAGTGCGGCGTTGGAAAAAAAGGCACGCGGGCGAGTCCTACGAGCAGACAAGCCGGTGCCACCGGGCATTAGGGGAGCTACGGAGGGGGAACTCTGGATCGATCTTGAGCTGGGAAAGTAGCACTTCGGAACAACGATTAGTCGATGTGCAAGGTATGTACTGAGCCATGAGTGATTACAGAGACATAGACTCGGGTTACGGCGACATCACGCTAATTCAACGGGAATTGCGCAGTCCCGTGACCACGCCCGAAAGCCAAGATGTGGAACTTTCAGTACCCACGGTAGCCCGTGTGAGGGGCCAGGAGGCCCCTGGTGTCGAGCGGGTTGCTCCCCAGGCCGCGGGGATTACAGGTACGTCTTCTAACAGGAACGTCAGGGACGGTATAGCGTTATGCTTGTCGGGTGGTGGTTATAGGGCAATGCTCTTCCACGCGGGCGCGTTGTGGCGGCTCAATGAAATGGGGTTGCTGCCCCGACTCAATCAGATAGCCAGCGTGTCAGCAGGCTCGATTGCGGCGGGGGTCCTCTGGCACGCCTGGCCTCGCCTTGACTTCGACAGTACGGGGCGTGCTCGACTTTTCGAGCAGGAGGTCATTCGACCTCTACGAGATTTGGCTAGCAAGACTATCGACCTCAATATCGCACTGCTTGGTATACTCAAGTCTGACCGTGGGAATCACCTGGCACGTTTCTACCGGCGGCATCTGTTTGGAAGCACCACTTTGCAGGACCTGCCCAACAGTACAGATGGACCCAAGTTTCTGATGAGTGCCTGGAACGTGCAGTCGGGGTCGCTATGGACCTTCTCAAAGGCGTTCATGGGCGATTACACGGTTGGTTGGATAAGTAATCCTAAGGTCACATTGGCAGATGCTGTTGCTGCGTCTTCAGCAGTTCCGCCCATCCTTTCGCCGCTCATTCTTCGGCTTGACCATGCTGACTTTAAGGCCGGTCGATTCACTACCCTCAAGCACCCTCCGTTTACCACAAGAGTAGTGTTGACTGATGGAGGCGTGTACGACAACTTGGCGCTAGAAAATGTTTGGAAGAACAATGGAACTGTGCTGGTTAGCGATGGAGCCGCCGCGCAACTACCTTTGGAGAACCCCGATCTCGACTGGGCAAGCCAAATAATGCGCATTCATAATTCGACAAATGCCCAGTTGCGTAGGCTTAGAAGATTCCAGCTGCTTACTTCCTTTATGGAGCCTCCTGGCAACGAGGAGCACCGGGAAGGGACCTATTGGGGAATTACAACAGATATACGGGATTACAGCCTCGGCGACGCACTACATATTTCTCCCGAAAAGACCTATGCACTGTCAACGTCCCCTACCAGGTTCGGAAGCATGCCCATGCCGATGCAGGAACGCCTAATTAACTGGGGCTATGCGTTGTGCGATGCTGCCATGCGCAGGCATGTTGCCGGATCGTTACCAGACTTGGATCTAACGCCTCCAAAGGGCTTCCCGTACCCTAAAGCAGGGTGAGCATCCTGGCTCTGTTTCGTCCTTAATATCCAAGAGCACGGCAGGCAGTCACGAATTGACCACTATTTTAGTGACCTTCACGCGTGAAGCAAGCCACTTAAGCGGAAGTGTTCGCAAATCCGTGTAAAAACGTTCACAAATTCGTGCAATTTACCACCATGTGCACTGGCGCGCCCGGAGGGATTCAAACCCCCGACCCTCTGATCCGAAGTCAGATGCTCTAGTTCACTGAGCTACGGGCGCATGGCTGTTAGCTGTTTAAGTATACCATATGGCCTGCCGGTTTGGCTTCAGATCAAAGCCACACGCACACGCAGGCTAACAGCCCCTCTCTTATATCACCCCCGCCACCAGCAGCACCGACATCACCGCACCGAACAAGAACAGCGCCAGCCACAAGGCCGGGTTGCGGCGGTACAGCGTCCAGCCGTCGGCGGGCGGCTCGGAGACGGCGGTGAAGGTCAGCACCAGCATGTTCGCCAGCAGCGCCAGCCTCAGCGACGGCCACCCGGCCAGCAGGTACGCCAGGCCGAATATGAGGCCCAGCGCCAGGTTGGCGACCAGACCCGCGAGCATGATCGTCGCAGCCCTGCTCAGGCCACTGCCGCCTCCGCGTGCCTCCGACAGCGTGCCTGCGTCGGCCGCGGCTTCGATTTGGGCTTCGTAGCTGAGGTCGTTGTCGGCCACGTTGCGTCTGGCTGCCGCGCCTTTAGCCGTCCTGCCGTCTACCATAGCCGCCGGTTGTACGCGTGTGGTCGCGCCCCAGCCGTACATGACGCCAAAGGGTACGCTCACCAGGCCCAGTAGCGTGCCCAGCAACGAGGTGTGGTGCAACGTCACGCCACGGTTGCGGCGGGCGGCCACTGATTGCGCCAGTTCGTTAGCCGCGAGCGCGATTACCGCCGACACCAGCGCCACCGGCAGGAATACCAGCGCCACGTCGAGCCAACCCTGCCCGGCGTGCCATGCGAGCGCCAGCGTGCCCAGGAGGGCCGGTATCGCAATAGCTGCCAGGGCACCCCTGGGACCGGGCCTGGCGGCTGTGAGCGCGGGCACAGCATCCTTGAAGCGGGCGTCCAGCATCTGCCCCAGCCTGCCCAGTACGCCCCTTGTGGGTATCAGGCCCCGGTTGGCTGCGGTGTCGCGGCCCACGAGGGTGTGCGCCAGCAGCAAGGCCAGCAAGGCCAGTACCGGCACCTTGCCCAGGAAGTCGCCGTTCGTTGTGTAGGGGCCGGGCACCAGGCCGCGTTCGTCGGCGCTCACAGGGAAGCCCCAGGCCACCGAGGATGCGCCCGCCTTCTTGACTACTTCGGCTTGAGCGCGCTCCCCGGTCAGGAAGCTACCCAGCCCCTGTTTGTAAGAGTACGACGCCAGGTTCTGCGCGCCCCATACGTAACCGGGGCTGATCGCGCTGCTGCCTCGCAGGTAGAACGCCGCAAGGTCGCTATTGCCCGTCTGAGCATACACTACGCCCAGGTTGTTGAGGGCGGGGGCCAACGCCGGTTCCATACCGTACGCCTGGCGGTAGCGCATCTTCGCCAGCCCGGTGTCTCCCAGGCGGCGCAACTCATCACCCACCGCGAGCATGCCGCTGGCCGGGGTGTTCGTGCTGCTGGGCGCCCAGAGGGTCCTGCTCACTCCCGTCAGGCCGCGTGCGTCTTGCAGGTTGCGCGATATGGCCGCGACCCGCAGCACGTTGGCGGCTTCGCTCGGTTGCCCGGCCTGCTCCAACAGCAGGCTAGCCTGGGTCAATATGTCAGGCGCGGCAAGGTCGGTGCCGATGTTCGTGGGCAGGCTCGCCATGTTGTAGCCGTTAGCGGCCAGCGTTTCAAGCCCCTTGTTGGGACCGTCTACCAGGCCGTCCGTGCGTGCCAGGCCCGCCAGCGCCGCCGCCCTGCCCGGCTGTTCGGCGGGGAGGCCCTTCAGCCCATCCCATGCCGTCCTGTAGCTGTCGCGGGCCTTGGCGTTCTCACCCGCGGCTTCGTACATGAAAGCGCCGTACAGATGTAGCAACCCGGCTTCGCCCGCCGAGACGCCGCCAGCCGCCGATTGTATCTGCGCGGCTACGCTGTCTACCAGCGATGCTTGCCCTGTACGGCCCCAGGCCCTGGCTCGTACCAGGTTGGCGTCGAGTAGCTGCTGCGCGAAGGCCACCTGTTCCAGGTTGGCGTTGGTCATAACGGCCGTGGCGGCTATCGAGGTGAGGTCCACCACGCCGGGGTCTCTGCCCAGCCTGGTGATTGCAAGCTCAGCCTGCCCCAGCGCGGCACGGTGGTCTCCGGCGCTCTCCAATGCCTGTGCGTACGAGATAACCAGGCGCGGGTCGCCTTCGCCGATGCCCGCCGCCAGCCTGTACTCCGACATAGCTTCCGCCTGCCTGCCGAGGAAGCTCAGGATGCGGGCGCGGTCGTGGTGGATGCGGGCGTTCAGGCCGGGGTCCAGCACGCCCAGTTGGTAGATGTCCCGCATGTCGCTCACGAGCGTCTCGTAAGCGTGTTGCTGCACGCCCAGCCTGAGCCACTTGTTGTACACGCCCATGCCGGACGTGCCAAGCTTAATCAGGTCCAGGTACGAATTGTAAGCCTCCACGGGCGTGCGGTTGGCCCACTGCGCGTCGGCCAGCCCTTCACGCACCAGCCTGTGTACCTGGTCGAACTCTCGAATCATGGCGTCGTTGGCGCCCTCCGGAGGCTGTACGGCCAGGGCCTCGCGGAAGGTGATGATGGCGATACCGGGCTTGCCTTCCCGCACCGCGGCCGTGCCCATCCAGAGGTAAGGCCACAAGTTGTTCTGGTTCTGGGCCGCGAAGCGCACGCCGCGCATGGCCTCAAACGCGGCGGCGTAGTTGCCCATCATCAGGTTGATAAGGCCCCAGTTATAGGTAAGCTGCCAGGTGGACGAACTCAGATTGATCGCCACCTGTAGCCCGAACAGCACTTCCGCTTCTCGTGCGGCACGCTCGGCAGGGCTTTGCGTCAGATCGCGCATCAAAAGGAGTGCGCCCTGCCCGCTGATACCGGCGGCGGCCTTGGCGGGGTTGGGGTCGCTTTGTAGATCGATAAATGCCTGTAGGACGCCCTGGAGCTTCTCAGGTGGCGGTAAGGTCTCGAGGCCTGTGTCCCTGAGTTTCATACCGAGGCCACCTGTGCTGGAGGCGTAAATCTGCCCCAGGATGGCGCGGCGGGCGCGCACGCTCGCGGGGTCGTACGACAATATGTCGGCGGCTTCGGGCCACACTGAGGCCAGGTTGTCACCGCTCCGCTCGCTGAGCGACCTGAACGGGAAAAGCGCGGCGTACTGGTCGCTGCTGCCCGTGCCCAGCTCTATGTCGCCGGGTATGGAACCCGCTCCCCCTATGCTGGGGGTGAAGAATACCGCGCGGTCCTGGGTCCTCATGGCCGCAGGCGACGGAATCAGCGTGACCAGCAACATTGCCACCAGCGCCACCGAAGCCACCAGGCGATGGCCCTCAAGGGGGAGGTCCTGGAATCTCGACCTTCGATTTTGGACTACCGTGGCCGGGCGGGTGCGACTCGCACCGTCGGTGCCGGGCCGGGTTATGTTCGCGGGCGCGGTCCTGCCGGGCTTTACCGGACTTGAGGTGCGCCTCTGGGGATTGCGTTGAGACATTAGCGCGCTACCTCCGGTACGTACTTCTGGCCGTCCCACTTCCAGACTTGCACCCCGGCCACGTTGTCGGCCACTACTTCGTAGACGCCGTCGTCGTCCAGGTCGGCCACATTCAGGTCAAGGTCGGCGGTGAAAGCGGCGTCCTGCTCGGCCCCCTCACCCACGGGCACCATCTTGAGGGGGTCTCCCTTGCTCCCCGCGGCGTCCCAGCGATACAGGACGAGGTGGGCGCGGCCATCGCTGGTCGTGGTGCGGACGATGAAAATTGGCGCGCCGGTGCGCAGCAGGTCGCCCCCGTTCAGGCCGCCCAACTCCGCTTGTGCCGCGCTCAACAGGGGCGTGCCCGTACCGCTGACCGGGACGGAAGACCACAAAGGAAGCCACTCGCGGTATACAGGGTCGTAGGTGAGCACGTTGATGTTGCTGCGAAACTCGCTCGTGAACACGGGATCGGGGCCGGTGAGGCTGTACAGCACTTCATTCGGGCCGGTCCCGTCGAGTTGCATCATATCGCGTCGCACCAGTATGCTGTTGCCCGGAAAGAACCGGTATATGTCTAACTGGTCCTCCGGCTCTGGCGCGGGGCCTTCCGGGGTGGGCCGTGGGGGAGGCGTGCCCTCCACGACAGTCCCGGTGGGGCTGACGGGGGCAGTCGCCGCAACGGTCTCTGTAGCTGCTGCCGTTCCAGCGGCGGGTGCGGTGGTTGTGGTTATGGTTGCGCTTACAACCGCTGTGCCCGTGCCTGAGGAAGTCGGAGTGGTGACCGCGGTGCCGGTCGTTGCTGAGGTAGCGGCGGGGAGCACCGTCTGGGTGCCTGACGGCTCGGTGGTGGCCTGCGCGAGGCCGGTGCCGTAGCTGCCGCCGTTCTGCCCCACGCACCCAATGGCGAAGGTAGTGCCCAGTAAGAGCGCGCCCATCGTGAGAAGGATTCCCACCCGGCGGCGCATCGCGGGCACCAAGTTTTGCTGCATTTGCATAAGTGAGGTTGCTCTGCTCCTATCTAGGAGATATGGGATTCCAGGGTATCATGCTATTGTACCATGCGGGCTAAAGGGCCTGCAAGGAAACGGGTGGTTAGTGGTTAGTGGTTAGTGGTTAGTGGTTAGGGAACTTGTGCGGGACGTTCGCTGTTAACACCACGTAGGAGGCTTATCGGTTTAGCAGGGAGGGACACTTGTGGTTCTTGTGCTGTCGCTACCGGTATAATCCCAGGCAGAATTGGGAGACCAAAGCCCTACATTGTCATTCTGAGCGGATCATCGTGCAAGTAAGTTACCCCTAACAGGACCATACTCCCCCTGTCATCCTGAGCGTAGCGAAGGATCAGGTGGGGAGGGAAGAAGCTGTATTGGACTACGCACGTCGGCTTGCCAGCAGGCTCCTGCACTTGTAGAGAGTCCGACTGCCACCTGATCCTTCGCTACGCTCAGGATGACAAGGCCTCTCCTGCTCCTCTCTTGGTAACTTACTTGCAAGATGCACCACTGAGCGTAGCGAAGAATCTCGTCCTCCACCGGGATGCTCCCAGTTTCTTCGTCTCCATAGCAACCCTTCTTTAGGCCCATTGTGCAGAGGAAAGGGGCTATCCTGCGCTGAAGGACTAGATTCTTCACTGCGTTCAGGATGACAAGGAGGGGCTTTGGTCCAGCTACGCCACTTTGACACTGCGCGCCGCCGCACCTATACTCTTGCTACACGAGCCTGTACCCTTCAACGATAAACGTTACAGGTTGACTCATAACCGGTCTATTGTTACCCCTGTTACCCCACACGAGGAAGTCACACATGAAAGAGATCGTCCCCGGTATTTACACCTTTTCCGGCCTGATAGTAGGACGAGTGTACGCGATAGAAGACCCCGATGGCCTTACACTCGTAGATGCCAGCATTAAGGTTGCGGCCGCGCGCATCGTCGCCCAGTTGCGGAAGGCGGGCCGCGAGCCGGGCGACGTGAAGCGCATCCTGGTTACGCACGCTCACCCCGACCACGTCGGCGGCCTGCCCGAATTGCAGCGACTGACGGGCGCTGAGGTTATCTGCTCGGAATTGGAGCGCCCAGTAACGGAGGGCAAGGTAGCCATAGGCATGATCTCGCCCTACAAGGAAATCCTGGAAAAGCGCCGCATCAAGCCGCCCGACACCGTCCTGCCGGGCACGCCCGTGGACCGCACCGTGAGCGAAGGGGACGTGCTCGATGAGGTGCTGGACGGCCTGCACGTGCTCATCACCCCCGGCCACGCGCTCGGCCACGTCACCTACTGGCAGCCAGAGCGCCGCATAGCCTTCTGCGGCGACGTAATCATGAACCTGACAGGCCTGACCCTGCCCTTCGCGCCATTCACACCTGACATGGACGAAAACCGCCGCTCAGTCCGCCGCGTCGCCTCCCTGGAGCCTGAAGTGCTCCTCTTCGGCCACGGCAAAGCGCTCCTGGAGAACACCGCCCGCCGAGTGCAGGAATTCTCCAACCGGGTGAACAGGCCGTAGCTAGAAGAGACGGAAACGCCAAGACGCCAAGGCGCCAAGGACCACGCCGAGGTTAATAGACGATTGCACCGCAGAGACGCAGAGGACGCAGAGGTTACGCGGAGAATAGTGGGGGGTGTTCTTACTGGAGCAACGCTGTGCGCTTAGATGTTGCTCCTTACGCTCTCTAACAATAACAATCTCTGCGTACCCTCTGCGTCCTCTGCGTCTCTGCGGTGAATAATCAATCCTTCTCTTGGCGCGTCCTTGGCGTCTTGGCGTCTTGGCGTTTCCGTCTCTCATCCTCACGCAAGGCGACTATGCCTGGTATAATAGGTGCATCGGGGAAGGTGATATTAGCCGGAGGCGGGTGGGTATGGCGCGGAACATGATGTGGATCGAGTTGGAGGGGCAGTACCGGGGCCAGGCCGAGCAGGGCGAAGTGGTGACGGTCGCTGAAGACGCCATGAAGTTGGCCCACAAGAGGGCGGGCAACTGGGCGTTCGAGGCCGACTGGTGGGTGGAAACTCTCACCGAGGTGCTGGAGCACTGGGGCCTTTTCAGCAAGCGTTGGGTAGACCCCGCCACCCAGGTCGTGCGCGTTCACTTCACAACGGGCGAGCCTAAGACGGGCGACACCAAGCATCCTTCAGGCCCGCTATCGGCCCGCATCATGTCCGGCCCGCTTGCCCGCAACAAGGACAAGCCCGGCTCGTAGACCCCGGACTCAGACTCAGGGCCGCTGTAGCTCTTGCTTCTCGAACGTCTCGCGGTCCCGGTCCAGGACGTTCTTATACATATCCCGCAATTGCTGCTTG
>DASVRN010000237.1:0-11044 GCA_036388595.1 Chloroflexia bacterium
TGAACGCAGTGAAGAATCTCGTCCTCTACCGGGATGTTTCACCTTTCCTTTGGAATGATTCTCATCCAGGAAAGGGGTTACTTGAGAGGTGAGGGACGAGATTCTTCACTGCGTTCAGAATGACAGAGGCCACGCTTGACATCTACGTTCGACTCAGACACAGCTATGTCGGTGCCAGGTACAAGGCTTAGAGGGTTTGGTACGGGTCGAAATAGTAAGGTATAGACGCAGGGTTTGGAGCCTCGATAGATGGCTTAAACAGAAAACCCAGACAATCCGTGAGGACCATCCGGGTTCCTGTTCCTCCGCTGTTACAAGCGAACCTGTAACCTCGAAGTAGCCCTATTATAGGGCCGGGTGCTGCCCAGGTCAATAGCAAGATCGTTGGGTTTTACACATCCACATGGGTGTTGGAAGGATGCCACACGGCGAACAGGTCAGTGCTCCACCTACCCGTGCTGCCATGCTGCCATACCTACAATTGAGGGGTAGCCCAAGTTATACTTGAAGGCTACCCCACAGGGGTCTTATGTTAGCTGCCGCCCTGTTGAGCCGCACACTGCGAGTGGGACACTTCCACGCGGCTAGCTCAGGCTGTGGTAGTGCATCAGCACGGGCGTTGGCAAAGCCGGCGCGGTTGCATGCTGGGTAGGCGCCGGGAGTATGCGCTCGGTTGACAGGCATGTAAATACCTGAGACAAGCCCTCTATCCGGCTCACGGCCTGGCTAATCTGCCGTCGCTCGCGCTCCGAAGGCACAACGCCCTCGATATATGCAATACCATCCTCGACCTCGAACGTCACAGCGTCCAGGTCTTCGGTGACCACCGCTATTACGTCACGCACCCTGCGTTGTAATTCTTCATCGTGCCGCTCCATCCCTTTCCTCCTGTCCGGCTCTCAGCTTGAACTTAGTCAGTGACCTCCGGCCAAGTTGCACAAACTATATAGGCAAGTCATGTGCCAACTAGCGGCAGTATGGCAGCGGACAGGAGCGAAACGTCAGGGTTGCAGCGTCAAAACGCCCTCCTTACGAGCATCAATATCGCTCTGAGCGTACAGGAGCGGGTTGTAATCGCCCCTGATCCAGAGGGGAAGCATGTCGCTGAAATGGTTGCTGCCGGGCTGTCCCGATTGTCCCGTGGCGAAGACCGCGACCGAGTTGCTCCAGTCCGACAGGTCGATGATCATGCGGTACGACTGGTGGTTCACCACGTTGAAGGGCGCGAGCCAGCTATAGGAGCTTACGGCCACGGTAGTGTTGTCCCCTCCAATCGGCTGCCTATCCAGGTTGAACATGCCGCCGATGAGGGCCTGCCCGCCGAAGGGGTGCGAGGGCTGTATTGAGTGGAGCTTGCCCCACGTCCAGTCCTGCCTGTTCTCCCCTATCGCGCCCTGGAGGTCGTCCAGGGCACCGTTGAGGCTGCGCAACAGTATGTCGTCGCGGGTCTCCACCGGGCTGGTGTCCTTCCTGTCCCACAGGGGATCGTCAGGCTGCTCCAGCAGGTTGCCCATCGCCAGCCAGCTATTGGTGCCCACCGCGTCCAGGTAGCTGATGAACACGTCTGTGCCCAGGTCGTCGCTCAACGTTTCGGTGAGGGTCCGCTGCAAGAAGACTTCGTAGATAGAGGCGTTCACGCTGTCGGTGCTCAGTTTGCCGTCCCAGTCTTTGAACGACTCAACCACCTGCTTGCCACGGTCGTCGGTAGGCTGGAGGGCCGCGATATAGGGGCTTATCTCCTTGGCGAGGAGTGACTGCACATCGGTCTGCATAGCCTTGAAGTCGTCAATCGAAAGCTTGTCCTTGGCCTGGAGCATCTCCCGGATGCGGCCGATGCGCCACGGCCCCGCGAAGTCGCCCCTGATGGGGAGGCCACTCTCCTCGCTGAAGGGTTTGTTGTTGGCGGTGGCGATAAAGTGCTCCGGGGGGTTGTACATGCGCGCCAGGTCCTCGAACGGCACCACCCCGTCCCAGCCATACTCGCCTGAGTAGCCGGGCACGGGCATGACGCCATCGCCCTTCGTGCGCACCGGGTATTCACCCGTCATCTGGTAGCCTATGTTGCCCTCGGTGTCGGCGTATACGAAGTTCTGGCCCGGGACCGTCCACTTCGATAACGCGGTGCGAAACTCCTCCCAGTTGGAGGCGGTCTGCAACGAATAGAGCGCCTCAAAGAGGTGACCGGGTGCATGGGCGGTCCACTGCATCGAAAGCGGCTTCTCGACCGAGGCACCCATCGGGTTCTCAGGGTCGAAGGCGTCGCTTATCAATGGCCCGCGCTTGGTGAGCCGGACCGTGTAGGTTACGGGTTCGGCACCCTTGACTTTGATGGTCTCGGTAATCAATTGCAGGGGCAGCCACTCGCTGCTGTTCTGGTACTGCCCTGGATGGCCTTGCGGGTCGAGCTTCTCTATGTACAGGTCCTGCACGTCGCCACCGATGTTGGTGACTCCCCAGGCTATGTGCTGGTTATGCCCCGTCACGATGCCCGGTGCCGAGGCGAACGAGAAGCCGACTATGTCATGCTTGCCGTCGGAAGTCGTGAGGTGCATCTGGTACCAGATGGAGGGGTTGCGCACGCCGAGGTGAGGGTCGTTGGCAAGCAGGGGCTTACCTGTCGCGCTCTTGGTGCCGTCAACCACCCAGTTGTTCGAGCCAAGCCCCTCGGGTTGCAGGTTGATAAGCCAGGGGCGTACCGTCTTGTTGTACGCTTCGACCAGCCTCGTTCCGCTGCCCGAGTTCTCGCCGGGTACCGTGACCGGGGCGTCCGCTGGGTATTCACTGAGAAGCTTGGCCGCTTGCTCGGCGCCAAGCTTGTCTTGCAGGTCCGCGACCACCAGCTCGTGCGCCCAATCTTGCGACAAGTCCCACGCCTGGAGCTTGCCGAACGCCAGGGTGTCCACCGGCTGCCAGTCTTCCACCCCGGTGCCCAGGAGGGTGAATTCCAGGGGCAGCGTGTCGCGGTGGGTGTGGAGGAACTCGTTCACGCCCAAGGAGTAGGCTTCGAGCACCGCGCGCACCTCGGCAGGCAGCACTTTCAGCTCCTCTACGGCCGCCCGGTGAAAGCCGACCGTGCGGAAGAACTTGTCGGCGTCGGCAGCTTCGGGGCTACCACTGAGTAGCTCCGCCACCCGACCCTGCGCCACCGCGCGGAACAAGAACATCTGGAAAAGGCGGTCCTGCGCGTGCACGTAGCCCTGGGCCGCGTACAGGTCCTTCTCGTTCGCGGCCACGATGTGCGGAACGCCAAAGGCATCCCGCGTCACCGTGACCGGGGCTGATAGCCCCTGGAAGGTCACCGTGCCGTTGATCGTAGGCAGCGCCCGCTGCACCTGCCAATAAGAGAACCCCACGACACCCATGAGCAGCAGAACAGCGACTATCGCCACAATGATGAGGGCGCGCCTGACGTTGAAACGCCGCCTGCGCACCACTCTCGTGCCGGTCGCCGTTTCTTCCGGCTCAACGTACTCTGCCACGGGCGGCGTTTTTCCGTTGGGTGCGGCCCTGTCGGGGCTTGCCTTGTGTTGGACGGTCGAGCCACGTGAACCCTTCTTCGAGCGTGCCATGTCTGCTCCTTTGCGCAAGAGACGATACCGCGCCACTTAGGGGTGTGGACGCGGCGACAAACTTTTAGACTATTATAGCAAAGCCAGACAATTCTGCTTGCTTCCGGGCAGCAAAAAAGGCAGGTACGGTTACCTGCCTGCCGGAGCCGATGGTGGGATTCGAACCCACGACCCATCGCTTACGAAGCGATTGCTCTACCACTGAGCTACGTCGGCAAGTGCGTTTACGCGTAAATTATACGGCCCGCCCGCATAGCCTGTCAAGCGTCAGATGTAAGCAACCGGGAGTGGGTCGGGAGGTCAATACCCCACGCTACTTGTCGAGCAAGTCACCAGCGGGACTAGCCTTCGGTGTCAAGCTCGATATAGAGGATGCTGTTCCAGGGGATGACAAAGTCGTAGGTCTTATTGCGGGTGCCCGTTTCTTCGGCGTGAGCCACCGCGCGGACGTAGCGGTCCTCGAAAGTTAGCTCCCCCTGGATCCAGGAGATGCGCTCCTCGTACCCTGGGCCGCCGCCAGCCTCCGTACGGGGTCTGCGCGCCGCCTTGTAGTAAACCTTACCTGTGGGCATATAGGGCCTCCTGTGCGTGACCTGTAGTTGGCAAACAGTGCTCGGTAGTGGCACATTGTGTTGACCACCAGGTGGCAAGTGGCTAAAAAATCACCCTATAAACCGAGACTACTGGAGACATTCTGCAAGGCGCGTACCACGAAATCCACGTGCTCCTCCAGCGGCCTTCCAAGCTCCTCCGCGCCCTGGCGAATATCGTCCCGGTTTACCGCGCGGGCAAACCCCTTGTCCTTCATCTTCTTGAGCACGGAACGCGCGTCCACCTCAGCCAGGCTCTTGTTTGGTTTGACCATCGCGGTAGCCATGACCAGGCCGCATAGCTCGTCGCAGGCGAACAGGGCCTTGTCCTGGGCTTCGGTGCGCGGCACGCCGGAATAGGTCGCGTGCGACAGGATAGACCTGGTTAGCTCTCGCGGCCAGCCCATCTCCAGCAGCATCTCGACGCCCTTAGAGGGGTGTTCCTCCGCGCTGGGGTGTATCTCCCAGTCCCAGTCGTGGATCAGGCCCAGCGTGCCCCAGTACTCCTCGTCCGCGCCATACTCGCGCGCGTAGGCTCGCATCGCCGCCTCGACCGCCAGCATGTGCTTGCGCAGGCCGTCGTTCTGGACGTGTTGTTGCACTAGCTCCCAGGCGTCATCCCTGGTCTTCCCGTTCAGGCTCAAAGTTGTGTCGCTCATAAAAGTAGACGTCTCCCGGTGGAAAGTTGGTAGCAACCACTATAGCAAAGTTGGCCGGTCAGCGGCTACTCTCGCCGCGAGACCATGCAAGGAAAGCGGAAGTTGAGAACCGGAAACGCTACTCACGTACAAGACGCGAGTTGGTTACGTGCAAGACACACGGGCACGACCATCGCTATCATGCGGTTAGCCAGTGTGTTCCATGGGCCTGCGACTTGATGTGTGCGGCACGTCAGCGGGCACCCACCACGGAACACGTGGCGTCATGCGTCATGTGACGTGCATCTCGCACAACTTTACCGGAATCGAAAGGAGCATATACATGTTCAGGTCTCGACGTGGAGCACAAAAGGTGTGCGCCCTGGCCCTACTTGCGTTCTTTGCGCTCGCGGGGTACAGTGGCGGACCTGTGGCACAGGCAGCCAACGGGGGCGGCGTCCTCGAATCGATGACAGGGAGCGGGCACTTCACCGGCAGCAACGGGGAATTCGTAAGCTTCGCGCACAACGCGGTGAAGCATGCCGATGGCACCGTCACTGGGAACTACGTTATTCACCTCAGGTCGCTGGACGCCACCTTCAAGGGTCCGGTTACCTGCCTGACCGTGGTCGGCAACCATGCGTGGGCGGGAGGCATAGCTGAGAAGGTGACGAGCGACAACCCGAACCTGGCCGCTTTTGAAGGACAGGAGATGTGGTTCCAGGTGATAGATAATGGAGAAGGCGCTAACGGCCCGCCTGACATCACAACCAGCATCGGCCTGGCCCCTGTGGGCAGTGCCGCGGGGCAGGCACAAGCATACTGTAATGCTATGCCCGCGCCACGGTTCCCCCTCGTGGTAGAGAAGGGCAACATCCAGGTCCGCGACGACCAGTAGTCAGCCAGCGCGACGGTGGACGACTCCTTTAGCGGGGCCGTCCGCCGCTGGCTCCTCTGCCAACGCTATTTTGGCGGTACTGTGCGGGGGTAAACCCCGTATGCCGCTTGAAGGCACGGGTGAGGTGGCTCTGGTCCGCGAACCCGGCCATACCGGCCAGGTCGGTGAGGGCTATCTCCGAGGTCGCCAGTTGGGTGGCCGCCCAGTCGAGCCTGAGCCTGCGCACGTACTGCCCCAGAGACTCACCGAAGTGCAGCTTGAAGGCGCGAGCCAGGTGGACGGGGTGCACTCCCACTTCCGAGGCCAGTTGCGCTACCTGCAATCGCTCCATGAATCTTGCCCGCAGGGACTCTTCAGCCGTCGCCAGCCACTGAGGAGGTCGCCTATCAGTAGGGGTGCCGGTATGCAGACGAGCCGCAGCGCCTAACATCTCCAATGCCAGGCCTTCCAGCATGAGGTGGGAGACCGCGTCGGGGTTGCGAAATTCCCTGGACATACGCCAGGCGAGCGCCACGACCCCGCCGTCGCGAAAGTGGCTGACCTGCCCGAGCAACCGGGCGCAGGGGCGTACCAGTTCCTCGCTGCCGGGGTCAGGCTCAATCACCAGCATGTGCGCGCCCGCCCGTTCAAAGTGGTCTCTATGTCGCTCCTCGGCAGGCATGGTGATAGCAGTTGAGGCTGGAGAATAGTACTCCGCGCGGGGGAACGCCTTGTCGAGGGAACCTTCCAGCACGACGGCGAAACAGGTGCGCTCGTGGTAGTGTGACGCAAGCCTCAGCCCTGGCGGGAAGACGGCGTCGGTCACTCGAAAGCCCCCGACCTCAAGGATCGAAAGATCGACACTACCTGTGGCAATGGGCGCGGAGACGTCGGGCATGTGTGTTTGCAACTCCTACTAATCCGGCGGTTACGTTGTAATCACTACAGCCGCCCGGTGTGGGTTCACTTTCCCCGACATGGCACGCACCGGTATGCAATGCCTGGGATGAAAAACGAGGCCCCTCCCGCGAACAGGAGGGGCCTCGCGCTAGTGCCGGACTATGCTACCTTCTGGCAGGCGTCTGGCAGTTGGGATAGAAGGTGTTGGCGGCTATCTTCGCGGCCTGCCCCCTGGTCACGTTGGCATTGGGCCGGAAGTATGGCCGGTCTTCGTCGCCACACTCTTCGTCGTCGCCTCCACAGGGATAGCCTCCAACTATCCCACGCGCGTGCAGGCGCTCTACGTACTGGTAGTACGAAGATGGTTCGTCGCTCGGCGGCAGGTCCTCGAAGCTCTGGCCGGTGGCAGGGTCATCGAACCCGGCGGCGTTGGAGACTATCTTGGACATCTGCCCTCTCGTGGCGTTGGCACCCGGCCTGAAGTATGGCCTGTTGCCGTTGCCGCAAGGCTCGCCGGGACCTCCGCACGGGTAACCACCCATCACATTCTCATTGGAGAGCCTGTTGATCCACTGGTAGAAGGGGCTGTTGGGTGGCACGTCCTCGTACTTCTGAGGACCGGGGTCTCCTGTAGAGCCTGACGCGCCAGCCACGATCTTGCTGATCTGTCCCCTGGTGATCTGGTTGGATGGCCTGTAGTACGGGTTACCCGAAGTACCGCAAGGCTCGGGCTGGTTGGTCTCAGGGTTGGTGCCGCCGCAAGGGTAGCCGCTGATGATGCCACGGCAGGCCAGGCAGCGCACGTAGGGGTAGAAGGAGCTTACGTCGGTACTCGGCGGCACGTCCTGGAACTGGACCGGGCAGGCTGTGGCCGTGACCGTGGCGGTGGCCGTCGGCAGGGCCCCACCGCAGGGGAGTTGTTCCAGGATGCGTACGCTGTCCACGTACCAGCCTTCTGCGTCGCCGCTTTCGTCACTACCGTGGCGGAAGCGGAACTTCACACTTTGCCCCTTCAGGGTGTTGAGGTTCACAGTAACACGGGTGAAGGCTGGGTGCCCGGGACTGGTGGTCCCCCAGGCCTCGCGTCCCGTAAGTGGGTTGCCGGGGCCGGCAAGCACGGCATTATATCCGCCCTCGGTAATCAGACTGCCTCCATCGGTCCAACTGGTGCCGTTGTTGGTCGAATACTCCAGCACGCCGCCGTCGAACGAGGCAGGTGCTTCAATCGTCTCGAACACGAACCGGTGGTAGAACTGCATCGAGACATCGTTGGTGGTTGTGGTCACGGTGAAGGCGTTGATCATCTCAAGGCGCTGGTCGCTCTCTTCGTCGTTGTTCCTTACATGAGCGGACCATATACCTGTGTGAGCCGCCACACTGGAAACCATCCACGGGGAGTCGCCAGCCGGGGATGCCGGGTGGGTAGAGGTGAAGGCACCGAGTGTGCCCAGGTCGAAGTTCTCTGAAAAGAGTGTGTCAGTAGCACAGGGCGTGGCCGAAGGCGTGGCCGTGGCTGTCCTTGTGCGTGAGGGTGTAGCTGTGGGTGGTGTGCCGGTGACACTGGGCACGGCCGTGCCGACCTGGCACTGGTTCACGCTGACCGTGTAGTTAGCACAGCCCACGTTGGCCGAGTTCTCCAGGACCGCTACCTCGTACGACCTCTGCGCCGGGACTGTAAACGAGTAGCTGAATTCGGGGCCGGCCGAACCCATGTCACCCAGGTAGTTTGTGCACTGGTTGTTAGCGTCGAACTCGTCCACATATGCCGCGCTCAACAGAGCGTTGTCCCCGCAGTTGTTGACGATCCTGACGGTTATGCACTGGGGGTTCAAGCTGTTATTGAAGAACCGGTGCGTCCTGTAATGGCGTTGCACCTGGTCGGCCAGGGCCGGACACGGCTTGGTGGTGCCGCAGGTACTTGGCACGCCATCCCTGCTCAGTCGCCCCACGACAAGCTTATCGGTCGTAGTGATCGAACCCTGAACGGTCAGCACCCCAGGGCACGAAGTCGCTGAAGGGGTTGCGGTGCGTGTGGGGGTCGCCGGGGTGCCGGTGGGAACCGGGGTAGCGGTGCTCGCGGCCACGCAGTTCGGCATCTTGAACGAGCCGATGCGCGTTCGCCAGTTACGCAGTCCCGTCTGTGCGTAGTATTCAGTGGTGTACCAGAAGGTACAGTCGTCCACGTCCACGTTGAGACTGCTGTAGTCGCCCCACCTCTGAGCGTCCGGTAGAGCCTCGGTCTGTGAGCCGCCTCCCGTAAAGAGGGTCTGTTCCCCCTGCGATAGCGCGTTCAGCGGGTCGCTTACCAGGCGGCCGGCGTACCTGATGGACGGGAATAGGTTGGCCCCGCTAACGCTGTAGCCAATCGCTATGTTGCCCGCGCCGTCCATAGCGGCACTTGCCATCCAGCGATGCAGGCCGTCGGGCGGCGCGTAGGTGCCTTGCTGGTGGACCGTCGGCAGGATGGGATTGTCAGGGTCGCGGAATTCGTACCAGCGTATACTTGCTCGCTCCGAGTCCCCTTCGGGAACGCTCACTGTGTGATTGACCACCAGCGACTGGTGGGTCCCCATGTTGCGGTAGGCGAGCCTGTTCATAAAGCGGTCGCTGATGCTGTCGAGGGCCGGTCCTTCAGGCTGGGGCACCTGGGGAGCGAGGCTATCGAACGGCTCCACGGGGATGTCGAAGGGGCCAACGAGGGCGGCCACGGGAGCCGGGTCCCAGGTTGTGATGTCGAACTTGTATTGCCGAACGCTGTCGCCCTGTATGCGATTAGGTGCCATGAAGAAGTTAGGGCTTCCCGCCGGGGGCAGCCTGTAACCGTCCAGGTCGCTTGGGAGGTACCCGCCATCCGGGAAGGGGCGGTTAAAGTAGATCATCCTGGCACCGGGATCGCCCGCGAGCATCTTGTCGCGCTCGAAGGCATAGAAGCCCGCGCTCAAAATGAGCAAACCGGCCTCCGCTTCGTTGGTTGCCATGTAATAGGCGTCGGGCCACACGCCAAAGTGCGGGTAGTCCTCGAAGTTCACCTCGCTGGTCTGGAACGCGTACAGGTGATAAGCACCTGTCGGGTCGCTTGTCATCGAGATGGCGATGCACTCGAAGTAAGGGCCGCTGCCCACCGGCGCTCCCTCTACAGGAAGATTGATCGGGGCTGTGAATTGCGTTAGCAGCCAGCGGTCGGCAAGCTGGTCGTAAACTACGACGGGGTCGCCCGCGTTCTGCGCTTCGCACTGACCACCGAAGCTTACGGCCTTATAAAGCTCATTGAAGTCGATGACACCCGTCAGCGGGTTGCCTGTAGCCTTGTCGTAGATCTGGAAGCCGACGTTCACCATCTGTACGTAGTGCTTGGGTCCCACGTCACCGACGGTGTCCGGGGGAATGCCGCCCCAGTAGTTGTGTATGCCGTCGAAGTTGGCGATGGGGTTCGGCATGACCTGGGGGCCGTACACCGTCTGGAGGGCCGTGTCGCGGTCCAGGGGCGGCGAGCCGCCACCGGGAAGATAGTGCTCCCGCGAGAGGGGCTTCGTTGGAGGTTCCACGATCCGGCGCTCGGGGAGAGTCCGCGCGGGCGGTGAAATTGCTTTCTTGACCGTCCGGTGCACCTCGCCGCCGCCGGGCAGGGTCCCGACGAGGGTGCTTTCCGCCTGTCGAGCGTTTTCGGCCTCCTGAGCCGCAGAGGGCGTTTGAGCCGTCTGTCCCAGGATAGGCCCACTTACCCGCGGCCCTTGCTGCTGGCCCTGCGTGCCGGACTGCGGGCCTCTTATCAAGCCCGTGGCTGAAACCGACACCACCAGTACCAGGAGCAGCACCGCCAACACCATCTGGCGAGTCGTAAACTTGCTCTTTGTAGAGAGCATGAGCTTTTCTCCTTCCTTGCGATTGAGTAAAGCGTCCCCGGCTAACGTAGCCGGGCCGTGTCTTGACTGTACCTCCTCTTTTGCAAGTGCCCTCCATTCGGTCGCGCTGAAAGTTGTGGGCGTGGATGTCCAGGACTGGACAGAGGTGGGAGGTGGGGGGTTTGCGCGGAAGCAGCATTGGCGCTTCTCGCGGGCAGCGGGGCATGGCCCGGTGCGTGCGAACGAATAAGAATCGAGTGTAGGTGCAACTTCCGTACCGCTGTTTCTGCTCAGTGGCGAAACCAGGCCGCAAATGCCCGCCACGACCAGTTCCCGCCGGGCAACTTAAATCAAAAAGAGAGACCGGATGCTTTGATCCGGTCTCTCTTGCTGTAGGTTCCTCGCCGTCCCTGGACAAGCCAGGACACGGTATTGCCTACGGCCTGGCAGGAGTGGAGCAGTTGGGGAAGAAAGCATTAGCCGCTATCTTCGCCATCTGTCCTCGCGTGGTGTTCTCGTTGTACCTGAAGCACGGTGCTCCTGTCTCAGGACACCTGCTCTCATCACCGTACCCTGAGATGATGCCCCTCCCTGCCAGACGCTCTATGTACACCCAGAACGGGCTGTC
>DASVRN010000238.1:0-2956 GCA_036388595.1 Chloroflexia bacterium
ACTGGACGTCCTCGATCAGCTCGATGGCTTTGAGGATATGTGGGTCGTCACTTTCCGGATATTCGCTCCAATCGACGTCAATCTGCTCCTCGGGTATGACGCCTGTGCCCTCCAGGGTTGTGCCATCGGGCAACTGGAAGCCTTCTTCTGCCAACCAGAGCCGCGAGCCATCATCGAAGTCGTAAGGGAAGACGGTTTCGGTGTTGCCCGCGCTCGGTACGCCCACCACCTGGGCGCGTCCGGCGTACTGCAAGGCAGCGGTCATCATCTCCGAGGCGCTTTCGGAGCCTTCGTCCACCAGCACCACGAGCGGTATGTCCCGCAGGTCTCTGTAATGCGAGCCTCTGGGCGGGCTCATGGCTCGGTCGCTGCCTTTAGAGGCATAGATGCCCACTCTGCCCGTGAGGAACTGGCCGACGATGCGCTCCATCGTATCGAGCAGGCCGCCACCGTTGCCGCGAAGGTCGATGACTATACCCTCAAGAGGCTCATCGCCGTCGAGGAGCGCGGCAAGCTCGTCATCTACCAGTTCATCCATGTCTTCCGGGTCGAAGCTTGGGATTATCATGTATCCCACCGATGGGTCGGCTTCGAGCCTGTGGCTGGTGGGCACCACCTTCCCTGTGATGGGCCGCCTGACCAGGTCGATATCGCGCGGCTCCCCACCAGGCGAGCGTATCGTTAGCGTCACAGTGGTCCCCTCCGGCCCGCGGACGCGACTCAAGTCCTCGTCTTCGGGCATGATGGGTATGCCGTCCACCGCCGTAATCAGGTCGCGCCGCTGGAGTCCGCCTTCCTCAGCGGGGCTGCCGGGGAACACATATACTATCTGGATCGAGTCTTCCTTGTACTTGCTGAAGATGCCGACGCCCACGTAGTTGTAATTCCCGGTCATCGCGTCGTCTTCTTCTTTGGCTTCCCAGGGCGAGATGTAGCGGGAGTGGTCGTCCTCCAGCTCCGCTATCATCTCATCTATGGTGAGGTAGAACTCGTCGCCGGTAGTAGCCTCGTTGACCAGGGCCTCGTGTTCATCTCTGAGGGCGTCCCAGTCGGCCCCACGATAGTCGTCATAGAGGTAGTTGTCCCGCACCGTTTCCCACACCTGCGTGAAAATCTCCAGGCGTGCGGCTGAGGGCATGACCGTGGCGATGGGGGTAGCTTCCTCGGCTACGGCGGTCGGGGTGTCCCTGGGTGCGCGCGTCCGCGTGGGTGCCACCTCGGTGGGCACTACCTCCGTGGGAGCATCATCATTACCACCACCGCCGAACGATTTGCCGGTGGTGGGTGTGGCGACAGGCTCTTCCTCCGGCGTATCGGTAGGCTCTTCGACGGGCACTTCTTCCGTCGGCGTGTCCTCCAATATGCGTTCGGTGGGCAGGGGCACCACACGAGTGGCACGGGGCGTACGTGTCGCGGCCACCGCTACCGTGGTGGGTGTGCCCTGGGTGCTCACCGGGAGGTCGGTGCAGCCCCAGAGAAGCAAGGCGAGCATGACTAAGAGCATGGCGTTGAAAGCAAATCGCCTGGTGTGAGTTTGCGGCATCTTATCCTATCCTACTTTGCTGCTGGCGCCCACTGGGGCTGAAAGTCAGTACCGGCCCCGGAGGAGACAACCTTTACGCCGGAGCCGTCAACATTGCCCACTACTATCTTATATCCCGGAGTCGGGTTCTCGGGGCGACTGCTCGCCCAGGTGAGCCTGGTGCCATCAGGGGACCACGCGGGAAGGTAATCCTCTCCATTGTCGGGCGTGACTACTGTGGGGGTGCCGCCCTCCAAGGGGACCGTTAGAATATCGGTGCCTTGAGACTCGACCAACACCCTATGATAGGCGAGCCTCGGCGGCGTAGCGGGCGATAGCTGAAGGCTTCTGATGGACGCAGGTTCGGTGATGTCTCTCACCTCGCCACCCGCCACAGGCACGACGGCAATAGCCTGGATGCGGTCTCCGCTGCCCTGTGCGAAGACAATCGACTGGCCGTCCCGAGTCCAGATCGGGTTGGTCTTTACAGAGCCGTTGCCGGTGACGGCCCTGGCCGCGCCCCCGGCCGCGGGGATTACATGGATCTCTCCTGAGGCGCTCTGACCGTCGCTCAACACATATCCTATGCTCTGGCTGTCCGGCGACCACGTTGGGAACTTGGCCTGGCCTTTACCATCGGTGACCATACGCTTGTCCGTGCCATCGGCCTTCATAACGTGGATCTGCCAGTCGCCGCCACCACGTTTCGACTGCACGGCGATCTGCGTGCCGTCCGGCGACCACGCAGGGAAGACGCTCTCAGTCGTGTCGCCATCGGTGAGATTGAGTAGCTCCACGGGCTTGTTGTCCGGCCCCACCTCAACCCTCAAGATGGCCGCGACCCCGTTGAACTGGGCCTGCGCGACTATGTACCTGCCGTCAGGCGACCATGAATTCTGGTCGATGATGATGTCGTGGGTAAGTTGCTGCTGGTTGGTACCGTCGGGATTGACTACGAACAGGCTTTGCGCCTGGCCCTCTAGCAGGCGCACGAAGCTGATTCGTCCCTCCTTGGACGCTTCAGGTGCCGTTGGACCCAGGCCCCAGCGCATGAAAGGAGGCAGCACCGTCGGCGCGGCCAGCAACAGCGTAACGTACATAAGGGCGAGGGCCGTCAATATGCCCGCCGACACGAGTGCTGCCGCCGGTCTCGCGGCCACCTGCTGGGATTGTGAAGACCGGCCAGCCCGTCTGCCGGACGAGTCTCGCCTGGAACGATTGCTCATGTTGAAGAACGCTCTAGTATAGAGTTTAGCACCACGCCGGAAATGGGAAGCCGCGCGGAACCTCCCACTATTATAGCGTACGGGAGGCTAACGGCTCAAGCAGAACAGGTAGAACAGACGGAAACGCCAAGACGCCAAGACGCCAAGCACCACGCTAAGTTAAGGATTGTTTCTCAAGCAAAAGGACCAGGGTACGTAATGTTGTACT
>DASVRN010000239.1:0-39606 GCA_036388595.1 Chloroflexia bacterium
GTTTGGCCTAACTTCGGGCGGTGAAGTCCGCCATATGGCGGACTTCACCGCCCGAAGTTAGGCCAAACCAGGAGCCGGGACCGCACAACGACGATCTTACAGCTTTGCCCGAAGCATCAACGAACTCCAATATACAGCAATCGGCTATGTACGGTACCACCAGGCCGTGAACTGCCTTGAGCGTGGATTCCAGGTCCAGGGACGCGGCGAGGGTGTTAGAGGCCTCGTGCAGGAAACTCAGCCTGTTGGATAGCTGCTTGCGCTCCATGACGTGGCTAGCTATGCGTACTAATAAGTTGCTCTCACCGGCGGTCTCAACCTCTACCTGGAAGTAATCGTCGGCCCCGGCGTGCAGGGCCTCCGCCGCCATCCTCTCCGTGCCGATTCTGGCTGTAGCCACGATGGGCAGGCGAGGTGCCAGTTCGCGAATCTCGGTAATGATGCCGACACCCGACCTGTCGGGTAGAAAGAGGTCCGCGAAGGTGATATCGAAGGGTTCCGACTGCAAGGCGCGGATGGCGGCGCTCATCCATTCGGTGTGCGTCACCTGGAATCGGACTTGCAACGACCTGCCGAGGGCGCGCCTGATGGCGGCTACCTCGTCGGGGTTGTCGTTGATAAGCAGCACCCTGTAATGGCTGCGCCTGGATTGTGGGTGGCTGGTATTGAAGTCCATACGTAACCGGCTATGACTGGGGGGCGGCGTCTCCCTCTGTCGTCCTGACGCTCCCCCTGTCATCCTGAGCGCAGCGAAGGATCTCAGATGCTACTCTTACCCCTGTGCCGAACCGTCAGCACTATTGGCGGTAACGTTCAACAGCGTCCATGCCCACCTTCTTTAGATCCTTCGCTACGCTCAGGATGACAGAGGGGCGTCAGGGTGACAGAAGGGGCGACAGGATGGCAGGGGCTTTGGTACCCGTAACCTGCTTTGGCACGGACGTAGGTGCCGCTTAGCCCCTCTCCCCGTCGAGGAACGCCTCCTGGACGGCACTCGGCACCTCGTCCCCGTATACCGCCACACCGTCTACTTTGCCGCTGGCATCGTGCAGGGGAGCCGCCCCGTATGTGAGTAGCCGGGTGGACGCGCTCCCGTTCCCACCGGAGCCTGGCACGACCATATTGATGGAGACCTGCGGGGCGTCTTTCTCGTAGGCGGCATAGGCTGCCTCCACAAGCGGCCTCATCTCCGGCCTCGCGGTCTCCAACACGTCACGAAGGGGCATGCCTATCACCTCACGGCCCCGGAACAGGCGCTCGTAGCTGGGGTTGAACGCCTCTATTTTCAGGTCGGCGCCGCGCAGGATGAGCACGTAAAACGGGGCTAGCTCCAGTATTTCCAGGAGCCGCTTGCGCTCCGTCGCCAGTACCCGACCAAGTTCTTGCATTTCGTTCGTGCGGGCGTTTAGCTCCTCGTTGGTGGTCTCAAGCTCCTCGTTGGTGGCCTGTAGCTCCTCGTTGCTGGTTTCCAACTCCTCGTTGCTGGCCTGTAGCTCCTCGTTAGTCGCCTCAAGCTCCTCATTGGTGGACTGCAATTCCTCCTGAGCGAGCATCAGTTCTTCGTTGGCGGCCTGTAGCTCCTCGTTGGCGTCCTGCAAGTCCTTGTTCATATCGCCCAGACGCCTGTTGGTGGCCTGTATCTCCGAGAGCAATTCCTTTTGCTCCGTCTGCACCGCCTCCAGGTTGCGGCGAGTCTCCACCGTCTCGGTCACATCCTGCACGCATATGACCTCCATCTCCGGCGCGTTGTGCTCGGTGTCCACCGGCATCACGGTAAGGGTAACGTAGTGCCCGCTACCACCAACGGATTGGTCAAGCTCAAGCTCCTGGACCAGCACCGCGGAGCGGTCGCGGAAGGCGGTGTCTATGGCCGCGCGGACCTTGGCGTAGGGCAGCCCCCGTACGGAATGCAGGAAGTCGTGCTCGATGCCCGACTCGCGTATGGCGAGCAGCCTCCGGGCGGCGGTATTGATAGAAATTATGCGGTAGGAGCGGTCGATAACCACCACGCCCATAGGCAACTGGCGCAGCACCAGTTCGTTGAACCGCCGCAGGTTGAGCACTTCGGGGTCGTGCCCGCTATGCTCGGCAGGCCCAGGCGACCTCTGGGCCAACCCCGTAGACCTCTCGGTGGGCGCGGGTGGCCCGCCGGTGCCGGGGGAGTGTGCGACCGGCTTTGGTATGACCGGCAGCTTGGAGCGGATGCACCGGTACACCTTCCAGTGCTTGTTCACCTGCTGGTAATAAGACTGGGAGGGTCGCACCGTCTCGGCGTGCCCCAGGAAGAGATAGCCCCCGGTCTGCTGTAGCGAGAAGGTGAACATATCGAGCACATGTTGCTGAAGCTCGGGCTTGAAGTAGATGAGTAGGTTGCGGCAGGACACCAGGTCCACGCGAGGGAAAGGCACGCCCCGGCTCAGGTCTTGCTGGCCGAATATGACAAGCTGGCGTAACGCCTTGGTGACCTGGTAACCGTCGCCCAACCGGCTGAAGAAGCGCTTGCGGTAGTCATCCGGCAGGTTGGTCAGCAGGTTCTCGGGGTAGAGGCCCCGCCGCGCGAAGTTGATGGCATCTTCATCCACGTCGGTGGCGAATATCTTTATATTCCAGTCGGGTAGCTCGAGATCCAGCAGGTCGGCGAGCAGCAGGGCGAGAGAGTAAGGCTCCTCACCCGTGGCGCAACCCGCCGACCAGAGGCGCAGCACGTTGCCCCTGGCGCGGCCCTCCTCGATCATGTCCGGCAGCACGCTCGTCTTGAGGAACTCGAACGCCTCCGGGTCGCGGAAGAACTCGGTAACCTTGATGAGGAACGCCTTCGATAGCTCGATGACCTCCTCCGGGTGCGCCTCCAGGTACTCGGTGTAGTCGTTGAGGGTGGCGGTGCGAGTGACGACCATGCGCCGGGAGATGCGCCGCAAGATGGTAGAGGGCTTGTACTGTCTGAAGTCGATGCTTGCTTGCTTTTTGACCAGGGAAAGGATGTGCTCCACCACGTCGGGCGGCTGCTCGACCAGCTCAGGCAGTTCGGTGCTTCTGAGCAGCTCCACGAGCGCCGGGCCTATGTCTTCCAGGTCCGCTACCTTGTCCACCGCCGTGGGCGGGAGGGCCAGCGGCATGGAGGGATAGAGGGCGGTGCCGGGGTTCTGTATAACGACGTAGCCGCCCGCTTTCTTCACCTCAATCGCGCCCGCCGCGCCATCGGTGCCGGAGCCTGTGAGCACCACCGCGATCAAGCAATCGCCGTAGGACTGCGCCGCCGAGGTGAGCAGCAGGTCAACGGAGGGCCGGGGCCGGTCTGCAAGGTCGTCCCTGACCTCCACGTGCCCGCCGGAGATACTGACGTGACGATTGGAGGGCACCACGTAAATCGTACCCGCCTGCATGAGGGTGCTGGTGCTGACGGTGACCACGGGCAGCGAGGTGCGGTGTTCCAGTATCGAGGTGAGATTGCTGGGGCGGCTGGGGTCTAGGTGCTGCGCGATCACGATAGGCGCGGGGAAATCGAGGGGGAGGGTGCTGACAAGCACGGACAGTGCGTGGATGCCCCCCGCCGACGAGCCGACCACTACCAGCCTGTGCTCCGGGTTGGCACCCTTCTGCCGCGCCTGAGTATCTTGCTGCGCCTCCTGCTGGGCCACCTGACGACCTTCTTGTTGGCCGTCCCGCTGGGCCTCCTGAGGCACGCCGTCTGCCTCTTTACTCTTGCTCTTACGGGGCATATCAGACGCACTCCAATCTGATCCAGAAGTGAAAAATGTGTTGGCTAAGAAATGAGGATGAAAAGCATCGACAGCCAAAAATAGAGCGCTACCGCATCAAGTTCAATGCTAATGAACAATATTACTTTGGCCGCATACCCTTGTCAAGCAACACACAGAACTATATCACGGTAGGCACGTCCCAGGAGAATTAGCATTTGCACCGCAGAGAGCGCAGAGGATACGCTGAGATCGTGGTGGGTCGGAAGGGAGCAAGGGCGACACCGTACAGTACAATGTAGCCCTTACTCAGAACACCCTCAATTCTTCTCTGCGTAATCTCCGCGCTCTCTGCGCCTCTGCGGTGCAAACGCTAATTCTCCTGGCGCGGCCCGTTGCCCCTTCATTGATGCGGCTATGTCTCCTTTGCTTACTAGCCTGCGGAGGTGAGGTCCGGTTGCTCTGTGACTTCCTTGTTGCTGAACAACAGGTCGCGGATGAGATTAGCCTGGCGGTCCGTCTCCTCGGCCTTGTTGCTGAATTTGCGCTCTACGATGAAGTGATTGTGGCTGCGCGCGCGTTCGGCCAACCGGCGCGAGAGGGTGGAGCTTTCCTCAAGCGAGCGCACGGCCGCCCACAGCGCCGCTTCCATCGACTCGTTGTGCTCGGCCAGCATGCTCTCTGCCGAGTAGGCGTGCCCGGTGCGGCACCTGAAGCGGGGCAGGTCGCTCTCGTGCATCTCCCACAGGGTGCCGTGGCACTCGGGGCAGGTGAAATAGGAGGGTGTGCCGATGCGGTCGAGCACCTCCGGGTGGCTGTCCAACCCCTCGACTATCCGCACCTCTAAATCTAGTCTGTCGGACACAGGGTACGCTCCTTCATCTTCGGCAGGCCGGGCCGCCAGTTCCGCCAGCAGGTCCGGGATTTCCTCCAGGGTGAGCACATGGTCAACCTCGCAGTTTTGCAGGACGCTGCGGGGCATACTAGGGTACATCGCCTCTCTAGGGTCCTGCACGACCGCAATACCCCCGCGCTCCTTGATAGCCATCATGCCGACCGTGCCGTCATCCAGCGCGCCGGTGAGCACCACACCCACCGCACGCGGGCCATACCACCGGGCGGCTGAACGAAAGAGGGGGTCAACCGCCGGACGATGCCTGTTCTCCTTGGGTCCACGCACCACGCCCACATGCCCCTTGTGCACCAAGAGGTGGTGGTCGGGAGGCGCTACGTAAATGTGGCCCTGGCGTATCTCCTCCCCATGCTGCGGCTGAGACGCGGGCAGCTTCCCGGCGCGGCTCAGAATGTTGGGCAGCCTGCTGGGGCTTTCCGCCGGGACGTGCAGTACAGCGAATACAGCGGCGGGCAAGTCCTCCGGCAGCTTGCGCACCAGGGCCGAGAGTGCTTCCACGCCCCCCGCGGAAGCCCCAATTACGATAATGTCGTGTCCAGGCAAATGCGCCTCCCCTAGTCTATTTTGTTCGCTAGCTGTCATATAGGACCCCATCCGGTGAGCATGCGACGAGCTAGCCACATACGGGAAGCAGAAGGCATGCCACTGACCACGCAGTTCCCCCGCCCCAGGCTTGGCACCGGCTAAACTGTGTCAGGTAAGTTGTGCCTTTATGTATTTAGAAGATAAATCTAATAACACTTGACAAACATCATGGTTGCTCCTATAATCCGAATCAGTGTAGCAGCTTCGATCTAAGAAGCGCTGCAAACAACATATCAACAGGCTATCACGCGACAAGAAGCGTCCCCCTACCTAAACGCTTCTATGTCACGAGGTGCCTTCGTGTGTCTGATTTCAGACGAAAGGAAGCAATGGAAATGTCAAAGGGTGCAAAGAAAGCAATGGTTGGCGCGCTATTATTCCTGGTCCTCGGTCTGTCTGCTTTTGGTGGCTTCGGCGCTAGTCAGGATGGTGCAGTGAGTGGCGTCCCTGCGGCCCACGCGTGTTGTCCGCCTCCTCCTGGCTATGACACAGTGCCTACGCCAACCCCCGTGCCATAGTAGTGGTACGCACAAGAGCAGGGGTGAGATAGATGCTCTGCTCCAACTATTGATCAACAAGACGTGGGCCAATCGACTCAGGATGGCTCACGTCTTGTGTTCTTAAAGCTCCCACTTCTTTGTGCATGCTGCGCCTTCAATGCGTTTGAATTTCACTCAAGGCATCACTTGCGCTTTCCTCTGCTTACCACTATATCTATAATGATTAGGTAACTCTACAGGGGGAAGACAGATGGAGATGGGACTGACAGGAGCAATTGCTATTGTTACGGCGTCGAGCCAGGGGTTGGGTAAGGCAACGGCGCTGGCGCTAGCACAAGAGGGGGCAAACCTCGTAATGTGCGCGCGGGGGGCGGAGCGGCTTGGGGAATCCGCAGGCGAAATACGCGACCATACACGAGTGGAGGTGTTGGCGGTACCGGCGGACGTGAGCACAGAGGAAGGCATATCCGCTGTCATTGGAGCGGCGGTGGAGCGCTTCGGGCGTATCGACGTGCTGGTGACCAACGCTGGAGGCCCACCACCTGGAGACTTCACAAAGCACTCAGATGAGGCCTGGCAGCGGGCGTTCGAACTGAACCTGCTGAGCGTGGTGCGCCTGATACGCGCGGCACTGCCTTACCTTCAGGCGAGCGGCCGAGGCCGTATCATCAACTTTAGTTCCACTTCGGTGAAACAGCCGGTAGAGGGCCTGATCCTCTCCAACTCCATACGAGCCAGTGTGATAGGTATGGCAAAGACCCTTGCGACCGAGCTTGCCCCCTACGGCATAACCGTCAACAACATTGCTCCCGGCCGCATCGACACCGACCGTGTACGTTCGCTGGACCGTAACCGTGCCTCCATATTAGGCATCAGCGAGGAGGAGGCGAAGCAGGCTCAAATACAGAACATCCCGCTGAGGCGGTACGGCGAACCTGCGGAACTTGCGGCGCTGGCGGTCTTTCTCGCTTCGGACAAGGCTTCTTACATCACCGGCACGACTATACAGGTGGATGGTGGTCTGGTGAAGGGCATAATGTAAGGGTCTTCCGAATCGTCCTTTAGTTACCGGCAGACCTGAAGTCCTTTCCCCGCTGGTTCGCAACGATTTCGGCCATAATAGCCACAGCGATTTCGGCCGGGGTTTGCGCCCCGATATCAAGGCCGATAGGGGCGTGAATGCGTGCTATCTGCTCGTTCGTGACACCTTCTCCACGCAAGGTGTCTATGCGCTGACGGTGCGTGGAGCGACTACCTATCGCGCCCACATAGCGAGCGGATGAGTTGAGGGCAGTTACCAAGGCTGGGATATCAAATTTAGGGTCGTGAGTGAGCACTACCACTGAGGTGCTACTATCGAGGTCAAGTGCGCTCATAGCGTCGTCGGGCCACTCGACCATGAGTCGGTCTGCGAGGGGAAATCGCTCCGGGGTGGCGAGTACGCCACGAGCGTCCACCACCGTCACGTGATAGCCCAACATCTTAGCTACGCGGTGCAGAGGGATCGACACGTGCACCGCACCCACTATTACCAGGCGTAACGGCGGTGGAAAGGTCTCAAGGAACACCTCTAGCGACTCACCAGCGACTGTGTAAGTGCGGACTTCACTGCGTCCTTCAGCCAGTAGGTCCCAGGCGTCAGCAGAGATGAGCGAGTCGAGGTCAGAGTGGATGCCTCCAGCAGCCATTGCACCACCAAACACGAGCATCTTGGTGCCTGCTTTATAACCGGAGATGACAGTGGCTATGGCAGCAGGCTTGTTCTCGGCTAGCAGTTTGTTCAGCAGAGAGTAAATAGCCATAACCTCATTGGCCCACCATGCTCACCAGTCGAGAGGCTCTACAAATACATCGATAGTACCGCCGCAGGAGAGGCCCACATCGGTGAGCATATCGGCGCTGATACCGTAAGTGACCAACCTAGGTCTGCCGCTCTTGAGCACGCGCAACGCCTCCTCTACTACGGCACCCTCCACGCAACCCCCACTCACGGAACCCGTAAGCTCTCCCGCCGAGGAGATAGCCATCTTGGCACCTTCGCGCCTGGGAGCCGTGCCGACCACCCGCACTACTGTGGCTATAGCCACCTGCTCTCCGGCTTCTCGCCAGCGTCGGATGGTTGGGAAGATGTCGTTCTTCAGAGTATCGGTTTCCATAGTGCTACCCTCGCCCATGTTGCTGCTACCGGCCCAGTCTACCACCTGTCAAGGGCTACCGGCAAGAGCCTAGCTCGTTATTCTAGCGAGTTGCTATCAAGCAACTTGCAGCAACGTCAAAGCCAGGGCCTTGCGACTGCACTCGTACAGAGCTAAAATGAGAGAGCAAAAGATTTGACCTATGGAGAGGATGCAAGCACTGGACGACTGACGACATTCAGCGCCGATTACTCACAATGAGGAGGCACCTGCTATGAGAGCCTCACACCACGACTACACAGGTATGACGCTCAGCCAGTTCATACGTGAAGCTCGTTCGGCCAGGGGGTTAAGCCACGAAGAATTGGGAGGGCCGGAGCTTAGCGAACACTATATAGAGGCACTAGAACGCGGAGCAGTCCTGCCATCGCACCTGGCGTTAGAAGCACTAGCCCGGCGCTTTAGGGTACCGGTCAGCGAGCTTCTTCGGGTGCAGGCCAGGCTTGAGACGGAACCTGACCTGCAATGCATTGAGGAAGACCTGCATCTCCAGCTTAATCACACGAAACCATTGCTAGACAAGGGCCAGACAGAAGAAGCACTACAGATTATCAACACAGCCGAAAATAATGTACTCCCCTATATAGAGCACCTTTCATGGCATGCTCGATACCGTATTCCTTACCTGCGGGGCAGGGCTTACTTGCCTATAGGAAGATTAGTCGAGGGCCAAACTGAGTTAGAGAGGGCACTTGCTTATGTTGGTCCAGACCTGGAGACCATAGCGCGAGTGCGGAACCTTCTCGGGGTTGCACATTACCTTCAGGGACACCCAAAGCAGGCTCTGCAAGAGCACATGGCAGGCTTGAGGGCCGCTGAGGATGGCATGGTTAAAGATCTCAATCTGCGGCTAAGCATTTGTCGCAATCTTGCCAATACACATTGGGCGCTCAACGACTTTAGGGAGGCGATTCGCTTCTATAAAGAGGCCCTGAGAGTTTCCCAGAACCTCAACGATGTAAAACAACAGGCTGGTATCTATTGGGGCATGATGATGGCCCATGGGGCCCTGGGAGATAGGGCACAAGCAAAGTTATGCGGCCTTAAGGCGTTAGAAATATATGACCCTAGCAAAGATGCAAGTTCAACGGCCTCTCTTTGCGTAAGCCTTGCTGAAATGAATATCAAAGATCGGCAGTACGAAGAAGCACATCTCATGTTAGAGCGGGCCAAGGCCGTGCTTGAGGGAACTGATGAACTATTGATTCTCTGTGGAGTATATCAAGGCTTCGCACGCCTAGCTAGCTCACAAAGTCAACTTGCTCAAGCGGCGACCTATAGTGCGCAAGCGATAAATTTCGGGAAAGCTAGCTGCGACAAGTTGCCGACCTATGACATGCAGGCAAGAGGCATGGCACTCCGAGCTTATGCTGAAGCTCTAAATGTTGCAGCGCAGATTGAAGAAGCTAGGAACAACCCAGATGCAGCCGACAGATTGTTCCAGGAAGCAATGACCACAATCGAACAAACAAGCTTTGAAGAGACACGTAGCGAAATCATCTACAGCTACGCTGAGGCGTTGAGCGGGCGAGGGAAACACGAATTGGCAGGAGAATATTATCGGCTCAGCTACCGGTTACGGCAGGGGCTTGGTCCGGTACCAGTGTAGTGCCAATCACCCCACCCCCTCTCCTCCCATACGCTCCACAACATGCCGCGCGATAAGCAGCGACTCGTCCACCGGCACAACGTACACCAGCACCTTCGACGCGTCGCTACTAATCACCCCCGCCTCGCCCACAACGGCAGCATTCCGAGCAGCATCAAGCTCCAGGCCGCACCACGCCAGGTCTGCACAGATGCGGTCGCGTATCAGCGGGGCGTTTTCACCGATGCCGCCCCCGAACACCACCCCATCCGCCCCGCCCAGGGCTGCCATGTACGCCCCCAGGTACTTTCTCACCCTGTAGCAAAATATCTCCACGGCTAATCTCGCCCTCGCGCCTGTCTCCATAGCAGACAGCAGGTCGCGCATGTCGGATGTGCTCCCCGACACGCCGAGCAAGCCGCTCCGCTTGTTCAGCCAGTCCTCTACCTCGGCAACCTCTACGCCTTCCTTCTGGGCCAGGTAGCCCACGATCTCGGGGTCGAGGTCGCCTGAGCGGGTGCCCATCACCAGGCCTTCCAACGGCGTGAAGCCCATCGACGTGTCAACCGAGCGCCCGCCCTTGATAGCCGCGGCCGAACAGCCGTTGCCCAGTTGCAGCGTGATGATGTTGGCTTCCGACGTGTCTATGCCTCGCGCCTGGCTGTACTGGAGCAGCATGTATTCGTGGGCCGTGCCGTGAAAGCCGTAGCGCCTGATCCTGTGCTTCTCCGCCAGTTCGTGCGGGAGCGCGTATGTGTAAGCATGCTCCGGCAGGGTGCTGTGGAAGGCGGTGTCGAACACGGCATAGTTGGGCGTGTCGCTGCCGAACACCTCCAGCGCCGCCCGTATACCGGCCACGGCCGCGGGGTTGTGCAAAGGCGCTAGCTCGTTCAACCCCTCAATATCGCTGAGGACCCCTTCCGTTATGAGCGTCGGTTGGGTGAACAGCCCACCGCCCTGCACCACCCTGTGCCCGATAGCCCCGATTTCCGCGTCCAGGGCTTCAAGGCCGCCGGAGATACCAGCCAGTGCCTCCAGCGCCCGCGATACTGCCTCCTTATGGTTAGACGCAGCTATTTTGCGGGCGGGGTGCGACACCTGGGGAGAGCTAAACTTGATCGTGGCTTCCGGTCCGATGCGGTCTACCGTGCCGTTAGCCACCTTGTTGACGCTATACTGGGGAGAATCGCCGCCCACTTCTACCAGATCGAATTTGAGGCTTGAGCTTCCGCAGTTGAAAACGAGTATGCGCATTAGCTATTAAATACCTCACGGGATATGTATATCTGAATTACTATAATATCTCAGTATAGAAGACCAAGCTGACGCAAGGATGAACAGAATTATACGACTTTCGTCCATCGTCCGTCGTCCATCGTCTCGCGTATAATATCCCGCAAGACCAACGAAGGGACGTGCCCTGCCTGTGAACGCTGGATTTGCATTTGGCGAGTGGCTCAAGAAGCGCCGCAAAGACCTCGACCTCACGCAGCTCGACCTTGCCGACCGTGTAGGCTGTAGTCCCTTTGCCATCCAGAAGCTAGAGGCCGGTACGCGCCGCCCCTCGAGGCAGATAGCCAGGCTACTGGCCGAAGAGCTGGGCGTGCCCGAACAGGAGCAGTCTGCCTTCGTCCGCTTCGCCAGGGGCATGCTGGAGGCCGAGGAACACGAGCCGCAAGCCGAAAGCGTAGCCCCCTCCAACTCGCTAACCGAAAGTCCCGCTAACCAGCCGCAGTCCACCCCCGCCAACCTGACCCTTCCCATCACCCGCATCCTGGGCCGCCAGGAGGAGATAGCCCGGATAAGCGGCCTGTTAGCCAGGGACGGTATGCGCCTGCTCACGATTACCGGGCCGGGTGGCGTCGGCAAGACGCGCCTGGCAACCGAGGTGGCCCTGCGCCAGGTGGGGCAGTTCCGCGACGGGGTGTACTTCGTACCCCTCGCCACCGTGCGCGAACCCGGCCTGGTGGACAGGGCTATAGCCGAAGCCCTTGGCATCAAGGACATGGGCGGCCAACCGTTGCGCGACACCCTGCGGGTCGCACTGCACGACAGGCATATGCTGCTGGTGCTGGACAATTTCGAGCAGGTCACGGCGGCGGCTACCCTGGTGGTGGACCTCCTGGAAGCCTCGCCGGGATTGAAGGTACTGGTCACCAGCCGCGCCGCTCTCAACCTGCGCGGCGAGCAACAGGTGCCGCTTTCGCCGCTTCCCCTGCCCGATCTTTCCCGCAATGGGACCGGCGCGGCTGAGAACCTCTTGAGCTACCCGTCTATCCAACTCTTCGTGGAGCGGGCGCAGAGCATCAATCCCTCCTTCGCGCTGACTGAGGAGAACGCCGGAGCGGTAGCCGCTATTTGCGCCCGGCTCGACGGCCTTCCACTTGCGATAGAGCTGGTCGCCGCTCGCAGCAAGCTGCTGCCACCCAGGGCTTTGCTGTCGCGGCTGGACAAAACGCTGGGGTTGCTGAAGGGCGGCAGCCAGGATATGCCCGCCCGGCACCAGACGATGCGGGACACCATTGCCTGGAGCTACGACCTGCTGGACGAAGGGGAGCGCGCCCTGTTTGCCCGCATGGGGGCTTTCCTGGGCGGCTTCACTATGTCGGCGGCCGAGGCGGTATGCAACGCATACGGCGATTTGCAATGCGAGGTGGTGGACGGCCTGCAATCGCTGCTAGACAAGAGCCTGATACGCCAGGCGGGCACCTCCCAGGACGAAGCGCGGTTCGCCATGCTGGAAACCATCCGCGAGTACGCCCTGGAGCAACTGGACCGCCTGGGCGAGACGGACGTCATAAGGCTGCTGCACGCCGAGTATTACCTGGCGCTCACCGAGCGTGCCGAGCCTGAGCTGAGAGGGCCGCAACAGGTTAGCTGGCTCGACCGCCTGGAGCAGGAGCACGATAACCTCCGGTCGGCCCTGCGCTGGACCCTGGACCGCGGTAAGCCCGAGATAGCCGCGCGCATCGGTGGTGGACTGTGGCACTTCTGGTATGTGCGTGGCTACCTGGGTGAAGGGCGCAGGTGGCTGGAGGAGGCGCTTGAAAGGGGTGGGGAGGCCCTGCCCAAACCCATAAAGTGGTTGGTGTATCACGGCGCGGGCCGCCTGGCGACGGGGCAGAGCGACTACAACCAGGCAACCGCCCTGTCGAACGAGGGTCTCATAATGGCCCGCGAATTGGGCGACCCCGAACGCACCGCGAGGTCGGCTATACCAGCTAGCCGCGGTACTTATGTACACGGGTGATTACAAGCAGTCGTGGGCCTTACAGGAAGAGACCCTCGCCCTCTATGAATCGATAGGCAGCAGGTGGAACGTTGCCATCACCATAGGCTTCATGGGCACTCTGGCCCTGTACCAGGCTGACTTTCAGCAAGCGATATCCCTCTTGAGCAAGAGCATCGCCCAGCTTCGAGAACTGGGAGAGCACTGGTACGTGGCCCTGGAACTAGGCAGCCTCTGCCACGCGGTGCGCCGCCAGGGCGACCTGGAACAAGCGGAGGCCATCGCCAATGAAAGCATAGCTATCTTCCGCGAAATGGGAGATAAGCGAGCTATGGACATAGCCCCCCCTGTGCCTTGCCGATGTGGCGCGCTACCGTGGCGAGCACGCAAAGGCGCGATGCCTGTACCACGAAGCGTTGGAGTTGCTGTCGAAGATGGGCGACCGCCACTTTATCGGACTTAACCTGATAGGGCTTGCCTTCCTGAGCCTGGCAGAGGGGCAGCCGGAACGCTCGGCTATCATCTTTGGTGCCGTAGAAGCCTTGCACGAGCGTGCCGGTAGCATCATGATCCCACCCGCCGACCGGGCCGAGTACGAGCGCGCCCTTGCTACCATACGCTCCCAACTGGCCGAGCCGGTGCTCAGGTCAGCCTGGAACAGGGGCCGCGGCATGCCCGTTGAGCAGGTTATAGACGTGGCATTGAGCGAGGACGATGGACGGTAGACGGTAGACGATAGACGATGGGAGGAGACGGAACCGCCAAGACGCCAAGGACGCCAAGTGCGCGCCAAGGTTTAGGATTGTTGTTGGCAGGCGTGCTAACCACTAACCACTAACCACTAACCACGCCCACATCGTCCATCGTCCATCGTCCATCGTCCTCATCTGTACCCCAGTTCCACCCGCGTATCAAGGAACGTCGCCAGGCGCTCGGTTTCTGCCTCTATGCCATGCTGGACCTCAAGGCTGGGCGGCTGGAACATTTCTACCTTCAGGGTGAGCCCGGAGCTTTTCTTCTCCTGCTCCCACAGCCCCTCTATCCTGCCGTTCACCAGCACCACGGGGGTGATCCACGCGCCTTTACGGTAGACGCGGTCTTTCTTGTCGGGGTCCAGGTAGTGGCTGTCGGGGTAATATGCGATTGTGTAGGGGTCGAAGGCAGGCAGGAGCCGCACACCGGCCGCAGGTGCCTCGAATGTCCGCTGCTCATCGATTATGGAAGCGAGAGTCATCGCCTTCCAACCTTCCACATCGACCTCGACCAACTCCCCCGCCATGCCCAGGAAGAGCGACCTGGCGTACTTCGGCTCCCAGCCGAACCAGCGGGCGAAATCGTCGCGGGTGGCGGGGCCGTAGGTGGTCAGGTAGCGGCGCAGTACCTCGCGAATGGCCTCGTCGGAGTCGGAGTCGTACCAGGTGCCAAGCCACTGGTCGGGGCGCACGAAGGTGACGGCCTGCCCCATATTCGGACCGAAACAGAGATAGCCATTGGAGGCGGCAGGCTTGAGGAACTCGCCCCAGCCCGAACGCAGCCGCTCCCGCACGTCCGCAGAGCCGGTCGCTTCTCCCACCGCTTCCGATAGCTGCTCCCGTGTCAAATTGCGCCCATCCAACGCCACCCGCACCCCCTCGATGATGGCATCCATATCTTCGAGCGTCATGTTGAAATACTTCAGCCAGCTAGCTCGCCTGTAGCCATGGCGGGTGCGCAGGGCGGCAACGTACGTTGGAAACTCCCTCGCGGGCAGCAGGTGGAGGGTGCCGCGCATCGCCCAGGTCTTCACCAGCGTGCGCTCCTCCCACAATGCCTTGCGCACGTCCTCCGGTGCCAGACCTTCCACGCGAGCCCAGGCGATAAGCTCCGCCGACGACATCACCTGCGCGTGCAGCCCGCCCAAAGCGGTTGCTACATCTAACAGGCTCCCTTTGGGTGCCCGTTCAAGCAAATTGTGGTTGTGCAAGCGCCAGGCGATTACTTGCCTCCATGTTAGCTTCGTCATGCCTATATTGACCTCTGTTGGATTAGAAGTTGCCGTGATACAATCACTTTACCGGGTCAAGCCTACTATCGCGCAGCTACATGGCGCATCAATCAAGGGGCAATACAATGAAGGCTTCCAGGGCACAAGATCACCGGGCACATTTCCCAGGAATGAAGAGCAATGTAGGCCCTGCACTGCTGCTAATTGGGACTCTCCTTGTTATTGTCATACCGCATACTTCCAGGCAGCGTGCCGCTCAACCTGCCGCTCTCATGGCTGCGCAATTGGCAGAGACTGGCACGCCAACGGCTGCTCTTACGCGCGTACCCCCTGTGACCCCGACAATTACCGCAACTGCTCACTGTAGCTGGGTTGGTTATGCCAGAGCCTTTATTGATGAGAATGCCAACGGCCAGGAGGACGCAGGTGAACCGGCGCTGGCGGGGGTCACATTCTTTGTAGATGACCTGCTGTACAACTTCAAGAAAGTTAGCACTGCGGTAAGCAAAGCTGAGGAGAGCGCAATGCTCGTTGTTGAGTCTTCCAGTTGTTATAACTCTGCCTTCGAGGTCTACGCGGAGATACCACAAGGTTACGCACTAACCACACCCTCGCGCCTTAAGGTGCCGGAGGGAAGCTTCAATGATATTTTTTCTTTCGGTTTCAAGAAGATAGACCCCACACCCACTGCCGGAGCGCTACCCGGCATGCCCGTCACCGGCAAGCTTGATAGTTACTCTCAGCCCAGTGAGAACCGTACCGCCACTCCCGCCCTTCCTTCGCTTACCCCTACACGCAGTGCTGGATTCATGTTGGCTGCACCGGGAATGGCAAAGCCGAAACCGTCGCTGAAGCTGGCGCAAATGGGCTGCGGGCACAAGTGAGCTAAAGAGAGCCAGTCTCGTAGTAGCCATCGCACCCCACACACCTGCGACACAAAGCGCGACCCTCCACCGGCACCTCGCGCGCGTTCATTACCTCCTCGCCACACTGGTCGCAAGTCACGCGCAGGCCGGGCTGGCTGATTATCTCCTCCAACGACACGGTGAGGCGCACTTCCTCCACTCGTAGCAACTCTGAGGTGGGCATCACCCTGTAGGCGGCAAGCTGGGCGTGCCAGCTATCAGGCTGACCGGGCGCGTATTCAAGGGCCATGTTGCGCGCCGAAAGCTGCGGGGAGACGCGCAACGCCTTGCCCGTCGCGGTATCCACGAAGGTGGCGGCCACCTTGCCGTAGTCCACCAGGCGCAACGTGCGGCGGCCCAACCAGCAGCCGGTAGCCACCGACACCCCGTCCGCGAAGCACCCGTCCGTCTCCACGAAAGCAAATAGGCGCTTGTCGGTCTGGGGCAGGGGCAGGTCGAATAGCTCGGTGGCGTACATGCCCGTGCGCACGCCCAGCACCTGCCTGGGGCAGAGGTGCTGGTGCAAAGCGGCGGCCCTGTCGAGGCACACCTGTAGCTCCGGTCCGGTACGGCTGTCGTGCATAGTTTGTTGGGTAGAAGCCAGGATACGTGGCGGTGACGGTGGCGGGCGCGGACCGCCAGGAATAGGGTTACAATAGCTATTATAGCAGAGTAACAGGGGTTGTTCTGGACGGCGTAGATGAGCAGTGGGGGTAAAAACCGGGACCTGGGAGTGGCCGTTCTCGTGGGAGGGGCCAGCACGCGCATGGGCGCCAATAAGGCCCTGTTGCGAGCGCACCCCACCGCCCCAACAATGATTGAGGTCGTAGTGGCGCGCCTGAGCGAGGCAGGTCTTGCCCCTCACCTGCTGGTGACCAACTCGCCTGGTGTCTTCGCCTTCCTCAACATCCCCACCGTGCCCGACGACATACCGGGCGCAGGCCCGCTCGGCGGCATCTACACGGCTCTCAACTACCTGACAGACGAACGCACGCTCGTAGTAGCCTGCGACATGCCGCTGCTAAACCCGGCACTCTTGCGCTATATGGCCTCCCTGCCCACCGGCGCCGACGTACTGGTACCCCGCTGGACAGACGCAGACGGCAACCGGCACATCGAAACGCTGCACGCCATCTACTCCCGCCGGTGCCTGGGGCCAATCCGCGAGCGGATAGAAGCGGGCAAGCTGAAGGTGCGGGCGCTACTTGAAGACGTGAGCGTGGAGTACGTGGACCAGGAAGAGTTGCGCTGCTACGATCCAGGACTAGAGAGCTTTCGCAACATCAACACCCCGGAGGAATGGGAACGCCTACGAAGTAAACTCTAAGCAACCTGGGTGTTCTATTCGCAGGTAGGCCCTGGCAGCAGGTCCACTATCGTCCATCGTCCATCGTCCATCGTCCATCGTCCACTCCCCAAGTTGACTGCCGCCACGCATCAACGTAGAATAGGTCATGGAGCCTAGCGAACCAACAGCGCGCGGTAAGTGGCAGGCAAACGGGGCCGGAACTTTTATCGCGCCTCTCAGCGTGCGACAGCCGGTGCAACGCTGGCTCGGCAACAGCAGCGAGCTTACCGCCGACGACCTCACAATAGAGGAGCCGCTGCAAATCCGCGTGGCGGGCGTGGACGTGGCGATCACCATGCGCACCCCCGGACATGACGAGGAGCTAGCCGCAGGCTTCCTCTTCACCGAGGGTCTTATCACCGGCAAGCACCAGGTAGACTCGATTGCCCGCTGCCCAGCCGACGACGGCACCCTCTCCCCTAACATCATCAACGTCCAACCCACCGAGCGCGACATAGTAAATCCCCACCTATGGGGCCGCGACTTCCTGGCTACCTCCAGTTGCGGCCTCTGCGGCAAGACCAGTCTCAGCCAGGTGGAGAGCGCAAGCCGGAGCGTACGGCTTGTGACCGGCGACTTCGCTGTGCCGGTGGACACCCTCTACGGCCTGCCCGACAAGCTGCGGGCCGGGCAAGACACCTTCGCACAGACTGGCGGCATCCACGCGGCGGGTCTGTTCGACCTGGATGGCAACCTGGTGCTGGTGCGCGAAGACGTGGGTCGCCATAACGCCGTGGACAAGGTCATCGGTCACGCTCTGCTCAACGACCTGCTGCCCCTCCACCGCCACATCCTGCTGGTGAGCAGCCGCGCCTCCTTCGAGATCGTGCAGAAGGCCCTCATGTCAGGTTGTGCGCTGGTGTGCGCAATCTCTGCGCCCTCCAGCCTGGCTGTTGAAATGGCTGGGCAGGCGGGGCTGACCCTGGTGGCGTTCTTGAGGCAAGGGAGGCTCAATGTTTACTCCGGTGCAAAACGCGTGAGCGGCGAGACCAGCTAGACCTACTCCAATAGGTAGCAAGTAGCGGAAGCGGAGGATGAGATTGAGCGAAATCATTTTCCTGGTAGAAGAAGCACAAGAAGGTGGTTATGTGGCGCGTGCCCTTGGAGAGTCGATATTCACCGAGGCCGATAGCCTCCAGGAACTACACGAGCAAGTCCGCGATGCCGTGCGCTGCCATTTTGAGGAAGGTCAGCAACCTAAACTTATACGATTGCACTTTGTCCGAGAGGAAGTTATCGCCGTATGAGGCTGCCGCGAGATGTCTCCGGGCAAGAGTTGGCAAAGAGATTGGCTCTTGTTGGCTATCAGGTCGCTCGCAAACAGGTAGTCACATGCGGTTGACCAGACGAGACGCAGAACGCTGTGAGCACCATATTACGATTCCGAGGCATGACCCTCTGCGAGTAGGTACGTTGTCCGCTCTCCTTGCAGATGTTGCGGGTCACCTGCGAACAAGCCGAGAAAACTTGATTGCCCAGCTATTCGGGTAACGTAAAATCGTGAGAGCAACGAATGTAAGCGATATAACCATAAGGCCCCTGCGCGAAGAAGAGATTGGCCTTCTCGACCAGATGAACCGCGGTTGGGCGAAAGGGCGGCCCCTGGCTTTACACCAGGACCGCTTCCTGCGACAACAGGCGGGCGAGGCCGTTTACCTGTTCGCCTGGCACGAAGAACAGCCGGTGGGACACGTGCTGCTGGTATTGACAGGCCCCTCCAAGGAGCCGATGCGTAGCGCCTTGCGAAACTGCGCTCACATATCCGACCTGTTCGTTATACCAGGCTACTGGTCGCTAGGTATAGGCACGAGGCTGATGGACGAAGTCGAAGCATTGGCCGCCCGTCACGGCTTCATACAAATCGGCTTGGACGTAGCCATTGACAACGACCGCGCCATAGTTTTATATGAGCGCCGGGGCTACAAAGACCTGGATTTTGGCGAGCGGGCCGTAAGCTGGGGATATTTTGACCCGGTCGGGCAGGAACAGGTGCAACACGACCTGCTGGTCTACCTCGTAAAGACACTTAGAGCCAAACCGGAGCGTAATAGTGGATGAAACAACAGAGAGACCTCCTACGCTCCTGCAACGCATTGGCTGGCACCCTTCCGACCTGGCGCAGATCGATGCTTACGCCCTCATGACACCGGCTCGTAAAGTTGAGTTGATGCTCCGGTGGCGGGGGGAGCAAATCGGGTTGCTGAAGGCAAGATTGGAGCATGAGCACCCAGGCTGCTCCACCGTGAAATTGTCACACATGCTTCAGGAGCACCTGGACCTGGTCAGGGAGACACGCACCGTTGGATGAGTTGGCGGACCACGCAAGAACTAGGAGGACAGATGCCTAAAAAAGAGGCTTCCAAACGTCGCAACCTCTTCTGGCGGCTTGGCAACAGCCCGCAGCCCTACAGCGCCATGTCGGTCGCCCGGCATTCGCGCATAAAGGATGCCACCTCTGTGAACGGGGTGTGCCCCTACTGCGCCGTGGGCTGCGCGCAACGCATATACGTCAAGGGCGGGCAGGTGGTGGACATCGAGGGCGACGAGCGCAGCCCCATCAACGAGGGCACCCTCTGCCCCAAAGGCTCCAACACCTTCCAGCTAACCGTCAACCCCCACCGCCAGAAGCAGGCCCTCTACCGCGCCCCCTACAGCGACGCATGGCAGCCGGTGCCGCTCGACTGGGCCATGGAGCGCATCGCCCAGCGGGTGAAGGAGACGCGGGAGGCCACCTTTGTTGAGCATGACGAGGATGGCAACCTGCTCAACCACACGCTCGCTATGGCGCACCTCGGCGGGGCCACCCTGGACAACGAGGAGAACTACCTCATCAAGAAGCTGTTCAGCAACCTGGGCATCGTGGCAATCGAGAACCAGGCCCGTATCTGACACAGCGCCTCGGTGCCCAGTTTGAGCGCCACGTTCGGTCGAGGGGCCGCCACAACCTACCAGGAAGACCTTCAGAACAGCGACTGCATCCTCATCATGGGTTCCAACATGGCGGAGGCGCACCCGGTCGGCTTCCGTTTCGTGGTAAAGGCCCGCGAGAAGGGGGCTCGCGTCTTCCACGTTGACCCGCACTACAGTCGCACCTCCGCCTGCGCCACTGATTACGTGCCGATACGCACCGGCACCGACATAGTCTTCCTCGGCGGCCTTATCAACCAGGTGCTGCAACAGGAACGCTGGTTCAAAGAGTACGTGCTGGCTTACACCAACGCCACCACCATTATCAACGACCGCTACGTGGATGCCGAGGACGCGGAGGGCATCTTCTCCGGCTTCGACCCCGAAAGGGGCGAGTACGACCCCAAGGAAGCCAACTGGCACTACGCGGGCACCCAGCCGCCGGAGTCCGCAGGCACCACGGAGGAGCAGGGCACCTACTCCTGGAGCAAAACGTCGGGGGCGCACCAGGACGGCGAGCCGGAACGCGACCCCACGTTGCAGCACCCCAATTGCGTGCTAAACATCCTCCGCAGGCACTACGCCCGCTATACTCCGCAGATGGTAGCCGAAGTGTGCGGCTGTTCGGTCGAGCAGTTCATGGCTGTAGCCGAGGCGATGATGTCTAATTCGGGCCGGGAGCGCACCGGGGCTATCGTGTACGCGCTGGGGTGGACCCAACACACGACGGGCGTGCAGATGATCCGCACCGCCGCGATGCTGCAACTGCTCCTGGGCAACATGGGCAGGCCGGGCGGCGGCATCATGGCGATGCGCGGCCACGCCTCCATCCAGGGTTCCACCGACATCCCGACGCTGTACAACCTGCTCCCCGGCTACATCCCGCAGCCCACATCCACCAGAGGGCATAACACCCTGGCCGACTTCCTGGAGAAGGAGACGGTGCCCAAAGGCTACTGGGCCAACCTGCCGAAGTTCGTGGTGAGCCTGCTCAAGGCGTGGTACGGGGATGCAGCCACAGCGGATAATGAGTGGGGCTTCGGCTGGCTACCTCGCATCTCCGGCGACCACTCGCAGCTGCCCACCTTCGCCCGCATGGCCGAGGGCAAGGTGAAGGGCCTGTTCCTGCTGGGCCAGAATCCGGCGGCAGGCGCTCCCAACGCCCGCCTAAACCGCGCTGGCCTGCGCAAGCTGGACTGGCTGGTGGTCCGCGACTTCTTCCTGCTGGAAAGCGCCACCTTCTGGAAGGAAGGCCCCGACAACCCCGACCCCGCCGTAATAGGCACCGAGGTCTTCTTCCTACCGGCGGCCGCGGGGGCCGAAAAGCCAGGCACGCTGACCAACACCCAGCGCATGGTGCAGTGGCACGACAAGGCGGTAGACCCGCCTGGCGACTGCCGTTCCGACCTCTGGTTCATGTGGAACCTGGGCCGCCGCCTGAAACAGCTATACGCAGGCAGCACCCGTCATTACGACCAGGGCCTACTCAACCTCACCTGGGACTACCAACAGGACGACCCGGAGATACTCCCCGACGGCACGCACAGCCGCCTCCGCGACGAGCCAAGCGCCGAAAAAGTGCTAAAGGAAATCAACGGCTATCGCGTGAGTACCGAGTACCGAGTACCGAGTTCCAAGTCGGGCCGCGAAGAACACGCGGCACGCGGCACTCGGTACTCGGCACTGCTCCGCGGCTTCGAGGAGCTAAAGGACGACGGCACCACCGCCTGCGGCTGCTGGATCTACTGCGGCATCTGGCCCGAAGACCAACACAACCGCGCCGCCGACCGCACGCCCCTAAATCCGAATTCCGAAATCCCAAATCCCAATTTCGCCTGGGCCTGGCCCGCCAACCGCCGCATGATGTACAACCGGGGGAGCGCCGACCCCGAAGGCCGCCCCTGGAGCGAGCGCAAGAAGTACATCTGGTGGGACGAGCAGCTAGGCAGGTGGACCGGCCACGACACCCCTGACTTCCCGCCCGACAAGCGACCGGACTACCGTGCCGCACCTGACGCTAAAGGCATGGAGGCCATCAGCGGCGACTCGCCCTTCATCATGCACTCGGACGGCAAAGGCTGGCTCTTCGCGGCTTCAGGTGTGAAAGACGGCCCGCTGCCCACGCACTACGAGCCGCTGGAGTCGCCGGTGGACAACCTGCTATACCGCCAGCAGGCTAACCCCACCGCCAAAGTCGAGCGTTCGCCCCTCAACCCCATGTCTCCGCCGAAGGACCCGCGATACCCAATCGTAGCCACCACCTACCGGCTGACCGAGCACTACCTCAGCGGGGGCATGAGCCGCTTCGATAGCTGGCTGAACGAGTTGCAGCCCGCCATGTTCGTGGAACTGAGTCCCGAGCTAGCTCAAGAGAGGGGCATAGAGCACGGCGACTGGATCGTAGTGAGCAGCCCGCGCGGTGAGATCGAGGCGAGGGCGATGGTCACACCACGCCTGCACACGCTCAAGGTGCAGGGCCAGGTGGTGCACCAGATTGGTGTGCCCATCCACTTCAGCTACACAGGCGAGGTCACCGGCGGGCAGGCCAACGAGCTAGTCCCGATGGTCGCGGAGCCGAACGTGAGCATGCACGAGGGCAAGGCGTTCATGTGCGAGGTGCGCAAAGGCCGCCTGAGCGCCCCGTCGGACGTGCCAACCGTGCCCATCGCCAAACGTCCCACTGAAGAACCAATGCCCGACACGCCGCAACAAGCGCAGCCGGAAGGAAGATCGGCCTGACCGCTATATTCACGCCAGGAGCACACCAATGGACAGAGAAATGGTCGCGCGGTGGCTACAGAACTACGTCGAAGCCTGGAAAAGCTACGACCCTGAGGCAATAGGCGATCTCTTCACCGAGGACGCAAGGTACTTCTACGACCCCTTCAACAGCCCGGTCGAGGGACGAGAGGCCATAGTGGCCGCCTGGCTTGCCGAGCCGGACGAACCCGACACCTATGACGCCGTTTACGAGCCCGTCCTAGTTGATGGCAACAAAGCGATGTCAGTTGGGCGGACTATCTACTACGAGGAAGACGGCTTCACCGTGAATAATGAGTTTAGTAACGTCTTCTTGCTGACTTTCGACGAGGAAGGAAGGTGCAGCCAGTACCAGGAATGGTACTTCGAGAAGCCCGACAAGTCGGACCACGAGAAGGAAGATGGGGAGTAACACGTAACGCGTAACGCGTAACTGGTAAGGTGGCTTAAGAGACTACGTACAATATAAGCCGCTCTGTTGCTTATTGCACCCTTACGAGTTACGCGTTACGTGTTACTCCTTAGTGAGGTAGCACGCATGAGCCAGGAAGTAAAACCGAGCTTCTGGGAAGGCATCAAGCTGGTGGACGCCCCGCCCCGACGTGATGCTATGGGCTTCTTCACCGACTCCACGCTCTGCATCGGCTGCAAAGCGTGCGAAGTGGCCTGCAAGCAGTGGAACGGCCTCCCCGCCGACGGCATGGAGTGGACCGGCCAGAGCTACGACAACACCAAGCACCTCTCCGCCACCACCTGGCGGCACGTGACCTTTACGGAGATTGCGGAATTGGGATTTCGGAATTCGGATTTAGAAGGAGTCCCAACAAATCCGAATCCCGAAATCCCAATTCCCAAATCCAATTCCGGCTTCCGCTGGCTGTTCAACAGCGACGTGTGCAAGCACTGCACCGAGGCCCCCTGCCAGCAGGTGTGCCCCACCGGCGCGCTCATCCGCAACGAGTTCGATGACGTGTACCTTCAGCAGGACGTGTGCAACGGCTGCGGCTACTGCGTGGTGGCCTGTCCCTTCGGCGTGCTGGGCCGCAGCGATGAGGACGGTCGAGCGCACAAATGCACCCTCTGCTACGACCGGCAGAAGGACGGCATAGAACCCGCCTGCGCCAAGGCATGCCCCACCGACGCCATCACCTTCGGCCCCGTGGAAGACCTGCGCCGCAACGCCAACGAACGCCTCAAGAAGGTACACACCGACGGACACACCAAAGCCTACCTCTACGGCGCTGACGACGCGGGCGAGTACAAGCGGCTCAACGCCTTCTTCCTCCTCACCGAGGAGCCTGCGGCCTACAACCTCCCCGAAGCCCCACACATGCCCACAGCGAGCATGAAGCGCCGCTACATGTGGAGCGCGGCGGTAGGCCTGGGGCTGAGCTTGTTGAGCGCGGTGGTGCTGGGGAGGAAAGGTTGATCATGGATGTTGTGTATACATCTCCCTAGATGTATACTTTGAGGGCGGAGGTGATTATATGGTGGGGAAACTGTACAGAACACAAATCTTGCTTGAGCCTGAACAGCACCGGGAGCTATCTGCGCTAGCCAAGAGGGAAGGCCGGAGCGTCTCTGAGTTGGTAAGAGAGTTCGTCCAGTGCCAGTTGGAACAGCGAAAGGCCGAACAGGACAAGGCTACCGAGAAAAGGGTAGAAGCGTTCGAGCGTATCCTTCAGCGCCGGGAACAAATGCTGGCCGAGCGTGGGGGAGAGTATATAGATTTCGACTTCGTACAGGCACTTCACGAAGCGAGAGAGGAGCAGGATGAGCGCAACTTCTCACTCCTCCCAAACTCTGGTGATTGACTCGAACATAGGTCTATGGTCAGTCCTCCCCATACTACAGGGCAACGACGTAGATGCCCCGCGTCGTGTCCTTACCTGGCTCAAGCAAGGTATTCGCCTGGCAGTCCCGGAGTGGTGGACTGTTGAGTGCGTTTCCGGCATCAGAATGTCTCTATATGCGAAGAGAATTACGACTACACAAGCAGACGCGGCAATAGAGAGCCTATTCATGATCGAGGTGCAGACACAGCCTATCGATCTTAGCTTGTGTAGAGCAGCTCTTAACTGGGCATCTCGTCTACAGCAAAGGCGCGCATATGACGCCTTATACCTCGCCCTGGCCGAGCGCATGCAGACCGAATTCTGGACGGCAGACAAGCGCCTGGCAAACGCCGCTCAACAACTGGGGGTCACCTGGGTGCATTGGATCGGTGAAAGCTAAATTGGCACTTCCAACCATCTACTAAGAGCCTTCTCTTTTTCGCAAGGAGCAGCCCGGTGCCCACCTACAAGTACTTCGAGGTAGACGCATACCAGTCCGACGAAGCGATAGACTTCTACTGCACCGATCCCGCGATAGCCGACTGGATGCTGGCCGAACTAGACAGCGTGTTCGACTTCCAGGTGAGCGAGACCGTGGGCACAGGCGGCAAGGGCTACAGGTTGAGCAAGTACGGCCGCAACTGGCACAGGCCCATCAGCATGTGGATGGTGCAGCAGCTATGCGCGACCGGCTGGGAGCCGTTCAGCACCAACATGGCGGTGTACGGCGCGGGATATTACTCCAAATCGTGGGCGTTTCGGACCAGTGTGTAGATGAAGCTTAAGATAGCTATGTCGCAGATGCGTTGCGAAAAAGGCGATTGGGAGGGCAATCTTCGGCGCACGGAGGAGTTGATGGCGGAAGCGGCCGCGCAGGGCTGCCAGGTAGCAATTTTCCCGGAGATGGGCCTGTCCGGCTACTGCTTCAACGAGCACTACAGAGACGCCGCGCGGTCGCTCGACTCCGCAGTAGTAGAACGCTTCGTGGACCTCACCGCGCGGTATAGCATCGCTGCGTCGGGTGGCTTCATTGAGGCAAATGGGGATAAAAAGCCATTCGTTACGCAGGTGCTGGCGCAGAACGGGCGCATCATCGGAGTCTACCGCAAGGTGCACATCGTGGACGAAGAGGCCCAACTATTCTCGCCAGGCATAGAGATGCCGGTCTTCAAGCTGCCTATGAGAGATGAGGAGCTAACCTGCGCCCTCGCCATCTGCGCCGATAGCGACAGGCCCGACCTCTTCGCCCGGTTCGCGGAGCAGGGGGCGCGTGTGGTCTTCCATTCCTCCGCACCCGGCCTCTACACGCGGCGCACCGATGAGGCGTCATGGCACGCGGGTTACGAGTGGTACAAATCATACCTGGAGGAGCGCCTGCCCCCCTACGCCAGGGACAACGGGCTGACCATAGCGGTAGCCACCCAATGTGGGGCAACTGTAGACGAGGATTTCCCGGGTGGCTCGTTCGTCTTCGACCCGCACGGCTCATGCCTGGCCTGTACGGAGGACTACAAGGAAAAGTTATTGGTCCACGAACTGGAGATAACGGAATGAGACCTGGTAATAAGAGAAAGTTGTACATCTTAACGGGAGAAAAGGCATGAACGACGAAAACCGGTCCATGCAGGACATCATTGGCCTTCACCTGGAGTTACACCGGGAACTGCGCAAAGAGATAGAGGGCCTCAGCAGCGAGGAGTTGAACTGGACACCGGGACCCGGTACCAGTTCTATTGGCACGATCGTCACGCACGTGCTGGGCGGGCAGGCCGAGATGTTGCGCAACGTGCTCGAAATGCCGACCGCCCGCAACCGAGAGGCTGAGTTCGCCGCGCAGAACCACGAAGCGGACCAGCTGCTTCGGTTACTCGACGTCACTGACGACGACTGGCAGCAACTCGCCCCACGCCTGAGGGACGGTGACTTACAAGCGTTGCGAACAAGGCCGAATAAGCCGGTGCCACAGTCCAGCCTGTTCTGGCTGGTTCGCAATTATGGACATCTGCGCGAGCACCTGGCCCAGGTACAACTCACCAGGCAACTCTATGAATCTACGCGCACGTAAGTGAAGGCCTACCAGGTCATCTATACTCACACACGCAGCTAGTTATGCAAGACTTTGACACCGGCAAGAAGAGGCGCAAGAGTTCCCCGCTGGGCGCGGCCCACACCAACCCCCGTGACGCCTACAGGGACGTGCCCATCCTCAAGCAACCCACCTGGAACCACGAGGTAGCGGCATACTTCTTCTTTGGGGGCATCTCGGCGGGGTCGGCACTCGTAGCGTCGATAGCGGAGGTGGTCGGCGGCGAGCGGCACAAGAGGCTGGCCCGCACCGCCCACTACGTCTCATTCGCCGCGCTGCTGCCCTGCCCGCCCCTGCTCATAGACGACCTGGGCACCCCCTCCCGCTTCCACCATATGCTACGCATCTTCAAGCCGTCGTCGCCCATGAACCTCGGCTCGTGGGCGCTTACGGTACACGGCGCGGGGGCCACGGTGACTGTGCTGAACATGCTGGCGCTGGAGGACAAGCTGCCCGTGCTAGGCTGGCTCTTCCGGCTGCCACCTGAGCGACTGCTAGCGGGGTTGGGCATACCAAGCGCCTTCCTGCTGGCGGGCTACACGGGCGTGCTGCTCGGCACTACCTCGGTGCCCGTCTGGTACACAAGCCCGCTGCTAGGCGGCCTCTTCATGGCAAGCTCCCTCAGCGCGGGGGCCTCCGCTATCAGCCTGGCGAACGCCGTCACCGGGCGGGAGGACCATTCCGGCCACCGAGCGATGAGCGCGCTTGGCCTGGCGTTCGGCGCGGCTGACCTGGCCCTCATGCGCGGCTACGTAGCCACGTCGGGCGAGGCCGCCAAACACCTGCGAGAGGGGGAGGCGGGCGTGCTGATGAAAGGGGCGGCCTTGGCCCTGACCGCTACTCTGCTATTGGAAGCTACCAGCCTGGTCGCGGGCAAGCACGGGCGGCTATTGGGCGCGCTGGCAGGGATAGCGGGGCTAACGGGTGGGGCGCTGCTACGCTGGGGGGTGGTTCGCGCCGGTCATAAGTCCACCGCCGACCGCGAGGGCACCCTCAACGCTATGTCGCCACGCAAAGGCTCTCCCGGTTGGTGGCGCAGGGACAAGGGTAACGGCTCCTAGAGTCGGGGACGGATTGCCTACCGCAGCCTTACCGGCTGTCACCCTGCTACAAAGAGCGGGACACTATACCCCCCTGTCATCCTGAGCGCAGCGAAGGATCTAAGATGCTCCTCTTAGTCCTACATTGAACCTTCAGCACCATCCTCTACGCGTCCAGCGGCATCCCTACCCACCTTTTGAGATCCTTCGCTACGCTCAGGATGACAGGGGCACTCTTGGGTGCAGGGTAACGGCGACAGTCGTCACTTGCGCTACTTAACACAAACCTTCCTTTTCCTCTGCGTATCCTCCGCGCCCCTTCGGCTCCACTCAGGACAGGCTCTCTGCGTCTCTGCGGTGCAATCCTTAAGCTGGTTAGGCGCGGGGTGCGGCTTTGGTATAATGTCTGTATAACATAGCCAAGGCATGAGGCCCCATAAAGCCGGGTCTTTTCGAGGCAGCAGTTACGTTCAGACGCGCAGTCACAGCATGGACGCAACAGAAGGAGCGCGTTGGTGCTTGCCAACAGGGGTACGACATTCGGAGATTGGCTCAAGCAGGGGCGCAAGGACCGCGACCTCACGCAGCTAGACCTTGCCGACCGCATCGGCTGCTCGGTGGCAACCATACAGAAGATCGAGGCGGGCCTGCGTCGCCCCTCCCGGCAGGTCGCCCAACTGCTTGCCGACTTCTTCCGCATACCCGACGACGACCGCCCGGCATTCGTGCAGTTCGCCAGGGGCAATCCCAGCCTGGGAGAGCAGGACGAGCCTGACTTCGACGCGTCCGAAGAGGCGGCACAACCACTAGAGGCTGCCAGCCTGGAGGTGGCTGCCGGGCCCGCGCCGAAAAAGACCCCCGGCAACCTGGCAGCCCCTATCACCTCCATCGTGGGGCGCGAGGCTGAAGTCGCCCGCCTGGTGGAGCGGCTGGGCATGGAGCGGATGCGTTTGCTGACCATCACGGGACCTCCCGGCATAGGCAAGACCCGCCTGGCTGTCGAAGTCGCCCTGCGCGTGCTCGACCGCTTCGAGGATGGCGTCTTCTTCGTCCCGCTGGCCGCCGTGCGCGACCCCGACATGGTGGCCCCCGCGATTGCCGAGGCCCTGGGCATGCGGGACACAGGCGTCCAGCCCACCATCGAGAGCCTCAAGGCGTACCTGCAAGACAAGAACGTGCTGCTCTTGCTCGACAACTTCGAGCAGGTGATTGACGCCGCCGCACCCGTGGCGGGCCTGTTGCAGGGCGCGCCCGGCCTGAAGGTGGTCGTGACCAGCCGCGCCGCGCTGAACGTGCTGGGCGAGCAGCAGTTCCCCATTTCGCCGCTGCCCTTGCCCGAACTTACCGACCTGCCCGCCCCCGAAGCCCTGCTGGACTACCCTTCCATCCGCCTGTTCGTGGAGAGGGCGCAGGCCTGCAACCCCGCGTTCGAGCTTACCTCCGAGAACGCCCCCGCCGTGGCCGCCATATGCGCCCGCCTTGATGGCCTGCCCCTGGCTATAGAGCTTGTGGCTGCCCGCGTGAAGCTGCTGCCGCCCCAGGCGCTGCTCCCCAGGCTGAGCAATAGCCTCAGCTTTGTGAAGGGTGGGCACAAAGACCTCCCAGCGCGCCAGCAGACCCTACAGGACGCTATAGCCTGGAGCTACGACCTGCTGGACGAAGGAGAGAAGGTGCTGTTCTCCCGGCTCAGCGTCTTTTCAGGCGGCTCCACGCTCAACGCGATAGAGGCGGTGTGCAACGCGCACGGCGACCTCGCACTGGATACCTTGGAAGGGGTGCAGTCCCTCAGCGACAAGAGCCTGCTGGTCCAGGGGCTGGGCCGCGACGAGGAGCCACGCTTCTCCATGCTGGCGACGATACACGAATACGCGTCCGAGCAGCTAAGGCAGAGCGGGGAAGCCGAGATGCTGCGCGACCTGCACGTGCAATACTACCTCGCCATGTCACAGGCCGCCGACCAGCAGGTGCAGGGCAACCAGCAGACGATCTGGTTCGCCCGCCTCAAGTCGGAGCACGGCAATTTGAGGGCGGCGATAGAGCGCACCTTCGAGTGCGAGCAGTGGGACATGGCGGCGGTGCTCACCAGCCACCTGGAGTTCTTCTGGCGGCAGGGCTACCCCGGCGAAGGCAGGCGGTGGCTGGAACGGCTGCTACCCCACGCCGAGAGCATCCCACCCGCGAGCCTGGGCAGGGTGTACGTCGCGCTGGGGCAGTTCGCCAACGACCAGGGTGACGTCGCACAGTCCGACGAGTGGCTTGGCCGGGCTATCGAGATCGGGGAAGCCATAGGCAGCAAAGAGATCGTCGCCCGCGCGCTGGACAACAGGGCCTGGGGCATGATGATACGCGGCCAATTTGACCGGGCGCAAGAATACGGCGACCAGGCACTCGCCATCTACGAGGAGTTAGGATACAAGCACCGGGCGACGAGGACGCTCTACATCCTGGGCGGCATAGCGGCCTATAGAAACAGGCTGGAGGAGGCGGCCGGGTTGTTCTCACGCGTGATAGAGCTGGCTCGCGAGCTTGGGCAGGTAGAGAGCCTGGCGGGCGCGCTGAACGCGCTGGGAGTGGCAGAGCATTTCCTGGGCCAGCACGAGGCCGCCATGTCGCACTACATGGAGTGTCTCGCTCTCGCCCGGCAGGTGGGGCTGCCCGTTCATTACGCGCCGGTCACGGGTAATATAGGCAAGCTCTTCCGCAAGATGGGCGATTACGAGCAGTCGAGGAAATACCTGGCAGAGGGCATGCTGCTCAACCAGAGCCTGGGCTTCAAGGACGACATCGCCGAGACACTGATAGACTTCGCGGAGCTTGCCACCGCCGAAGGCCTGCACGAACGCGCCGCCCGCATCTACGGGGCCGGAGAGCGGATGCTGGACGAGCTTGGCATGCCCTTCCCGGAACTCGCCGCCAACGAGATGCACACATACATGGCCCAGACCCGCGCGGCCCTGGGCGACCAACGCTACCAGGAGCTATGGACCGAAGGCAGCAAGCTGACCAACGACCAGGCGGTTGACTACGCCCTCGGCAAAGCAGTTGGTACCATACGTTAGCTTACTTGCACAGTTCCGAACGCCAGCAACAATACAAAGCTGTGCCAAACTAGGTTGTATAGCAATTGCAGCAACCAAACTCCCCCTGTCATCCTGAGCGCAGCGAAGGATCTCAAGAAGGTGAGTAAGGATGCTGTTGAATGGTAGGACAATGGTGTTGAAGGTTCAATGTAGGGGCAAGGTCAGCATCTTAGATCCTTCGCTACGCTCAGGATGACAGGGGGAATAGGATCCACGCAATTCAGCTTCGGGACTACCCGTTATGCAAACTAAGCATCCCATAAGGAAGCGAACTCCTCCAGCATAGCCGCCACGTGCTTGATGCTGAGCACAAAGTCCTCCAGGCGCACGTTCTCGTTAGGGGCATGCACGCGGGAGTTGGCGTTACCGACCCCCGCCCCACCCACGGCGGGCAGCCCGTATCGCTGGCATAGCTGCTCCATAGGGCCTGTCCCGGCCAGGCGCGGCACTATGCGCGGCTCGATGCCGTAAACGGTGCGGGCCGCACGCGCCTGCGCCTCCATCAGCGGGGTCTCGACGGGGCTTTGGGCGGGCCACTCGGTACCCTCCAATGCTACAACTTCCACGTCGGAGAAGCCTTTATCGGCCAGGTAGCCTTGTAGAGAGGCGAGGATGCGCTCCGGGTCCTGGTCCGGCACCAGGCGGAAGTCGATCTTGGCCCCGGCGGTGGCGGGCAGCACCGTCTTGGTGCCGGGGCCGCTGTAGCCGCCCCAGATGCCCGCGATATTGCAGGTAGGCTCGAACAGGCTCTGCACCGTGAGGTCCACCGCGTCCTGGCTCGACCCCAGCAGGCGGTCCACACCCCACATTTCCTTAGTGCCTTGCACGTCCATCGGTGAGCGCCTGATTAGTTCAAGCTCGGCGTTGGTAGGGTGGCGCACGTCGTCGTAGAAGCCCGGTATCAGCACCCTACCCTGCTCGTCGCGGAGGGAGTTAAGGGCCTGCACTAGGCTCCAGGCGGCGTTCGGTGCTAGGTTAGCGTTGCCGGAATGCAGGTCGTAAGCCACCGTGCGCGACCGCAGCTCCACGTACAACATGCCCTTCACCCCGGCATACAGCACCATCGCGCCGTTAGGGTCCCGGTAGCCCGCCTCCCACAGACACGCGTCCGCCGCCAACAACTCCCGGTTGGCAGCCGCGAACTCCGCCAGGTGAGGACTGCCCACCTCCTCTTCCCCCTCGAACACGAACGTCACCCCACAAGGCAGCGAGCCATGTACCGCCAACCACGCCCGCGCCGCCCACATGCGGGCCACCACGTTGCCCTTGTTGTCGGCCACCCCACGGGCGTAAAGCACCCCATCCACTATAGCCGCCTCGAAGGGGGGCGTGCGCCACTCCTCGAGCGGCTCCGGCGGCTGCACGTCGTAGTGGTTGTAGATCATCACCCGGCGTGTGCTATCTCCGTCGAGCCTGCCCACCGCCACCGGGTGGCCTGCCGTAGGCACCAGCGTCGTGTCGGCACCCAGGTCGCGCAGGTCCGCTGCCACAATCGTCGCCATCTCCTCCATGCCCACCCCTTGCGCGGCGATGCTAGGCTGTCGGCAATAACGCTGCAAGTCGGCAATAGCGGCCTCCCGCTGCGAATCGATCCAGGCGAATACAGGCTCAAGGTGGGACGAAGGCATAAAGGCTCCTAAACGATTTTGGATTTTAGGTTTTGGATTTTGGATTTGCTTGGAATTATACAGAATCCAAAATCCAAAACCTAAAATCCAAAATCGCTAAAGGTGTTTTTCGAACCACTCGACGCAGGCCTTGAAGATGCGATGCGCGTTGGAGGTCTTGGCGGCCCCGTGCCCTTCGTCCTCGAGCAGCATGTATTCGACGGTCTTCCCGGTCTGGCGGAGGCGTTCCACTATCTGGTCCGATTCGGCCCTCGGAACGCGGGGGTCGTTAGCGCCCTGGATCACGAGAAGAGGTGCCCGGATGTTGTCGGTGTAATTGATGGGGCTGCGCTCCACCAGTAGATCGTAGTCCTCGACCGGGTCGCCTATCCACGCCTTCGTGCGGTGCTTCCAGGACGGCGGGCCAGTGCTGGTGAGGGTCACAAGGTTGGAGGGGCCGACCAGGTCCACAGCCGCCGCCCAGTACTGCGGCAGCCGGGTTATACATGACAGGGTGGCAAAGCCGCCGAACGAGCCGCCGAACACCCCCAGGCGCTCGGGGTCAACCCAATCGAGGCCGCGCAGGAACAGTGCGGCGTGCTCCAAGTCCTTCAACTCGCCCCCGCCCCAGTCCCTGTATATCAGCTTCTGGTACGTCTTGCCGTAGCCTGCCGAGCCTCGGATATTGGGTGCGAGCACCCCTATCCCACGATTGAGCAGGTACTGGTACATCCCATCATACGCGTATATTGGCAGCTCCTGGATTTCTGGTCCGCCGTGGATGGACACGATTACCGGCAGGCGCTCGCCCGGTTGCATGCCTTTCGGCTTGTAGAGATAGGCGGGCACCATGCGCCCATCGAAGCTGGGGAAGCGAACGGCCTCCGGCTCCACCATCTCAGCCACCGGGATGCCGCCAAGGAAGTTGTGGGTAAGCTGCCAGGTCTCGCCGGTTGCGACATTGAGCATGTGCAGGTTGTCCGGCTCCGTCGGAGACCCTACGTAGAGGCCCAGGACCGGCTCAGCCGGGCTGAAGCGCAGGCAAGTATAGTTGCCCCTCGGCGGAGTGGAGCAGTCCGTCGTGTCGCCGGCGTTGAGGTCGCGCAGCCGGAGCCGAGAGTAACCATTTTCGTTTACGATCCATGCCAGGTACCGCCCATCGGGGGAGATTGCCACCTCGTACACGTCCCAGTCAGGCGTATCCAGGTAGTGCAGGCTGTCATCGCTGAGTTGGTAGAAAGCCAGACCTTTGAACTCGCGGCCTCGGTCCGTCAGCAGGTAGAAGCCGCTGCCGTTGGGCTGCCACGCTCCGGGGATGTTCGCCATGCTACCCTCGTGGGGCGTCAGGTGCCGGTGCTCGCCCGTTTCGAGGTCGCACAGGAACAGGTCGTGGTCGCTCATCTGGGACATCCGCACCACCAGCAGGTAGCGACCGTCCGGCGACCACGAGGCTGCGTAGTTGCGGTTGCCTTCAGCGAACACGGTCCTGGTCTCCCCCGTTTCGAGGTCGCGCACTACCACATCGAAGTCTACGCGGCTGCGGGCGTCACACGCGTACGCAATGCGGGTGGAGTCGGGACTGAACGGCTCCCCGTGGTGCGGAAACGACGCTTTCGCCAGCCCGATTTCGTGCGACACGTTCGGCTCGTCAGTTACCGGGTACAGCCAGCCTCGATCCGGCGGGACCTCACAGATTTGCAGCCGCTCAGTACCGTTGTAGTCCGCCAGGGTGAGGATGCGCTTGCCATCACGGCTCCATATGGCCCGGCTCGCGGCCCTATCAAGGCTGGCGGTGAGTTGCACCGGCATCTGCGGCCTGCCGTTGGAGCACGGGTGTACCGGCTGCTTCCAGACGTTGAGTATGCCCGTGCGGTCGCTGGTGTAAGCGACCCATTGCCCGTCAGGACTGAAACTCAGGTCGAGAGTGCCGACCGTGGCCGCGTACTGCTCGAACTCATAACGCCTCATCGCGCTGACCTCCAATATTAATTGCTGGTAATCGATCGCTGATATATCGCACGCTGAATGAGGTGGCTCACGCGATTTTCGGAAAGTGGATTGAAACGCCAAGACGCGGAGACGCCAAGGACCACGCCAAGTTAGTTAAGGTTTGGAGGGTACAAAAAGGACCGGGGTACATCGTATGGTACCCTGGTCCTTTTTGTTTAGAACACCGCGAACATTCTTTATGCCATTCTTAGCATCTTTGCGCTGACATATCTAAGTACCTAGCTAACAAAGGAATGACAGCAAATAAACTAGTATGCGATGCATGCGATGCCAGGGGACGCCCCGCGATTGAAATCGGGGGCTACACTTTACCAAGTCCCACAAGGGGACTACGCTCTCCACCTACTCTCTCAAAAGCCGACCTGATGCACGAAGGCAGTCCCGAAGGGACTTTGCTTTGTGTAGCCCCCGATTTCAATCGCGGGGCGTCCCCTAGCACCTGGTTGCTCTATTGGCTGACATTTCTTCGTTAGAATGCTACTAAGAGACGATATTGTACCTAAATCAGCCCCAACTCCCTGGCGTGGGCCACCGCCTGGGTGCGGTTGCGAGCGTTCAGCTTGCCGTAGATGCCCAGCGCGTGCGTCTTCACCGTGCCCACAGCTACCACCAGTTCGTCCGCGATCTGGCTGTTCGACATACCGGCGGACATGAGGCGCAACACCGCCATCTCGCGGAGCGTAAGCGGTTCGGGCAGCAAGTTGGCTTGTGGCCGCGAGTACCGCCCGTTGCTCGGAAGGCCGTCAGGCATGCGACCAACTGCCGAGAGCAGGGTGTGGAGGTAATCTTCAGGGATATGTGTACCGGCGCGGCTACGCGCATGCCGCTCGGAGTAAATGGCTTCCAACAGGTCTCCGATGGGGCTACCTTCGTCTATAATAATACGCACGAACCGTTCCGGTGCGGCGATAGAGAGCGCCCTTTCGAGCGAGTGCCGGGCGCGGTCGCTGCGCCCCTGGGCCTGGAACGCTCTTGCCTGTATAGTCAGCGCCTCTATCACGCTGCGCATGCGGCCCTGTGCTTCTGCCGCCTGTAACAGCCTATCGAGCAAGTACAGGGCATCGTCCGTATTGCCCAGCGCGACCATGACTCTGGCTGCTGTAAGGTGCTCAAGCTCGTCGCTGTAGAAGGGCTTTACATCCTTGCTCAGGCCCATCTCCTGCATCCAACGGGCGGCCTCGCGCACCCTGCCATGCGCCAACCACAGTCGCGTGCGGTGACCCCAGTCGGTCCCGCCGGTCTCTACCATGCGGTCCATAGCCTCGAACGCGCCCTCTGTGTCGCCCAGGGCGTTGAGCGTCTTACCCAGCACGGTGTAGCCTTCGAGCAGGATTTTGCGCTCGCCGCCCCGCTTGCCAAGCTCTATACCCCGCAGGGCGTGCTCCTTCGCTTCGTCCAGGTAGTTCCACTCGTACAGCAACCGCCCCAACCCGGCATAAGCCACGCCAGCCGCCGGGAGTTCCGGCCTTGTGCTAGTCTGACCTTCAGTCGCTACCTGTAGAGCCTGCCGGTAGAGTCGTGCGGCTTCGTGGAGCCTGCCCTGCACCATGCGCGCCACACCCAGGTAGCGCAAGCCGAATATCGCAAGGCGCAGGTTGCCGGAAGCGCGCCCTATCTCGTGCGCCTCGGACAGGTAGCGGGCGGTCTGCTCCATCTCCCCGAAGTCCATGTATGTGAGGCCGAGGTTGAGGGCCACATGGCCGCGCAAGTCCAGGCGGTGGGTAGGCAGGTGCTCCAACGCCTCCCTCGATAGCTCCAGCACCTGCTCCAGGTTGTTGCCGCCGGCCGCCAGCCGGGCGCGTATGGCAGCAATCTCGCCCCTGACTTCCTGTAACTCCAGTCCTCCGACCCCGGCCGCCGCACGTTCGGCGTGGTTCGCCCTATCTTCCGCCACCTGTAGCTGCCCTGTGTAGGTCGCCGCCCAGGCGTGGTAAATACAGAGCCGGGGCCGCGCCAGCATCACGTCCTCCGGCAGAGCGTTCAGCCAGCCTATTAGCGTCGTGTTCTCGCCATAGGTAAGCATTGCCTGCGCAAGCTGCTCCACCAATGAGGCCGCTAGCTGGTATTCGCGGGCGGCAAGGGCGTGCGATACCGCTTCCGCAGCAAACCCCTGCTCTTGCAGCCACCGGGCGGCCCGCAAGTGCAACCTCTCCGCCTCGCCAGGCATGCTGCGACTGAGGTAGCTTCGCAAGAACTCTGCAAAGAGCGGGTGGTAGCGGTACCACTCTTGCCGCTCGTCCAGTGCCACTACGAACAGGTTTGCGCGCTCAAGTCGCTCCAACATCACCTGGACGCCGGACGGCGAGCCAGGTCCGGACCCCTCCGCGTCCGTCGCCCACTCCACCACTGCCTCACATAACGGCGCGGTCAGGTTGTCCAGTATCGAGGTACGCAACAGGAAGCGTTGCACGTCGAGCGGCTGCTGCTCAAGCACTTCGGCGGCCAGGTACTCAATGAGGTGGCGGTGGCTGCCGGTGAAGGTTGACGCAGCCGCCAGCCCACCCTCTCGTCCCTGCGAGGAGAGCGCGGCCAGTTGCAGCCCGGCAATCCAGCCCTCGGTGCGCCGTTCCAGCGCGATAATTTCCTCCATGGAAGCGGGTAACTCCATCACCTCACGGAGGAAGCGGGCCGTCTCTTCCTGACTGAAGCCGAGGTCGGAGGCCCGAAGCTCGGTTAGCTGACCATTGGCGCGCAGCTGGGCGAGAGGTAGAGGCGGCTCGGTGCGGCCCGCGATTACAAGGTGCATTTGCGGCGGGGCGTGGTCCAGCAGGAACGTCATAGCCGAATGCACCACCTCGGCGTCTATCACATGGTAGTCGTCTAGCACAAGGATGAAGTCGTGCGGTACGGAGGCTATAGAGTTCGCCAGCACCGTCATAGCAGGCTCTGTAGGTACGATTTGTGGTGCGCGCAAGATGGGCAAGGCGGCCTCGCCTATATCACGCCGTATGCCCTGGAGAGCGGCAATCAGGTACGCCAGGAAGCGGCCCTGGTCGTTGTCCCCCGCGTCCAGCGACAGCCAGGCGACGGGTAGCTCGGTATGCCCGGCCCACTCGACCAGCAGGGTGGTCTTGCCAGAGCCTGCGGGTGCCGAGACGAGGGTGAGCTTGCCTCCCAACCCCTCTTCCAGCCGCCGGGTGAGCGCGGGCCGGGAGACGAGTTTGCGGCGCAGCACGGGTGGCCGCAACTTGGTGAGGAGCAGTGGGTTGGAGTAGACCGGGTGCGGAGGCTCCGAGTTCGGCACGGCCCCCTCGGCGGGCAACATGGTCCGGGCCACACTTGCCAGTCGCTCCATCGTCAAGTCGCTTGAAAGACCGATGTAGGCACAGCGGAACTTGCCTCGGTAACGTTTGTAGGCGTACCAGTACCAGCCGTTAGATCGCCTCTCCTTCCGTGCCGTGAACGAGGCATCACCCTCGAACCGGAAGACGCGACTATCCTCCAGCCACACCCACCACTCGGGCGAGCCGACCCGCACCGGTTCGCTGAGGCCGGGGCCGTAGTGCAACACACCATCAACAACCCTTGGGGTACTACGTGCCATGCACACCTCCCAAGCTAACTTATGAGTTGTACATCCCACTCAGGTACAAAATGACCAAGTCGCCTTACGCACCGGTCAGTCCCGCCAACCAATCAACGCAACCACAAACGTGCCCAATGCAAAAGAGAGGCGCATGCGGTTCACCTTCCTCGTTCCCCTAAAGACTGCCTGATCGGCCTTTTAGCCCAGTGTAGCAGAAATTTTACAAACGGGAGTGTGGATTGCGTTGAATTCACAGCGTTTTGCCTGTAAACTACACGCTATGAACCTCCCAGACGGAAATGTCAACAATTCCTTTGCGGTAACAAGCCTGTATGAGCCTCTAAAATATATTGACCTATTCTGCGGTATAGGAGGTTTTCGGATCGCCGCAGAGCCGCTAGGCTGGAGGTGCGTATTTTCCTCGGACATTGATGTAGAGTGTCAGCGCGCCTATGAGGCCAACTTTGGCGAGAGACCCTTTGGTGATATTCACCAAGTTCAAGCTGAGGATGTTCCTGATCATGACATTCTTTTTGGAGGGTTCCCGTGTCAGCCATTCAGCATAATAGGCGACCGCAAGGGGTTTGACGATACACGAGGTACACTGTTTTTCGAAATTGCACGCTTGTTAGAGGCCAAGAAGCCTCGCGCTTTTGTGCTTGAAAACGTAAAGCTCCTAGCTGGGCACAATGGCGGAAAGACGATTGCCCGTATAACCGAAGTGTTGCGTGAGCTAGGATATGATACCCGTTATAAGGTACTCAACGCACTTAACTTTGGATTGCCACAGAAGCGAGAACGAGTTTTCATAGTCGGTTCCCTCAATGGCCTTTCTCATTTTCAGTTCCCAATGGGCGGCGTCCCCATGAAGCCGCTTTCAGAAATATTAGAAGCAGAGATCCCCAAGAAATTCTACGCCTCTGAGCATATTGTCAGGCAACGTCAAGAGGCTCATCCGAACCCCCATCCGTCGCCTGCTATATGGCATGAGAACAAAGGCGGACATATTAGCTCATATCCTTTCTCCTGCGCCCTTCGCGCTGGGGCCTCGTATAACTATCTACTTGTAGATGGCATCAGGCGCTTGACGCCCCGCGAAATGTTGAGGTTGCAGGGGTTCCCTGACACATACAAGATCGTTTGCGCTGACGGAGAAGCGCGCAAGCAAGCTGGAAACTCTGTGCCCGTGCCTATGGTACGCGCTGTCCTCTTCCAACTGGCGAAGGCACTGGCCGCCCACAATCAAGAAGGAACGCACCACCCTAGGGAGTCTAACTCCATCCAACCTCCATCAAACTATAAACAATTAGAACTTGCTTTGTCATTTGACACGTGAACAAGCCTATGCCCACCGTACAAGAAGCTAAAGCCGCGCTTGATCACATTATCGCTATAGGTCGGGCGCATTGGTACAAACCCATTCACATAGCCGAAGTTCTGTATCAAAGCAGAACCAATCGCCACTTCAACACAGCTAATTTGGAAGAGTTTAGAAGTGCTTCCAGACGCTGGCGCGATGATATTAGTATTCGGCTTGTAGGGCGTAGATCCACATCAAGCATGCGTTACCAAGACGATGTGTGGAATGATAGCGCGATGCCGCCTCGGTTACTTGAGGTTCTGGATCAGGAAAATAAAGATACAGGCGGTGCGGTTGAGCGATACATCTATCTCAATTTCGAACAGAATATCTCTCTTATCGGCAGCCTCATGGCTTACGTGCAGGCTGCCACTAAAGAAACGTTTGACTTGGAAGATTTGCTCGCTCGCTTCGAGGACGAACCTGGCCTTAAGCGTAGCGTGGATAAAG
>DASVRN010000240.1:0-16314 GCA_036388595.1 Chloroflexia bacterium
AATTATATACTACAATAGCTTCGCATGCTGATGCCTGTAACAGTACCATGCACACAAAGGTACTAACATAGCTGACCCTGCTTACAAGAATCATTCCTCTAACTAACCACTAACCACTAACCACTAATGCTAACAAGCCTCCTACGAGACGAGAATAACCAGTTCCTGGTGGTGCAGGATATCGAGGCCATCAGCGACATCGTGCAGAACCGCGCCAGGCTGCTATGGCTGGACCTGGAGCGGCCTTCGCTTGCCGAGTTCCAACTGATCCAGGAGGAGTTCGGCCTGCACCCCCTCGCCATCGAGGATGCGATGGCCCGGCACCCGCGTCCCAAGCTGGACCAGTACGACCACTTTTATCTCATGGTCTTCTACCTGGTGACCGTAGCTCGTCGCGACACCGCGACCTCTGCCAGCGAGGATAACGAAGATACCACCAACAGCGCGGGTATATTCAGGCCGGGCGTAGACGGTGGCCCCGAAATCCACAGCATGCGGGCCTACGCCCCCGATGCCCCGGCCTCTGTCGTTGGACCCTCGCCCGAGGCCGGCGCTACGGTGCAGACAGGGCCAGCCGCCGGGTTGGGCGTGGGACTCTCCCAGGTGGAGGCTGCCGCTAGCATGGACGCCAACCCGGTAAGTGACCGGATCAGCCTGCGCGAGCTGACGCTGTTCATGGGCGAGAACTACCTCATTACAGTCCACAACAGCCCACTGCCTGAGCTTGCGGAAGTGGCGCGGCGCTGGCGGCAGAACGTCGCCTTGATAGCCCCTCGCAAAGCCGCTACTGCCGAGCAGCCGGTGGTGCCGGGTTGCCGCCGCCTCTCGAACGTGGAGCGTGCCAATCTCGAAACGCGTGTGGGGCTTGCAGCCAATCCCCTCACACCTTCAGCGGGTGCGGATATAGGTGTGTCCATCCCTGTCACCCCGGCGGACGAGGCTGCCACCGGTAGCGCCGCGAACAGGGCTGGCCGGGTGTATCGCAGGTCGAGGAACGGCCAGAACGGGCGAGCCGGGCACCACGGCGAGATCGGCATCTTGCTTTACTCGATGCTCGACACCATAGTGGACAATTACTTCCCGGTGGTAGACAGCATCGTGGACCGGGTGGAAGACCTGGAAACGGAGATATTCGAGAATTACAACCAGAAGGCCATCGAGTCGATATTCAGCCTCAAGAAGGACCTGCTGGGGTTGCGCAAGGTGCTGGCCCCGGAGCGCGACGTGCTCAACATCCTGGTGCGCCGCGACCTGCCCATCTTCGACCAGCAGACCCTCCTCTACTTCCAGGACCTGTACGACCACATCGTGCGCATCACCGAGAGCGTGGACACATACCGCGACCTGCTTTCCAGCGCCCTCGACAGCTATCTTTCGATGCAGAGCAATCGCCTGAATATCACCGTGCAGACCCTCACCTCCCTGTCGATCATCCTGATGAGTGTGGCGGCGGTAGCGGGCTGGTATGGCATGAACTTCGCCGCAATGCCGGAGCTTCAATCTCGCTTCGGCTATCCTGGGGTGATGCTGGGTGTGGTCCTCATCGTCATCGCGGAGGTGATCTTCTTCAAGCGCAAAGGCTGGCTATGAGGCCCGTTTCATCGCGCCTGACGGGTGTATCGTCACAAACTGCTACGCTGCCCGTTATAAAGGTCAACTTGTCGTAACAACAAAAGTATTAAGGAGGTTAGCGTAATGGGTAGTCTGGTAAATATTCTCTGGACGATTGCGGTGATCCTGATAGTGTTGTGGCTGCTCGGCCTGGTTTTGAACATAGCCGGCCTCGCTGCCAGCGGCCTGATCCACATCCTGCTCGTAATCGCCGTCATCGTGATAGTCTACAACCTGGTCACCGGCCGCCGCGCAGCCTAGGGATTTTAGATTTTCGGTTTTGGATTTTGGATTAGCTTGGAGTTCTACTAAATCCGAAATCCGAAATCCGAAATCCCAAATGGACCATGCGTAATCTCGCCTGGGGGTTGATGTTCGCGCTGCTCGCGCTGTATGGCGTGGGACTGCTGCTGTCGTGGGGCGGCTACGCTTCGTGGCACCTGTTGCTGGTGATAGTGGCAATCTTGTTGATTTACAACGTAATGTCCCGGCGTGGAACGTAACTCGCAAGCAGGCGGGATGAGAAAAGAGGGCCTACATAGGCCCTCTTTTCTTCATGTGTGTTGATCTGTCGGCGGTGTTACCTGTTCGCGCCGCTGAAGGCTGCCATGAGGCCGAAGACGAGGAGCAAGAAGCACAGGCAGACGAACAGGACGGCGATTCCGAGCGGTATGAAGGCTGCTGCCTGTGCCCTACCCGGTGCCATGCGCTGCGAGGCTTCGAGCGACTTGCCCTGGCTGTACTGGCGGTACAGGAGCGCTACCAGGCCCACGAGGCCGCCGATGCCGGGTATGAGGCCCAACACCGAGCCGATAACGCCCAGGGGCACATAGCTGAGAGACAGCAGGTAGGCATGCGTCATAAAGTCCGCACCCTGCCCGCCGAGCATCTTAGCCAGGGTGTATATGATCCACGCGCCGAGGAAGAAGAAAAGCGGCGTGAGGATAATCGAGAAGAGCGCCCCGGCGATGCCACCACCCCCGGCGAACGCGCCTGGATCGAAGTCGATGCCTTGCGCCCTGAACTGGTCGCGCAACGGGCCCATCTGAGCCGCCGCCGCGCCCGCGCCTATGAGGCCAACGATGACGTTCACGGCGATTACGATGCCCAGGCCGATGAGGACCTTCATCAGGTTAGCCTTGGGGATCTGGCTTTCGTAGAAGGCGGTGTTAGGCGTGGTCACCGCGCCCATGTAGCCTTGCATCAGGTCCTGGAAGTCCACGCCACCCGCGCCGCCCATCGAGCCCATGCCGCCGCCTGTGGGTGGAGGTGGGGGTGGGGGTGCGCCATATCCGCCGCCAGGGGGTGGAGGGGTGTAACCGCCGGGAGGGGGTGGCGTGTAACCACCGGCCGGAGGCGGAGTGTAGCCGCCGCCTGTAGGCTGAGTATATCCTGGCTGCTCGCCCTGGGGCGGTATGTTCGTGGTCGGGGTGCCGCCGCCGGAGGGGGGCGGATCATAGCCTCCGGAGGGCGGGGGCGTGTAGCCTCCCTGTCCGCCTCCAGAGGGTATGTTCGTGGTCGGGGTGCCCTCCGAGGATGAGCCTCCTGGCGACGAGCCGGATGGTGGACCTCCTGGTTGTTCAGGTGGTGGTTGGTAAGACATTAGCTGGACTCCTTTCTAGCGGGTTTCATATTGAGGCACGTTAGAGAGCTAGGTCGTCTAAACAGATAACACAGCACAGGCCTAAAGCCCCTCTCGAAGCACGAAACGCATACGTTCACGAGGAGCAATGCCTTGCCGTATGCTAGCAGAAGCCCCTCTAATTGTCAATACCTTTGTCGCATATTTACGGGCGTTTACTGTTAAGAAGGGCGGTCCAATCGGCTTGTACTCACATTCCTCTACGCAACGGCGCTGCCAAATGTTGCAGGGTGGAGGACTCCTGTGCGCGCCGGCCGGTTGGTGGTCCGATTTTTGCCTGCAAGGTTGCCATATGTCGCGCACCATAGTTACCGGACCCGCTCCTTCGGGTCCAGACACGGAGCAGGTGAGGCCGCAGGGGCGTCTCAGCAGTTGGATAGGGCTGCTGAGGGGCCGGGCGGTGCTCGCCTTTGTGGCCGTGCTGGTGGTCCTGTTCGGGGTAGTCATGGGCCTGGTACTGCGGGCCGACCTGCAACCGACCTGGTGGGACATAGTCGTGACGCACGAGATACAGCAGTTGCCCTACTCGGTTGGCGCGGTCCTGGTCCGGGTGAGCGATCCGGGTTTCGCTCCCTGGAACTGGCTCGCACCCATAGCGACCGTGCTGGTAATGCTGGCGTTCCGGTGGCGCACGGAGGCGATGTTCCTGGCCGTCTCGGCGGCGGGTGGTTTCACAGCCGAGCTGGTCAAGCAACTGGTGCACCGGCCCCGCCCCGTGCCCGAGTTCGCGGACATCAGCTTCGTGCTGCATACTTACTCGTTCCCCAGCGGCCACGTCACCGGCTACGTGACCTTCCTCGGTTTCGCCTTCTACCTGGCCTTTACTCTATTGCCCCGCAACAACCCTTTGCGCTGGGCGGTGCTCATTATATGCGGGCTGTTGATAGTACTGGTCGGCCCCTCGCGCGTGTACATGGGCCAGCACTGGGCCTCCGACGCGCTGGCGGGCTACTTCATAGGCTTTGCCTGGCTTCTCCTGTCGATAGAGCTACACCGCGCCTGGCTCCGCCGCCGTGCCGCCAAAGCAGCCTAGCGATTTTAGATTTTGGATTTTAGATTTTGGATTGTTTTGATTTCTACTGAATCTAAAATCCAAAATCTAAAATCCTCTTGACGCTCCTCTCCTACATCGGGTAACATCAGTTTATCGTCTGCTTGAGAGGGCGCAGACTTCCTCACCGGCGAGTGCCATTCCCCCTGTACATTTAGTTAGATTGGGGGCTTTATTGCCCAGCTATGCCGTGCGCCATCTCCATCCCCGTGAGTCTATAGTTACGCCTACCTGGCGTACGGTTCGTCCTGCCCGGCGTGTGCGGTTCGTGGCTTTTGCCACCATGCTGCTCATGCTGTTCGGACTCGGCAGCTTCTCGGTGGCTTCTTCTCCAATCGTCCAGGCCGCGCCCAAGTCGTACCCGGTGCAGCCTTACGTGTACGCCGCCTCCACGTCTGCCACCACCTACGACATCATGCTCGCGGATGGCGCGAACAAAGACCGCGTGGTGGCCCAGGTCAAGGTGGACAGCGTCTACTTCGGGGACGTAGCGGCTCGCCTCGCCTACGACAAGGGCATGCTGGCTTTCCGGGTGAGCGGCGACCGCAACGGCGGCTCTAGCCTGTATGTAGTTGACATAAACACCGGCGCGCCCACGCAGCTTGCTCTGAGCAAGACCAAGGCCGAGGGCATCGGGGCTTTTGCCTGGTCGCCCGCCGGTAGGACGCTAGCCTACGTGCGCAGCAGCCCCGGTGTGGACCCCGCCGACGCAGACCTCGCTTACGGCACCGTCTACCTTTACTCGGCGGGCTTCAAGCCTGTGAAGCTGGGTGGCTCCAACGGCAACGACCGCGTGCTGGCATTTTCCGGTGATGGGTTGGGGGTGTACGTGGTGCGGCGGGAGGCCGCCAAGGCGGGCACCCTGGAGCACCTGGCGTTCCTGCCCCTGTCCGGCGGGGAGGCCACGGTCATTATGCGCAGCCAGCCCGGACTCAAGTATTCCAGCTACGCCGTGTGGACGCTCCCCTACCAGCCCGCCAAGATAGCGGCCCTGGCCGAGGGCGACTTCACGCTGGCGCTGGCGGGCACCGTCCCGGCCAAACCAACTACCACGGCCACAGCTACCGCCACCATGCCGCCGCAGAGCACGATAACTTCCACCTTCCAGATGGCCGCATCCGCCACGCTGGTAGCCACCACCCCTACCACCACTACGACCCCCACGCGCACGGCCCCCCTCTCCAAGGTGCCTGTGGCGGGCAAGCTGGCGCGGCCTTCGGGGCTGGGCATCGTTGTAGCCGATCCTGCGAGCGCCGTGCCGTACCTGGTGCGCCGCGACGCCGAGGCTTTCCCCAACATCTCCTGGGCGGTCGATGGCAAGTCGCTCATGTTGGGCGGCTCACGCTCCGGCGCGGCCTGGGTGGTGGACCTCGAAGGCGGCAGGCGCGCGCTGGGCACACCGCTGAGGGGGCTTTCGGTGCTGTCCTGGTCGGCTGACGGCTCGGTGGCTATGCTGTCCGACACGCCCACCAGCAAGCTGCTGACGCTCGACTTCAGGGGCGGCAAGGTGCTGGCTTCCAGGGCGTTCGGCTTCTCGAAGGTGGCCGCGCCCGCCGTGAGCCTGGCCGTACCGTACATCCACCAGGTGAACGACACCGCGGCTAGTGGCGACGGCAACTGGGCGTGCGGCCCCACTTCGGTAGCGATGGCCCTGGCTTATTACGGCAAATTGGAGCCGTGGGAAACGGTCATGCAGGGCCGTACGGGTGCGGCTGCGGCACCTTCAGGCTCCAGGCCGCCCGCCGGGATGGACTTCGCGCCGTACGTGACCAACGTGTACACCTACAACGGCCGCACCTACAACGCCACGGCCCGCGACCCCAGGGGCAACATGCTGGCGGGGTTATACGGGACTATATGTCCCACCGGGCTGGCAAGCTGGAGCGCCATGCGTTCGGTGCTGGAGTGGCACGGGCTGACAGGCAACCAGATAGCCGCTAGCTGGGACGGGGTAGTGGGCGCGCTCAAGAAGGGCCGCCCGGTACTGCTGGGCAACATGCTTACGTCCGAGGGGCATATCTTGCTGGTCGTGGGTTACACGCAGGACGGCAACCTGATCGTGAACGACCCCTACGGCAACCGCTTCGAGCCGGGCTACGGGGCCAACAACGGCGAGCGGGTGGTCTACCCCTGGAAGCGCACTACCGCGCGTACCGCCGTGGAGGTGATAGGTGTCTGGCCGCCGCCCACCCGGACGCCCACTCCCACGGCCACCAGCACGGTGACCCCCACAGGCACTTCAACCTCTACCAGCACCGCGACGGCCACCGCCACGAACACGCCCACGCCGGTAGTGACGTTCATTGCGATACCCGACGCCCAGGCTACCGAGGCGGCCCTACAACAGGGAGCGCCTGAGGCCACGCCGGAGCCTGCACTTGAGCCTACGCCGGAGCCTACCCCTGAGCCTGTGATAGAACCTGCTCCTCTAGTGCCTACTCCATAGGCATAGATATGGGCTGCCAGGGAAGCAACCGGCAGCCCCTTATTAACCTACCTTCTCCCCAAACCGCCCGTTTCACTTACCATTAATTGATGAAATTTACCCAAAGCTATTGACTATAGAACAAATGTTCTATATGATGTGCTTAGAAGTCATCTCAAAAATCCAGATACAGGATACGAGCATCCACAAGTGGCCCTTGTCATTTCGAACGCAGTGAGAAATCTCGTCCTCTACCGGGATGTTGCACGTTCTCATGGTACTCTGTTGCTGGAGGGAAGGTGGTATTTGGGGGTTGAGGGACGAGATTTCTCACTGCGTTCGAGATGACAAGATAGAGACTTTGGGTGCTGTAGGAAAAGGGTAGTTTTGGGTGGTGAAGGACGAGATTCTTCGCTGCGCTCAGAATGACAAAGGCGTGAGTTGGTCACCATAATGCAACAGCATTCCTACCCACCTGATTCTTTGCTGTGCTCAGAATGACAAAGGCCGCCTCATCTGCTCAACTCACCCCTGAATACTTTGGAGATGACTTCTACGTAACTCTGTAGCACGCACTTTGGCAACAAATCCGAAATCCGAAATCCCAATTCCCAAATCACATGGCCTTCTCCCATCTACACTGCCATTCCGCATATTCGCTTCTTGAGGGCACTGCCAAGCCGGGGCAACTGGTGGCCGCCGCCCGGAGGTTGAACATGCCCGCCATCGCCCTTACCGACCGCAATGTGCTGTACGGCGCGGTGCACTTCTACATGCGCGCTCTGGATGCGGGGATAAAGCCGGTGCTTGGCATGGAGGTGGACCTGGAGGACGGTTCCAGCCTGGTGCTGCTGGCCCGCAACATGGACGGCTACCGCAACCTGTGCCACCTGTCGTCTGCCTTGCGCCTCAACTCGGACCCCGAAGAGTTCCCCCCTGCGGGCTTCGAGGAAGAGGACGATGCTATCCTTCCCTGGGACCCCGGTACCTGGGGAGTGCCGCTATTCGGCTTCACCGCCAAACCCTCTAAACTCTCCCGCGCAAGCAGCACCAAACTATCGCTCGCAACCAACTCAAAACTCAAAATTCAAAACTCTAAACTCCCGCTGGAGGTTGTGTTCTCAGGCAGGCACACGCGAGGGCTAATAGCCCTCTCCGGCGGCTCCAGGGGCATGCTCAACCGGCTGCTGACCCCGCACGGCAACACGCGTAGGGCTGCCAAGGTGGCGGGCATGCTGCTGTCGGCCTTCGGGGAGGGCAACTTTTTCGTCGAGCTGACCGCCTGCACCGAGGAGGAACGCCGCCTCATGCCCACCCTGGCTTCGCTCGCCTCCGACCTGGGTATCCCCCTGGTCGCCAGCAACGACGTGCTCTACATCGAGCCGGGGCATGCCTCTATAGCGGCGGCGCTGGCTTCCGTGCGGGCGGGGGCCAGGGGTAGGGCCTCGAACAGCGGCAAGCTGATAGAGGACGAGGGCATACACCACGATCCTTATAAGTCGCAGCCCTCGGCCCTGCCCACAGGCCGCCACTTCGCCTCCTCCGAGGAGATGGCCGCCCTGTTCGAGGATTACCCCCAGGCGCTGGCGAACGCCCGATTCATAGCCGACCAATGCGACGTAGAGCTGCCGCTGCATAAGCCGCTCTTCCCCCAGGTGGACCTGGGGCGCAAGGGAGGCAACGAAACGCCTTTCTCGCGGCTCTGGAAGCTCTGTTTCGCCGGGGCCACCCGCTTATATAAGCCTCTCAACGAAGGAGTTATCTCTCGGCTCAAGTACGAGCTTGAGGTTATAGAGAAGCTGGGGTTCTCGCCTTATTTCCTGGTGGTGTACGATATAGCCCTCTTCGCCCGCCGCAAAGGCATCCCAATCATGGCGCGCGGCTCGGCGGCCAACAGCCTGGTGGCCCACGTGCTCGGCATCACTCAGGTGGACCCCATCTCCCACGACCTGCTGTTCGAGAGGTTCCTCAACCCCTCCCGCGCCGAGTTCGAGCTGCCAGACATCGACATCGACCTCTGCTGGCGGCGGCGGGACGAGGTGCTACACTACGTCTACGAGCGATATGGCCGGGACCACGTAGCCATCGTGGGCACCCACATCACCTTTCGATTGCGCTCGGCGTGGCGGGAGATGGCGAAGGCGCTCGGCATCCACCCCGACCGCATCAGCCGCGTGGCCTCGCGCCTGCCCCACCTTTTCACCGCCGAGGATGTGGAGGAGATTTCGGATTTGGGAATTGGGAATTCGGATTTAGAAGAAGAATTCCTATCAAATCCGAATTCCGAAATCCCAATTCCCAAATCGGACGCCGAGCGCCAGGCTTTCGAGCTGTGCAAGGCGATAGAGGGGCTGCCGAGGCACGCGGGTATGCACTGCGCGGGGGTGGTCATTACGCCGGGGCCTATAACCGATATAGTGCCCTTGCAGCGGGCGGCCCGCGATGCCGGTATGTCGATTACCCAGTACGAGAAGGACGCTATCGAGGCGATGGGCCTGGTGAAGATGGACCTGCTGGGGTCGCGTGCGCTCACCACGCTGGTAGATACGGTGCAGACCGCCGGGCTGGCTAAAGATACCCGCGACGTGCACGACAGCCTCAACGGCATACCGTTTGACGACCCGGCAACCTATCGCATGCTGGCGCAGGCCGACACGCTCGGCTGCTTCCAGCTTGAGAGTCCCGGCATGCGTGGGCTGCTCAAGTGGCTGCGGCCCCGTAGCATGAACGACATGGCGGCTGCTATCTCGCTGTTCCGCCCCGGCCCGATGCAGGGCGGCTTCCTTGAGGTGTTCATGCGCAGGCACCTGGGCCAGGAGCCGGTATCTTACCCTCATCCTTCGATGGAGCCTATTCTCAAGAACACCTACGGCATTATCCTCTACCAGGAGCAATTTCTGCGGCTGGCGCACACCCTGGCGGGGCTATCGCTAGGTGACGCCGAGAAGTTGCGCAAGGAGATAGGCAAAAGCCGCTCTGCCGACGAGCGTGCCCGGTTGGGCGCTAACTTCGTGGCGGGGTGCATCGAGCGCGGCATAGACCAATTGCAGGCCGAGAAGGTGTGGGAGGTGATATCGGGCTACACCGGCTTCGGCTTCTGCGAGGCCCACGCCCACTCCTACGCCCTCAACGCCTATCGCTCTGCCTACATGAAGGCCCACTACCCTGCGCAGTACCTGGCCGCGCAAATCAACAACCTGGGCGGCTACTACGGCACCGGGGTGTACGTGGAGGACGCCCGCCGCCTGGGCATCGAGCTATTGCCCCCGCACGTCAACCTGAGCGGGGCTTTCTGCGAGGCGGGACAACCCCCCGACACCCGCAGCATCAGGTTCGGCTTGCAGTTCGTGAAGGGCCTCTCCGAGAAGACGATAGCTCTCATACAGTCGGAGCGCCGCGCCCACGGCCCCTTCAGGCACATGCTAGACCTGCTCTCCCGCGTGGAGATGTCGCCCACCGAAGCGGCCTCCCTGATCAAGGTAGGCGCTTGCGACGACATGGGCGCGCCCACCGTCGAACCGGAATCGGCGCTCGACCTGCCCCCGCTGAACCGCGCGCAAATGCTCTGGCTGCTACCCACCCTAATCTCAATCCGCAAGCCCAAGCGCCAACAAACTCATAACTCAACACTCAACACTCATAACTCCCTGGCACCAATCCAACTGGCCCTGGGTGACTTCGTGCACGACATGGGCGCTCCTCGCATCCTGGGCAGCAGCACCCTGCGAATCGACGTGCCCGATATGAAGGATTTCAGCCTGGCCGAGAAACTACGCCTGGAGCAGGAGGTGCTCGGTTTCAGCCTGACACGCAACGAGATGGACCTGTATGCCGCCGCAGTGGCCTCGCTGGGGGTGGTGCCGAGCCACGACCTGACCGAGCACGCGGGGCGCAAGGTGACGGTGGCCGGGGTGATAGCGGCGGGCCGCCGTCACCTTGCGAAGGCGGGGGAGTGGATGCTCTTCATATCGTTGCAGGACTCCGGCGGCCTGATGGAGGTGGTGCTTTTCCCCGACACCTACAAGGAGCACGGCGCGCTCATCGCCAACAACGGCTACGGCCCTTACCTGGTTACAGGCACGGTGCAGGTAGCGGGCAAGGGCAGGGGCATAGGCGTGCAGCCCCCCGCCGGACTGCGCCCCTCGGACGCGGTGGTGCTGAAGACGCACCCGGTGGTGATAGCGGAGAAGCTGGAGCCGCTGGAGTATACGAGGGAGCTACGCTCCGCTTGAGTGTTGCTCCACTTCGTAACGGAGCAGGCGAGCGAACGTTCTAGCAACAAGACTATACCGGAGGTGCGGCGAATGACGAAATCGAGCATTGCGGCGGCGCGGGCGCTGGAAGTCTGGCAGCACATGCAGGATGAACTAGTGCGCGTGATTGCGCCCCTGAGCGATGAGCAAATGAACGCGCGAATCGCACCCGACCTGCGCACGGTGGGCGAGCAGGCCGAGCATATCGTGCGCGGGCGTGCTTTGTGGGTACACGAGGTCCTGGGCGACCCGTCGCTTGAACCGATGATGAACTGGGACGAACCGAACGACCCGCCGCGCTCAGCCGCAGAGGTGGTGGCCGGACTCCAGCACACCTGGAAGATACTGCGTGCCTACATTGAGCCATCTACCACCTACGACCCCGGCATGGTGTCGGAGCAGGAGCAGAACGGCCTGCGCATCGTCTGGGGCATGCTCGACCACGACCTGCCCCATGCCGGGGGGCTTGCCCTCATGCTGGGTGCTCTGGGCCTGGAAACGCCCGATTTTTAGCGCGACGCTTGTTCAGGGTTTCATCTATGGTGAAGCATCGCCCGGACATTTCAATGTCCGGCTGTGCTCGTGGCAAAGTACGCCTGCGCGGACTCGGCATAAGTACAACCACGTCTTACAGCCTGTTTCAAAACCTCGGCACTGCTGTAGAATCAGTACATGGCCAAAGTAATTCTTCCGGACGAGGTATGGGAGGTAATAGAGCCGTTGCTACCTCCTGAGCCTGCAAAGTTTGGACAACTGATCCAGCGATCTGACGACGGCAACATGACAAATTTAAGGAGGCGTATATGAGTGAACAGTACCCACGGGCAGCCTTGTTCGGTACGGAGGAGCGAAAGATCTTCTCTATTATACGTGGCCGGGAATATCACCTGTCCGTCGCTCTTCCGGACAGCTACAGGACATCTACACAGTCCTATCCCGTGATCTATGTATTAGACGGTGATTTCAACTTTGGTGTGGCGGCTGGGTTGACGCGCTTTAGCAACGCGTTCAGGAAAGTACCGGAGCTTATCATCGTCGGCATTGGCTATGACATGGAAACCACTGATGAATTCGCGGCGTTACGAGACCTTGATTTTGACATTCTTGGGGTGCCCGGTGCGTCACCTGATAGTGTGTCAAACCTCTTCTTAGAGGCCCTTACGCAGGAGATCATCCCTTTTATTAATGCAAACTATCGCACCATTCCCTCGGATCGTTGCCTGCAAGGCTATTCGTCAGGTGGCTTCTTTGTGCTCTATGCGTTGTTCCAGCAGCCGGGTGCCTTTCAGCGCTATATCTCCGGCAGCGCTATTCTGAACGCCACCTATGATTATTGGATTCATCACGACGCGCAGTTGGCCGCGCACGATGGCAGCAATCCGATTCACCTTTACCTTTCAGTGGGCGAGTTGGAGGAGGAGGACATTCCTAACTTTCAGAAATTTGTTGCCTTCTTAGAGGGAGGCAACTACCCTGGTTTGACGGTTAGCAGCGAAATCTATGCCGGTGAAGGTCACGGTGCCGAGGGGATTGCGCTTACCTACCTGCATGGAATCGCCATGGTCTACCCACAAGTTGAATGCTAGCAACTTGATGTAGAATTCGTTTCTTACGCCAAAGGGGCTGTCGTCCAAAGGCAGCCCCTTTGTATAACTGAAGAAGATACTGCTTCACCTCGTAATAGATACTTACAGCTTCTTTCAAACCTCACTTGACATGATTCCAACAGATGAGGGCACAGCCTAGATGCAGAAAAGCCTTGTGAATGTCCAGCCTACGCTCGTAGCGGATGACCAGTCTCTTGAACTGGCTCAACCACGCCAGCGTGCGCTCGACAACCCAGCGGTGCCTTCCCAGCTTCTCGCTGCTCTCAACTCCTTTGCGTGCAATGCGAGGAGTAATGCCCCTCTTTATGAGTGCTCGCCTGCACCGCTCGAAGTCATACCCTTTGTCAGCGTGCAGCTTGCACGGCCTCTTTCTGCGCCCCCTGCCGAGCATGCACCACTTCTTGATTGGTTTGACGGCATCAACAACGTCTGTGAGAGCGTTGGAGTCGTGAACGTTAACAGGTGTACAGATTACCGCGAGCGGAACTCCTTTGGCGTCGACCACAGGAGCAACGCGACGCTGGCCCTTCGTGCCCGGTTTTCCTTTATCCGTCGGATTGGGGCCGGTACATTCGCCCCTTTTTTGGCCGCGACACTTGCCGAATCAACGGCTGCACACGACCAGTCTATCTTGCCTGCATCACCTAACTTATCGAGTAGCATCTGGTGTAGCTTCTCCCACACACCTGCATCTTGCCAGTCCCTAAGTCTGCGCCAGCAGGTAATACCACTACCGCAGCCCATCTCTGGAGGAAGGTACTCCCATGGTAAGCCGGTTTTTAGCACGAAGATGATGCCTGTAAGTGCCGCTCAGTTTGGTACTCTGGGGCGTCCGCCCTTTGGTTTTGCAGGCTCAGGAGGTAGCAGCGGCTCTATTACCTCCCATAGCTCATCTGATAATATCTGTTTAGCCATATGCTGATTTTACAGCAGTGCCGAGGTTTTGAAAGAGGCTGTTAGTCGCGCCAGGGACTTCGTTCAAGCTCAGTCCGTGGTTTCAACCGCCGGATGGAGAGCCTCAATAATCATAGGCTGCCAGTCAGCCCTGGTTAAGGCATACTCAACGGCCTCTTGCGCCACTCCGTCGAAGCGATCTGCCCAGGTAAGATAGAACGTCCTCACCAGGACCATGCCGACCTTCTCCATTACGCGCCTGGAGGCGGCGTTATTCACGTGTGCGAACGCTACTACACGCGGTACACCGGGCCTGGCAAAGGCGCTACGGACCAACACCCGCGAGCCTTCCGTTGCATACCCTTTGCCCCACGCGGACCTGCGCAGCCGATAGCCAAGCTCGGGTTCGTCTGGGCTGCCGTCTGAGGGAGGCCGCAAAAGGAACCAGCCCACGAACTCCCCGGTGGACTTTTCTATGGCCGCCCAGAAGCCATAGCCCTCGTGACGCTGGCCGTACTCGATGAACCATGGGAGGTCTTCGTTCCGGACAACCTCCAAGGGTGTCGGGTTGCCCCCATTGACGTAGCGCATCACATCTGGGTCGCTGTCGAGATCGAAAAGGTTGTTCGCATCTGTGCCGGTGAACGGGCGCAATAACAATCGTTCGGTTTCCAGGGAGATCTGCATTCATTCCTTCTTACGGCTTGCTTCCTACAGCCTCTTCCTCGTGCTTCAGCCGCCTGTGCTCCTTGTACGGCAACACTTCCAGCACCTCGCCCGCGTTGTGCCGCGCCTGTAGCTCATTCCAGAAATCGGCGGTGAATAGCTCCCCGTGGTGCTCCACGAATATCTTCGCGAGTTCGGGCGGCAGGCCCAGGAAGGTCTTCATCTCCTCCGGGAAGACGTCTTGCTCGTCCACCGAGAACCAGGGTTCGCTGGACATGTAGTCGTCGGGGTCGTCCGACTCCGGCATCTCGCGGAAGCGGCAGTCGGTGAGCAGGCATAGCTCGTCGTAGTCGTAGAAGACCACCCGCCCGTGCCGCGTAACGCCAAAGTTCTTGAGCAGGATGTCGCCTGGGAAGATGTTGGTGGCGGCTAGGTCCTTGATAGTCTGGCCGTAGTCCACCACCGCGTTGTGGGCCGCCTGTTCGCCCACCCGCTTGAGGTACAGGTTGAGGGGCACCAGCCTGCGCTCGGTGTAGAGGTGCTTTATCACTACCTCGTCGCCGTCCACCGACACGGTATTGGAGGCCACGTTCAGCAGCTCCTCCAATAGCTCCGGCGCGAAGCGGTCCACGCTGAAACGCAGGTGCTCGAACTCCTGCGCGTCCACCAGCCTGCCGCCCCGGTCGTGCTTGAACACAAGATAGTAGCGGTTGCGCACCTCCTGGCGGGTGGTGGACTTGGGGTAGTCGAAGCGGTCCTTGATGATCTTGAACACCACGTCGTATGAGGGCAGCGTGAACACCGTCATCACCATGCCGCGCTCGCCCGGCGCTATCTCGAACTTGTCGTCAGAGCGTTGCAGGTGCCGCATGAGGTCGCGGTATAGCTCGGTCTTGCCGTGCTTGTTGTAGCCAAGCTGGGTGTAAAGCTCGGCAATGGGTTTGCGGGGCATGATCGTCTTGAGGAAGCGCACGATAGCGCTCGGCTCGTCGGTGTTGACGTGGAAGTAGGAACGGGCGAAGCTGAACATGATGCTCACTTCGTTCTCGGTGAGCAACACCGCGTCCACGTAAGCGCCTCTCTCGCCGTTGGACATGCAGATCATGAGTGGCGACGAGTGGGTGAAGGTGCGCACGCGGCCCACCAAATAAGCGCCCTTGCCCCGGTAGAAGACCGGCCTGGCGATGTCTATACTCTCGACCGGCTCGCCCTGCGCCGTCTCTTGCAGGTGCCGCTCAATCGCCTCGGCAATCTGCGCCACGTCCTCATCCAGGCATTGGAACTCGCACTCGAACCCACACTCGAGCAGCATCTTATGTATGCGCTCCTCGGCCGCGCTATCCCCGTTGTAAATCCTGTAGGCGTGCTCCTCCGCCCCGTGCGCGTTCTCAGGGTGCTCGTTGCCGATGAACTGGATAGCGGAGTTTAGGCAGCCGTCGTTGGCTACGCGCAGGGTGACCGAGTTGAAGAAGGTCTCGGCCAGCTCGTAGTCTTTGCGGCCCAGGATGAAGCGGGAGTACTCGCTCTTGACCTCGTTCCAGAACTCCCCATCGCCGAAGTGCTCTTGCACCTGCGGTTCCAGCGCGCTTACCGTGCTGGCGACCACCTCCCGGTACAGTTCCAGCCGCTCAACGCCATCGTTGTGCAGGCCATGCCAGTCGGATTGCTCGAAGCGGCTTTTCGCCCGGCGGGTAATCTCGTGATAGCGGTCGTGATAGCTGGCGAAAGCCTCACCGATAGCCTGAGCGCAGGCGCTCGCCAGTCCTTCCCGCGCATTGGTCTGCGGGTCCGTCATAATCGTGTCTGCCAAAGTGCCCTCCCCATTGAGTTCACAGGCCCATGTTGTGCGACAGCCTCGTCGCTGCTGTTTGCAGCATTGTACCATGCCGGTGCCCCCACCACGCGGAGTGTAGCTCGGCACGGCAACTAATAACATTCTTTGTGCCACAGTCCGAGAGAACTGTCCAGCCCGGACGTAAGGGACCAAAATACCCCCTGTCATCCTGAGCGTAGCGAAGGATCTAAGAAACAGTCTGAAAAGTCGCAGCGACCGCCCCTTGAGAGCCTCGTGAGCGCCAAGATGAGCATCAAGTTGAACGAAATCAGGCATACGGGTAGCAGGATTGGCGTTCGGAATCTGCTCCTATGTACGCATCGGCCGACTT
>DASVRN010000241.1:0-5529 GCA_036388595.1 Chloroflexia bacterium
ATGAGCTTCACACCCGCGCCGACCTTCACGCCGCAAAACACGCCCCCCGCCACCGAAACCCTGCCACCTTCGTCCACGCCCTTCGTGCTGGCAACGGAAACACCTACGGCTACAGGCACGGCTACAGGCACCGCCACCCAGACGAGCACCGCCACTCCCACCGAGACACCCGGCACTCCCACCGCTACCGTCACGGGCACGCCGCCTACCGCCACGTCTACAGGCACGGCTACCAACACGGCTACGGCTACTCCTACCAACACCGCCACCGCCACACCCACACCCAAGGCGCTCATCATCGAAAGCGTGCAGGTCTTCTACAAGAAGCAAAACGGCAAGCCCGTAAGCGTCCAGGTGGTACTGAAAGCGTCCGATGGGCGTCCCGTAAGCACCTTAGGCACTGCTGTATGGGCCAAAGTTTGGATCAATGAACGATCGCAAGTGTACGTGGATCGGGTAGACCTGGCACCAGTAGGCCCAAATACATACCAGGAGTGTCCTGCCGGGCACGTGAAGAACGGGGACACCGTTACGGTCGACATCTTTGCCACCGCACCCGGTTACAAAGACGCGTCGAAGATAGACGTTCCGGGCACCTACAACGAAACGTTCTCCTGCAATTAACGGGCGCGAGAGTAGAACATGAGCCTATTAAGGAACCACATGCGACCTATAAGGAAGCAAACAGCAAAAAGAAGCAGGGGCAAGGCGAAAGGCCAGGCCCTGGTGGAATTCGCCCTCATGGGCCTGTTCCTTGGGATGCTGCTGGCTGCTGCCGTCGATTTTGGTAGGGCGTACTACACCTCGATCATAGTGACCAACATGGCGGGGGAGGGCGCGGCTTACGGTTCGATCTACCCCGACCGCGACAAGGACCCCGACAACCCGACTAACGAGCACTGCATCCTCGGCAAGGCCGTAGATATCCACGAGAGTATACAGGAGCGCGCGCGCAGGGTCGCCGTGGAGCACGGGCTGATAGTCGAGAAGCAGGACCAGAACCAGGCGCGCATAGAAGTATTCACCGAAGGGTACGGCGGTACCTGCGCGGCCCGCTGCCCCGGCAGGACCATCACGGTGCGTATCACCTACACCCTGGACGACCTGTTCCTGCCCAACATGCTCGGCCTCAAGCAGATACCTATTACCAAGTCGGCGTCGCAGGTCATCACGGGCAAGCCCTACTACGGCAGTTGCCCCAATTCATAAGAACGGCACCAGGATATCAATATGAAAAACAGATACAGCATCAGAGCAAGGACATCAGCCCACACAGTACGCCGGGGTTCTGTCACCGGGCGTCCAGGTATGCAGGTGCCGTTCCTCTATCGCAAGAGCAGCGGCCAGGCGATGGTGATTATCGTGCTCAGCCTGTTCGTGCTGATGGGTATCGTGGGGCTTGCCATTGACGGCGGGTCCAGCTACCAGCAACGGCGTAAGGCGCAGAACGCGGCGGACGCGGCAGCTATGGCGGGCACGCGCAAGATGCTGACGCTTTACGAAGACATGGTCCTGAACTACGACAGCGACGTGAACGGCTCCAGCAGCAAAGAGGACGCTATAAGGGCTGAAATAGACAACATCGCCGCCGCCAACGGCATCGTGACCACGACCAACAAGTTGTCCGCCTATTTCGTGAACGACCAGAAGCAGGTGGTCTCGTCCCTCTTAGGCGACGGTTGCGGCAGCGCTTCAGGGCTGGGGTTGACTCCGTTAGGTCCTTGCGAGGTGGGATACAACAACATGGTACCCTGGGCTTTGGGCGCCAAAGGCATCTACGTAACCGCCGGCTCCGAGACCGACGCCTTCTTCATGCCGCTCCTCGGCTTCAACAAGGTAAGTGCGAGCGCATCGGCCACCGCGTTCATGGGGGTCGCCATCAACCTCCAGGAGAATATCGGCGTGATGCCGATTGGTTTCTTCACCGAGACGGAGAGATTGCAGCAGTTACAGCCCGGCCGAGAATACACCCTCATCAGCGGCAGCACCAAGCGAGGCTCCGGCAACTGGGGGTACATCGATTTCAACGGCGATGGCAACCCGGCCCCGGTAGTAGACGCCTGGATCGCCTGCGGGTTCAACCCCTCACTATCGACTGACGCCCAGTGGTACGAATGGTGCGCCAGCAAGGGTTTTGGCGACTCCGACTACGCCACCGAATACCGAGCCAGTGGTATGACCAAGTACTGGACGGGCAGCGGAGAACCGTTGAGTGGGCCTTATTACGAGCCACGCTTCGACTACACAGCCGGTTGGTGGCTGGCTGGTTCGAGCGGCAGCACGAACAGCACCTGCCAGGCATTCCAGGACCTCGCACCGCAGATAGTTGGCCGCAACTTCCTCATTCCGGTGTTCGACCAGTCAAACGGTAGAGGAGGCAGCAATACCAAGTTCCACCTCATCGGGCTGGCCTGGTTCGAGATAACGAGCGCAAACATACAGTGCCACAAGCACGACACCATGACGCCCACTCCAATAGACGAGCACTGGGGCTTCAACGGCAAGTTCATCAGCGTCTACAGCGCAGGCTCGACGGGCACTCACGGCAACATCCGCCATAGCTCGCACCACGTGGTTTTCCTCGAACCGTGATCGATTTTAGATTTTAGATTTTAGATTTTGGATTTTGGATTAAGAGGCACTCCCAACAATCTAAAATCCAAAATCTAAAATCTAAAATCAGAAAATTGGCCCCGTTTCGACCTCCGAGTCAGGGTTGCGGCGCAGCCACAGGGCGAACAGGATGCCTACCACGCACACCAGCAGGGCTATTACGAAGCCGGTGGTATAGACCTCCAGCGAGGCCGTCTTGTAGGCGATGGTGTAGTCAACCTGGCGCTGGGCGAACTGCTCGGCGGTCTCACCCGCGCCGGCCACGATGGGCGCTGGGTGGGCCGACATCAGCTCCTGGAAGCGGCGCAGGCCCAGCACGGTGAGTACGGACAGGCTCACCATCATGCCGACCATGCGCGCCAGGTTGACCGAGGCCGCCGACAGCGCCGCACGCTTCAACCCGCCCCACTGGAGCGCGGTGGCCGTGACGGGAGACACCAGCAGCCCGAACCCCAGGCCGTTGAGCGCCAGCCCCAGCCAGTTGAGCGGAGCGTCGGGCGAGGCCAGGTTCCAGGTGCTCATCTCCCAGAAGCCGAGCGCGGTCACGACGAAGCCCAGCACCGCCACCCAGCGGAACTGCACCCGCACCCCCATCAGGCCGCCCACAATCGCGCCCACCGGGATGAGGGCCGTCATCCTGAGCAGCATGAAGCCGCCCTGCTCCGCCGTCCCATCGAGCACGCTCGCCACGTACAGGGGCACGTTCACCATCGTGATGATGAGGGCCGCGCCCACCATGAAATTGGTGATGTTGGCCGCCGAGAAGGGCCAGTTGCGCCGGGAAAACAGTTCCAGCGGGATGAGGGGAGTGGAGGCGCGCCGCTGCCACATCACGAAAGCGGCGAACAGTACCAGCGATAGGCCGAACAGCACCAGGCTTTGCGGCGTGATGAGATCGCCCGACGCGCCCCCGGTGGTCTTAGGTATAAGCCCGGCCCACGCGCCCACGGTGCCGGGTGTGGACAGGCCCAGCGACAAGGCCAGTAGCGCCAGGCCGAGCAGACCCGCGCCCGCCCAGTCCACCTTGCCGGGGAAGCGCGGCAGGGCGGGAGTGCGCCACACCAGGAAGCCGAACAACAGGCACAGGGGCACGTTCACCCAGAAGATCCAGCGCCAGCCGATTACCCCGAACCAGCCCTCGAACCCCTGCATCACCAGCGCGCCCCACAGCGGGCCGATCACGCCCCCCGCCTCGGCCACCGCCCCCAGCACGCCCAGCATGAAGGGCACCCGGTGCTCTTTGAACAGGTGCCGCACCATCGCCATGCCCACCGGCAGCACCGCCCCGCCCCCGATGGCCTGCAACGCCCGCGCGGCGATAAGGAACTCAAGCGTTGGGGCCAGCGCGCACAGCACAGAACCGAGCAGGAACAGCCCCAGCGACACCAGGTAGATGCGCCGCTGCCCGTACACGTCGGCCACGCGGCCCATGAGCGGCAGCGCGACCGTGTAGCCTAACAGGTAGGCCGTGACCACCCAGGCCGCGCGGTCGAGCTCGGTAACCGGGATTTGCAGGTCGGTGGAGATGGGCCACAGGGCCGTGACAATCACCGTCTGGTCGAGGGCCGCCAGGAAGATGCCAAGGGCGACGATGGTGATGTGCTTGCCGGGGGAAAGTGCCTTCGGAGTGATGAGGACTGAGGACTGAGGACTGAGTGAGCCGTCCTTATCGTCCGCCATGGGGGAAGTTATATCGGGCTGTGTTGCTTTAGCCATGCACCAACCTCACCCGTGACAACTCAGTCCTCAGTCCTCAGTCCTCAGCACTCATTACTCAGAACGCGCTACTTCTGGTCTTTCCTGCGGAAGACCCTGTCCGATATGTAGCCGCCCATGAGGCCGCGCGAGGGGCGGCTGTCCTGGATGGCTTCGCGCAGTTCGGCGCGGAGTTGGTTGTCGCGCTCGCTGCGGTGGGTATGGCTGTTCTGGGCGGTGTGGGCGCGCTGCATCGCGTCGAGGAGGGCGTCGCGATTGCTCCCGGCCAGCATTTCCCGTAGCTCGTGCAGAGAAAGCATGTACTGGTCCAGCCAGCGCACCAGGGCCGCACGGTTCGACATCAGCCCTTCGGTCAGGCGCTCCGGGTTGGTCTCCAGCGGCGCTATAACCGCGTCGTACTGCTCGCCCGCGAAAACGCTCATGTCGGACCACGTGGAACCGGCTGCGGTGATACGCAGAAGGTTGGCGCTCGCCAGTGCGGGCAACTGGGAGGCCGCCGCCACGAAGGAATCGTGCTCCAGCGCGTCTATGAACCAGGGCTGCGCTCCCATTATCTCGGCCAGCCAGATCACCCGGTTGAGCGCCTCGCTGCCTGCCCTGGGTGAGGGGAGGATGCAGTAGTGGGCCTTGTAGAAGAGGTCGGGGCCGGGCGCTGCGTCGTCGCTTGCCAGGGAGAGGTCCACCGATGTAGACATAGGGTGCCCGCCGACAAAGGCCACGCTGGGGCCAAGCAACTCCGCCGCCCACGACATCACCTGCTCCTTGGCAGTCAGAGTATCGGTGACGGTGGCCCCATACTCCAGGAAGGGCGCTATAGCCTCCATCACCTCGCGCACGGCACCTACAGGTGTAGCCAGCACCACAAGCTCGGCACCCTGCACCGCCCGCCGCAAATCGGGGGCTATCTCGTCCACGCTGTTATGGCGACGAAGCGCCGCCGCCTCGCGGTCTCTGCTGGGGTCGAAGCCAGTGACGCGGACGCCCTGCGCGGGTGGGGTCGGATAGTCGCCTATAGGCTCTACTGCCGCCCGCTTGATCGCCATGCCGATAGAGTTGCCTACCAGCCCCAGGCCGATGATGGTGATCTTGTTCATAGCTAAGTATACACCTGATTTGGGAATTGGGATTTCGGATTGCGGATTTGTTGGCCGTTATAGCTTGTTACAACAATTCGGCTTCCCCAGTTCACTTTCTAAATCC
>DASVRN010000242.1:0-3904 GCA_036388595.1 Chloroflexia bacterium
CCGTTCAAGCGCAGTTGTGACGCTATATACTCCGAGAGCGTCGACTTTCCGGTGAATGTGACACCTTCGACCAGGACCAACTTCGTCTGCATGTGCATGTGCATCCCCCTGCTCCAGAGAGCCAGATCATTAATATAGAACTTGCCACTACATAATAATAGACTGTTCGGGATACCAGGCGGTTCGCGGGCCTGGAAGCGTGCCGGTGCTGGGTAGATCAAGCGATGGTGTCGTATGTGGCCCTCGTGCGGCTCACGTCTGTGGTACCCACGTCGTCCTCTACTATATCGTTACCAGAAGCTTCTAAATTACAACACTTTCGAACATTCCCACCAAAGCTCCCACTGTAATTTCGAACGCAGTGAGAAATCTCGTCCTTCCCCCGAGGGTTCCTCTTTCTTACGGTACCCTATGGCTGACGGAAAAGGGTTACTGTGTACTGAGGGACGGGATTTCTCACTTCGCTCGGAATGACAGGGGGGAGCCATTTGCTCATATCCCATTCTGTCAGATGTTAGATCTGTTCTACTTATCTCAACCCACTCAGGTGCGGCGCGGTTCTTGCTCGGGAACACTGCGACAAATACAGCGCCTGCTAACGGCGCATCTACCAGGGAGGTTTATCATGGACGAGAATCAAGGCGGAGGCGGTGGGCTCACCCGGCCCGATGTGCTGGAGAACATTTCGGACACGCAGATGGAAGAACTGGAGCGCCAGTATGAAGAGGGCGACCGCAGCGGCTGGCAAGCGCTCACTACCTCCTACGGCTGGACTCCCCTTGAGTCGGACCAGGTCTGGGGCTGGTTCGGCCAGCGTCTCGGCGGGAGCTTGCTGGGTGGCGGCTCTTAGGGCGGCACGCTCCCTCTACACACCAGGACGTGAAGCATAGGATGCCCGCACGGCTTCCCTTCGATATAGTTGCCTTGACGCTACCGTGCCCCTATGCTATGGTAGCGTCGGCTGTATCAACCTTTTTCGCGGGCGGGACTCAGATTGGAGCATGGCAGCACTGCACGTAAGTCGGAGCACAGGGACGTGGTTATGCAGGTGCTGCGGGCTGCCCTGGACGCCGCCGACCCTCACCGTGCGGTGCTCAATTCGCTCCAAACACGCGACCTCTCCCATGTAACAGGCGATATTTACGTGCTGGGAGCTGGCAAGGCCGGGGCCGCTATGTCCAGGGCCGCAGAGGAAGTGCTGGGCGAGCGGCTGGCCGGGGGATTGGTGATCGTCAAGGACGGTCACACAGGTGATGAACCGCTTGAGCGCATCGAGCTAGTAGAGGCGAGCCACCCGGTACCTGACCAGCGCGGTGTGGCCGCCACCGGACGGCTGCTGGAGATGGCGGAACGGGCGGGTGAGAACGATCTGGTGCTCTGCCTCATTTCGGGCGGCGGCTCGGCCCTTATGCCCGCCCCGTCAGACGGCCTCACCCTCGAAGATATCCAGCAGACCACCCAGGCGCTGCTGCGGGCGGGCGCAACCATCAACGAGCTGAACGCCGTCCGCAAGCACCTGTCGCGCATCTCCGGTGGTCGCCTGGCCCGCGCCGCCTCGCCCGCCCGCGTGCTCTCCCTCATCCTCAGCGACGTCACCGCCTCCCCTCTCGACGTCATCGCCTCCGGCCCCACGGCACCCGACCCCACCACCTTCCAGGACGCGCTTGGCGTGCTCGCCCGTTACGGATTGTCCCACGACGTTCCCGCCCCCATACTTACAAGACTCCTGGCAGGCGTGCGTGGTGACCTGGACGAAACACCCAAGCCGGACGACCCTCTGTTCGCGCGCGTCGAGAACGTCAGTGTTGCCAGTAACGTAATCGCGGTAGAGGCTGCGGCCGCGAAAGCCGCCGAATTCGCCTTCAATACAGCAATTATGTCAACATACATCGAGGGAGAAGCCTCTGAAGTGGGGCGGGTGCTGGCGGGAGTGGCTAAGGAGATAGCCAGTTATGATAGGCCCATAGCGAGGCCAGGGTGCGTGCTTTTCGGCGGCGAGACGACCGTGACCGTGCGCGGAAACGGCGTTGGAGGCCGAAACACCGAACTGGCGTTAAGTGCTGCCGCCGGTATCAACGGGATGGGGCCGGGCGTGCTGATAGCCTCCCTGGCGACCGACGGCGGCGATGGTAGCTCCCCAAGCGCCGGGGCGATTGTGGACGGCACTACAATTGCAGAGGGAGAAGCCCAGGGCCTGGACCATGAAGCCGCGCTGGCGGACAACGACAGCTACACCTACCTGTCACGGGTAGGCGACGCGCTGATGCTAGGCCCCACAGGCACCAACGTCAATGACGTCATGGCCGTATTCGTCTTCTAGTTTTGAGTGTTGAGTTTTGAATTATGAGTTGTACCAGGCGCTCCATAACACGGCCATAGCCATAACTCAAAACCCATAACTCACAACTCTAGCGGGGGGGTATTATGAAGCTGGGCGGATTTACTTTCGTATTGCACTCACATATGCCGTTTTACAGGGGCGCGGGCAAGTGGCCGCACGGCGAGGAGAGCCTGCACGAGGTCATGGCCGAGTCGTACGTGCCGTTGCTGGAGGCGCTCACCGACCTGCTGGAAAACGGCATACAGGCCAAGGTGACGCTGGGTGTGACGCCCGTGCTCGCGGAGCAGTTGGCCGACCCCCTCATCATCAGCAACTTCGAGACGTACCTGGAGCAGGAGATCGAGTCGGCGCAGGATGACGTGCAACGCTTCGAGGCAAGCGGAGAGGCTCACTTCCTCTACCTGGCGCACTTCTACCACGACTGGTACTCCCACGTGCTCGAAACCTTCCGCAGCCGCTTCAACCGCGACATCATCGGCGGTTTGCGCCGCTTGCAGGACGCCGGGGCTATCGAAATCATTACCTCAGCCGCCACCCACCCCTACCTGCCCCTCATGCAACGCGACTCCACCATTGACGCCCAGATTGCTATCGGCAAACGCGCCAGCACCCAGCATTTCGGCAGGGAACCCCGCGCCATCTGGCTGCCGGAGTGCGCCTACCGCCCCGGCTACTACGCCACCGCCTCGGATGGCAGCCGGTACGAGCGGCCCGGCCTGGAAAGCTGGCTTCAGGGTAATGGCATCGGCCTCTTCTTCAGCGAGAGCAGCGCGGTGGAGGGCAGCCGCGTGCTGGGTCGCCCGGAGTTCACCACCAGGGAGATTATGGTGGAGCGGCCCCGCGTCGTGCAGGTCGCATCGGCAGGCTCAGGCTCCGACATCTACGGGCAGGTGGCGCAAACGATAGAGGAGATGGGCTACGAAAGCGCGGGCTTCGTCACCGAAAGGCGCGTGGTGCCGTTCGAGACGGAAAGCCATGCGTGGGAACAGGGTGGCACCTTCCAGTCCTACTATGTGCGCGAGTCGGAGGTGGCGGTCGTAGGCCGCAACCGGGCCGTGGGCGAGCAAGTATGGGCCGCGAAGGTCGGCTACCCCGGCGACTCCGAGTACCGCGAATTCCACAAGAAAGACGCGGTCCACGGCTTCCAATACTGGCGCGTCACCGACAGCAAGGCCGACCTGGCGTACAAGCAGCCCTACGACCCCTACAAGGCCGGACAGCGCATCGAGGCCCACGCCGACCACTTTGTATCGCTGCTGGAAGAACAGTTCCGCTGGTACAACGTCAAGAGCGGAGGTACGCCCGGCATCATCGCCTCGGCCTACGACACGGAGCTTTTCGGGCACTGGTGGTTCGAGGGTGTACAGTTCCTCAAAGAGGTGCTTACCCGCCTGGCGCAGCACGACCGCATTGATATGGTCACGGCCTCGGAATGGCTGGACCAGCGCCCGCCGGAGCGCGTGATAGACCTGCCCGAAAGCTCCTGGGGCCATGCGGGCACCCACGTCACCTGGATCAACCCCGAAACTAGCTGGATGTGGGACTCGGTGCACGCCGCCGAGA
>DASVRN010000243.1:0-3313 GCA_036388595.1 Chloroflexia bacterium
CTGCGGGACTGGCTATACGCAGGAGGGTCACTCTTGAGAGAGTAGAGGGAGTAGAGGGAGTAGAGAGAGAGTAGGAGGGTAGAGGAGTCCCCTTGTGGGACTTGGCAGAGTGTAGCCCCCGATTTCAATCGCGGGGCGTCGCCTGGCACCTTATGTGTCTATATTAGCTGACATTCCTTCGTTAGCTAGGTACTCACAATGACAAAGATGAGACTTTGTCGCCAGTGCGCAGGGCTGCTATTTATGAGATAGCTTCTAAATTACTAGTGCCCAGCCAAGCAGACCACATAGACCGAGACAGGCAAGATTGCTATACTAGTGGACGTTATGGCGGACAAAATAGTTGCGCGCATCTTGCGGGAGACAGGCATCGAGAACCTGCTCGATGTACTTGGAGAAAATTTAGCTCCGACCGACTTGCAATCTCTCTTGCTGGCAGTCTTCCGCAGGCGGGCCGCCCACCAGACGCCACGCCGCCTGCTCGAACAATACGAGCAAAACGCATTTGTGCGTCCTTCGCTAGCGGATGTGGGCGCTCTCCTGGAGTTGGACAGGCTGGCCTTGGGCGTGGCGGTGCCGCCGTTCGAGCCGGTGGAGCTTTCTCCACTCGCGCCCCTGGGCACTAGCTCGGCTTTGGCACCTGTGGACCAAAACAAGGTCGTGACCACCACCCGCAACACGGAGGTCGTGTCCGACTCCACAAATGTGCTGGCCTTGGAGTGTGCGCTCCGCCGCAGGGCGCAACGCCGTGGGGCCACTTATTCGCGGGACGTGGTCAGACTCTGCGCCAGCCACCGCCTGGTGCGTGCGCAGCGGTACAAGGATCCGAACTTGCGGGCGCACTTTCGCATGTTCACCCTGTGCACTGGCGGTCGAGGTGACCCGGAGGGGAAGTTCGTGGCGGCGGCCCTGGTGGAACAACTCAGCTTGTATCTGCGATTTCTCGCTTCAGTGGAGGAGCAGGGCTATCACCTGGCTGGCCTGCGAATAGCTTTCACACCCCTGGCAGGCGAGCGCGAACGTGAGGAGCTTCAGCAGCAGGTCATGTCGCCTTTGGCCGAGCAGTTCCCGACAGTGCGTCTGGAGTTTGACCCCAATCTGGCAACCACTCCCGGTTACTACGATCTGGTGCGCTTCCAGGTCTATGCCACGGACTTGCAGGGAGTGGAGTACATGATAGGCGACGGCGGCTTCACTGACTGGACCCAGAAACTCCTCAGCGACCGTCGCGAGCGGCTTCTTACCAGTGGCATTGCCACCGAGCGCATATCTACGCTGTTTCTCCGCAAGACGACCGAGTGATACCGGCCCGAGACGTGGCTGCTGTAAGGTCCGATCTCCTAAGCGCCCAATGCCTTGTCCATGTTGAAGCGGACGGCCGTGACTTCGCCCCTGGCGGTCTCTTCGTCGTCGGAGTAGAGCGAGCATTCGACCAGGGCTTTGCGGGGCAGCAACTGCGTCACCCTTGCGCGGAGGGTCACGGGCCGGTCAAGCGGAGTGGGCTTGAGGAAGCGGACGTTGAGGGTGCCCGTCACGTAGCTGATGCTGGGGCTAGAACCATGCTCTCGGCCTTCCTCCCGGTAGGTCCATGCGATAGCGGTCCAGATGGAGTGGCAGTCGATGAGGGAGGCGACCAGGCCGCCGTACATAACGTTGGGGAAGCCCGCGTTGTACTGAGGCTGAGGCTCGAACCGGCACACGACCTCCGAACCGTCCTCCGACCAGTGGCTCTTGATGCGCAACCCGTCCGCGTTAGCGGGGCCACACCCGTAGCAGGTGGCATCCGGCCACACATCCTGCAAAGCCTGTCTCTCCTTGACCTGTTCGACTGCCATGCTTGCTCTCCTGCGTAAAGTAGTGATAACAGGCAATTATAGCACGCGGCCAGATGGGCTTGCTGTGAGGGGCAGGGCTGTGTCAAAGTAGGCTACTGAGGGCAGAGTTGGGCCTTGTCATTCTGAACGCAGTGAAGAATCTCGACCCTCTTTGGTGTTACTCTTTTCCTATTGGAGAACGCCGAATGAGAAGGGTGCTACTTTGGGTGCAGAAGGACAAGGTTCTTCACTGCGTTCAGAATGACAAGCAAGGAGCTTTGGTTCTGCCCACCAACTTTGATACAGCCGTGCTGTCAAAGGTATGGGTTGTTGACAACGTCCAGACCCCGGTCTATAGTGGCTGTACACGTATGGACCTGGGAGCAATGATGACATGAGCGATACCAAGCTGTGGGATAGTACGGATTGTGGTGCCTGGCACCGGGCGCTCGAAAGTTACCCGGAGGTGTTGCGGGCGCAGGAAGTGAGCGGCCTGGTGGAACTAGACCGCTGGTACCGGGAGCAGTTGCCCATGCTGCTGGCCTCGCGCACACCCCCGTACGTGACGCGGGAGGAGCTTGTGCAGGTCACGCGCTGGAAGATGAAGCGTGGCGTGTGGCGGCAGCGCAATCTGCTGTTGGTGGAGGCGAACCCTGAGGCAGAGGTGGAACAGACATCAAGGGAGGCGTTCGCCGCCGTGCCCGACCCCCGCAAGCCGGTGAGCCTGCTGGTGAGCCTGGGTGGGGTGGGGCCTGCCACGGCGTCGGGTGTCCTCGCGGCCCACAGCCCCGAAGTCTACCCCTTCTTCGATGAGCTGGTGGCGGGGCAGATGCCGGGCCTGGGGGAAGTGGCCTTCACCGCGCCCTTCTACTACAGGTACGCCGATATGCTCCGCACCCGTGCCAGGGAGCTAAATGAGGCTTGCGAGCACCAGGAGTGGACGGTGAATGAGGTGGCGCAGGCGCTGTGGGCGGCCCCGGGTGGGAAGGCTGGGCGGGAGCCTTAGCAGGTCAGAATTGGCATGCAGTCACTTGATAATATATCAGATTTGATATATAATAGTGCACATGGGCACGGACGACAAGGATTTAGTATGGCTTCACGGAGAAGTTAAGACACCGCCTTTTACACGAGAAGCACGGTTGGAAGTAGGATTTTTGCTACGTCATTTACAGCAAGGAGGAAGCCTACGGATGCCTAAATCTCGTCCCATCCCCAATATAGGTGCAAGATGCCATGAATTACGGGTGCCAGATGAGGACAAAAACTGGCGCATCATTTACCGTATTGACCATGACGCTGTCGTGATTATTGAGGTTTTCAATAAAACAACACAAGAAACACCTCAGTCAGTTATCAGAGACAGTCTGAAAAGTCGGCCGATGCGTACATAGGAGCAGATTCCGAACGCCAATCCTGCTACCCGTATGCCTGATTTCGTTCAACTTGATGCTCATCTTGGCGCTCACGAGGCTCTCAAGGGGCGGTCGCTGCGACTT
>DASVRN010000244.1:0-8098 GCA_036388595.1 Chloroflexia bacterium
GCCAAACGACCAATCATCAGGTACATCGATATCTGGTATCATTAGCTTGTTCTCCGGGTTGTTTGGGGTTGCTGTTGCAACTGCTCCTTTACAACACCGGAGAACGTCTTGTCAATCCATCCTATCTAGCATAACTCCCCCCTTGCATATGGCACATAACCTCAACAACCGTGTGCCTTTGAGAAAGGGGGGAACATCCTGGTAAGGGACGAGATTTCTCACTACGTTCGAAATGACAGGGTGGGGCTTTGTACATCAAAAGCAGGTATCAAACATCCGTTGCTGATCCTTCGCTACGCTCAGGATGACAGGGTGGGGTTTTGGTCCTGTTGTATGGAAAGACTCCGCTTTGCAGGGGCAACGCAGGGGTGGTATGCAACTCTGTGAAACTGGGTGCGTATATAAATGTAGAAGAAGTCCCCCGAGGACAGGCTTTGTCTTTGTGGGAAAGCTGCTCGGCCACTGGGTAAAGCCAGCCTATAGGGGAAAGCTCCAAGTAGTAACAATCATAAACATAACAATAGCATTTACACATTAGCAACGCACCGGCACCCCTGAATACGACTTTTGGCCTAGTACAACCAGTACTTTTAGTGCATAACGACGCTTGCAATATGCATGAGCCGGGATTATACTTAGGGAGAAGACGCCGTGCGGCTATGCACAGCGGCCGATAGCAGCGTTCTTCCGTTTCCAATGAAATACGTAAAAACAGGTATAAACCTGGTGCCACTTTTTCTATATTGTGGCACGCCGTTTGCTTCTATGAAATGGCATACAGCGGGGCGCGACTAAGACAGTCAGCGGCTCGCATAGACCCTTGTACGCTTGGGGCTTTTCCATGCGTGGCTATGCTTCATCCGAAGCGGCCGTATAGAGGGTCGGCACCTTTATTTACAAGACAACTACACCTACCTCCTATGTAGGATGGCTCTTCTGCGATGAAGAGCGAGGGAAAGCAAGAGATGATGATAGTGCAGCGTACCGAGATAGAGGAAGCACTACAAAAACACTTTGGTTATAACGAGTTCCGGCCAGGGCAACTGGAAGTACTCGAGTCGATGCTGCGCGACCAGGACGTGCTGGCGGTGTTCCCCACCGGCGCGGGCAAGTCGCTCACCTACCAGTTGGCGGCCTTGCTCCTGCCCGGCACGGCAATTGTGGTCTCCCCCCTGATCGCCCTTATGCGCGACCAGGTAATCGACTTGCAGAGCCGCAGCATCGAGGGCGTGTCCCTCATCAACTCCACACTCACCGACGAAGAGGTGGACGCCCAACTGCTGACAATGGGGCGCGGCGAGGACAAGCTGCTCTATGTGACGCCCGAGCGTTGCTCCGACCCCGACTTCCTGGCCCGCCTGCGTGATATCAAGGTCAACCTGTTCGTGGTGGACGAGGCGCACTGTATCTCCGAGTGGGGCTACGACTTCCGCCCGGCATACCTGATGCTCAGCAAGGCGATTGAGGCAGCGGGCCGCCCGCCCGTGCTCGCCCTGACCGCTACCGCCACCCCGCAGGTGCGCGCCGACATCCAGGAGAACCTGGGCCTGCGCGACCCCCGCGTGATCATCCACGGCTTCGACCGCCCCAACCTCACCTTCTCGGTGGTGTCGGCCTCGACCGACCGCGAGAAGGACTGGCAACTGCTAAAGATGTTCGGTAAGGCCCCCTCCGGCTTCGAGAATGGCGGCACCGTGTCGAACAAGGACCAGTACACCGGCATGACGCCCGAAGCGGTTGAGAAGTTGCAGTACATGGACGCCAAGCTGGAAGGCTCCGGCCTGGTCTACGTAGCGACCACCTCCGAGGCCAAGCGCGTGAGCGAGCTGCTCAACGAGCACGGCATCACGGCGGACTACTACCACGGCCAGTTGAAGAAGAGCGAGCGTGACCGCGTGCAGCAGGCGTGGATGGACGAGATTATCCCGGTGGTGGTGGCTACGACCGCGTTCGGCATGGGTATCAACAAGCCCAACCTGCGCTACGTGGTGCACTACGACCTGCCCGCTTCCCTGGAGGCTTACTACCAGGAGGCAGGGCGCGCCGGACGCGACGGCAACCCTTCCAAGGCGATCCTGATCTACGACCCCCGCGACCGCAACATCCAGTCGTTCTTCATCGGCGGCAGCGTGCCCTCCGAGGGCAACCTGCGCGACCTGTGGGACGACCTCCGCAAGGCCCTGCGCGTCAAGGAGAAGGCCAACCCCGAGGAGGCCCCGGTAAGGTGGCTCACCATCGGAGAGGCGGCCAAGGTTCGCAACCTACCCGTGGCGCGCATACGCCCGCTGATCGCTGCTTTGGAGCAGGCCGGTGGCGTGGCAAGCCTGAGCGGCAACGGTGACAACGGCGATATCGTGACCTTCCGCAAGACCCACGTGCCGGGCCGCCGGTTGCTGCTCGATATGAAGGTGTTGCAGGCCCGCAAGCAGTACGAGCAGAGCCGCCTCGACATGATGCTGCGCTACGCCAGCACCCGCGAGTGCCGCCGCAAGCTCCTGCTGAGCTACTTTGGCGAGGACTACACCAAGGAGCACTGCGGCGCTTGCGACAACTGCATCAAGGTGCTGGCCCAGATGAGCACCGAGGCCATCAAGATCTCGCAGCCCGCCGTGCACGTGCCGACGGTGCCCTTCCGCAACGGCGACACGGTAGCCCACAAGAAATGGGGCAACGGTATGGTGCAAAACCTGGAAGAAGGCACCGTAACGGTCCACTTCCCCGACGTGGGTTACAAGACTTTGGCGCTGGAAGTGGTGATGAACTCTGGGATATTGACGGTAGTTAGCTAGACGAGTGGTTAGTGGTTAGTGGTTAGTGGTTAGTAGCGCGTAAGCGGCTCAGGAAACAGAGTACTCCACGAGCCGCTTTGTTGCGTATTACACCTTGCCGCAGCACTCGTCACTAACCACTAACCACTAACCACTAACCACTCGTATTCCCCTCTTGCGTGCGCATTCCCCATCTGGTAGAATTGAATTGCGGGAAATGATGCACGCACTATAGCAAGGAGACCCAACAGATATGGCTATCGATACCGAAAAGATGATATCGACAACGGCGAACACCGATCTTATCAGCATGAGCCCCACTGCGGCGGCGCAGCTCAAGGAGCTTATCGGCCAGCAGGAGAACGCCAGCGAGCAACTCGGCCTGCGCGTCTTCGTCTATCCCGGTGGCTGCTCCGGCATGTCCTACGGCATGGCGTTCGAGGACCAGCCCGCCGAGGACGACCATACTATCATTGTAGAAGGCGTAAAGCTGTACGTGGACGAGATGAGCGCGAGCTACGTGGGCGGCGCGCAGATCGACTACGAGGACAGCCTGATGGGCGGCGGCTTCCGCATTCTCAACCCGAACGCGGTACGCAGCTGCGGTTGCGGCCACTCGTTCGACACCGGCGCGGACGCTGAGAACGCACGGGGCTGCGGCTGCGGCTAATAGGTCCACGCCGAACTGAATTAGCTTGAAGGCATCCCCTCAAATAGAGCGGATGCCTTTTTCTTTGTTAGTTGTTCCAGATGTACGGGGTGTGAGAGTGGACGAAGAGATTATAGGAATGATTCGAAGCGGGCTTCCACGCCTGTCGATTGAGCTTGAAAGCTTGATACAGCCCTCGATCCGGATAGGTACGCAACCTGTTAGCGAAGATAGCTTACCGGTAGGTGCCTCCAAATTCGGGGGGCAGCCCGATTTACCACCTGAGATTACCTGGCCTCTAAGCGCCACACTTGTGGATGTGGAAGACATCCCAGGAGAGGACGACACACCCTGGACTGGCATACCGCTTGCCTTTCTTGCACAACTGAACGTGCCCGACGTCGCAGAGCATGATGTAGAGGGCGCGCTACCTAGTTCAGGCATGCTCTATTTCTTCCTTGAGGTCTCAGATGAGACCAACTTCGGCAGTTACGTGGAGGAGCGAGATAGCTGGCGAGTGCTATATTACGACGGCGACTCCTCCGTCTTGGTGCGCACTCCCTACCCTATCGATTTGCCGGAGGAAGGCCGTTTCTCGGCGTGTAAGGTGCGCTTCGGCCACGAAATCACAGTACCCCCATTTGAGTCCTTCGACTATGAGAAGCTCAACTTGAGCAAGGGAATCGTAGGTACCTCCTTGGAGCCCATGCAAGGTGTGGAGCAAGCTAACGCAGATAAATCCGAGGAAAATTCGTATGGAGCGATTGTACAGCGCCTCTACCAGCTAAGTGGCGGGGATACGCCCGCCCATCGACTGCTAGGATATCCAGACCAGATACAGGGCGATTTGCAGAAGGAAGCTGAGGTAGACTCAAAGGGTCTCAATTGGGACGAAGTAAGTAATTCTGATGTGGGGGTCTCGCAATGGCGGTTGCTCCTGCAAATCGACACAGATGAGGAGTGCGGGTGGTGTTGGGGCGATGCCGGTAGGGTCTACTACCTTATCCAGTCCGATGCTCTACGGGCGAGGGACTTCAGCAGGGTCTGGACAATAGTGCACTTCTACTAACCGGCACTCTGGTGCGTATAACTGGTAGCACATTGTAGTCACTCAGGAAATATGCTCACTCGTATCAGGTCTACTGCACTCCAAATGCCACGCCTATCCTCCACCGAATGGGTGATGCTCGGCTCCTTCGGCGTGTTCTGCTTCGTCTTCCCTTTCGCCACCTTCCTGATGTCGTTCGACCTGATGCCCTGGGGCATGGAGTGGATGAGCAGCCTGCTGCTGGCGATGCTGGGGCTTGCGTGCGGGGCGTGGATGGTGGTGAACTTCGGGCGGCTGGGGTTGTGGCTCAGCCTGTCGGTGCTGGCGCTGGGCGTGGCGCTGGAATATATAGGTGTCTCCACAGGCGTGCCGTTCGGGCAATACCGGTACACAGGCGTGCTGGTGCCGGAGCTGCCCGGAGGCGTGCCCCTGGCGATTGGCTTCGCGTGGCTACTTGTCGTAGTTGGTGGCCTGTTCACGGCACGCCTGCTGTCTGGTTATGTCCAAGAAAAGCCGGTTAGCTTGTGGCCCGCAGTGCTACTTGGCGCGGTGCTGGCGGTGGGGTTGGACCTGTTGCTGGAACCTGTCGCATACCACGTCAAAGACTACTGGGAGTGGGAGGCTCCCGTGACCGAGGGCTATTATGGAGTCCCGTGGAGCAACTTTGCGACATGGTTTGTCGCGGCGCTCGGGATGAACTGGCTGGTTAGTAGGACAACAGACCGGGGGCGAAAGTTAGCCTGGGGTTGGCTGCCTGTGTGGCTGTACGGCATGAATGTCTTCATGTTTGGCGTTGTGAACGTCATGCACGGTTTCTGGGTGCCGGGCGCGATTATGGTCGTGTTGCTCGCGGTGCTATGGGGCCTGGGCGGACGCAAGCAACGTATAGGGAGCTAGTTCCCGTTGCTCATGAGATGGTTCAACAGGTGCTCACTTCCTGCTCATTACGGTAATTGCCCCTAGCGTCCCAGGCTGCCGTACGACCTCCCCTTCCAGGCGCTCCTGCCTGTGATCGCCCAACGCATCGAATTTAGCTCTATGGCGATCACATAGATGATAGCTAGCGGGTGGAGAAAAGCGTCAAGCACCGAATAGCCGAAGCGCAACGACAGCAGCAAGCGCGCGCCCACCCCAAGCAGGTACTGCGCGAAGGCCACGCTAAAGAGCAGCCAATCGCCGGACAGCACCCCCGCCGCTATGAAGGCTACCGGCGCAACATAAAGCACGGTAAGCGCCAGCACCCCAATCGCCAGGAAGATAGGCGAGTAGCCGAAGAAGGCGTAGGCGTTCTTGCTGTAGCCGTTCCATACCTCACGCGCGCCCCTGTACATCCGCGTTCGCACCAAAGGACCGCCGTCGGCCAGCACGGCCCTGTATCCCGCTCGTTTGGTGGCGCGCGCCAGGGCCACGTCCTCCAGTATCTCCGAGCGCACCGCTTCGTGACCACCAAACGCCTCGTAAGCTTCCCGCCGGAAGAGCATGAACTGGCCGTTGGCGGCGGCGAAGGCTGGGCCGGAACGCCGTAAGTGGGCCAGCGGAATCGGCAGGAAGGTATAGACGGTCCAGTGTAGCAGGATCGGCACAGCCAAACGCTCGGCCAGGCTGCCGGTTGTCTGCACGGGGAAGATCGAGAGCAGGCCCGCGTCCAATTGCTGTGCGGCCCCGATGGCGTGGCTGAGTGCGCCAGGCAAAACAGTTACATCCGCGTCGGTGAACAGCACGTAGTCGGGGCTTGTCCGTTCGCGCATGGCTGCGTACAGTTGGTAGCAAGCGTTGGCCTTGCCAAGCCAGCCCTGCGGCGGGTCTATATGCCCATGCACCACACGCAGCCTCCCATTTGAAGGTGCTATGAGGCCATCTGCTATCTCTCCGGTGCGGTCGGTAGAAGCATCATCGTATACCCAGACCTCAAAATTGGGGTAATCCTGAGCCAGCAGCGACACCAGACAGGCTTCAATGTTGGCTTCCTCGTTGCGGGCGGGGACGAGCACGGCGACGAAGGGTGCGTCTGTTAGGGTCGATGCGTAACGCTCTATTCGCGGCAACACCCACAGGTTGACCACCAGGATGCCGAGCAGCGCAAGTAGGGCGGCCAGTATGATGAGATGGTAGGCAAGGGCGAACATGCTCTTGAGACAGCGGGGAGCTACGGCCTGCGGAGCAGCGACCGCACACGCCCCGCTAACCCGACCACCCTCTCCCACCTGCGATTGACCGAGACCCGTCCCCTCAACACCGGCCGGTAAGCCTGTAGGTCGCCTGCCACTATGTCGGCGTGCAACGTGTCAGCGGTAGCAGTCATCGCCCCCTCAATGCGAGCGTTCACCTCCGCCGATGCCAGCCGTTCGCGCCGCATGTCAAACCGTACGGGCGCGCCAATCCGCACGAAGACCTCCGGGGCCTGCTCCAGGAGGAACTCGTAGCGCACGGCTACCGGCAGCACGGCGCACCTGTCCAGACGGCGCGCCAGGTTGCCCACGCCACCATACAGGCCGAGCGGGCGGCTGTCGGGGTGTGTGATGGTGCCCTGGGGGAACATGTACAGGGCGGTATTGGGGCAGTGCCTGAGTATGTCCACGATGTACTCGATAGAAGCGAGGGCCTTGCGGGGGTCGTGCCGGTCTATCCCGAACACCCCTGCCCAGGTGGCGAACGGCACCCCCGCCAGATGCACCTCCTCCATCATCAAGTAGCCCTCTCGTCGCAACGTCCTCTCATTCACCACGTACGACAGGTATCCGTCCCACCAACCGGGGTGTGTCGAGCAGTAGATTACCGGCACGTCCGGCTCGGACCGCAACCGCCGGGCCTCATGCTGAAGGTACAGGTAAATCCCGCCAAATGCCCGCCGCAACGCCGGTAACACCAGCAGCCGAGTCAGCACCCAATTGCCAACGACGTTCTTGTTCGCGGGGTGGAACGGCAAATCACCGGCCTTCTTGCGGAAAGGCAACAACGGTACATTGAGTAACAGGGTAAGAGACGGAACCGCCAAGACGCCAAGGACGCCAAGGACCACGCCAAGAGCAATAAAGAATTGCGCCGCAGAGACGCTGAGGACGCTGAGATTTTGCGGAGAAGAATGGAGGGTGACCTGCGTAGGAGCAACACTGTGCGCTAAGATGTTGCTCCTTCCCCTTTCTAACAATAACAATCTCAGCGTACCCTCTGCGTCCTCTGCGTCTCTGCGGTGAATAAGCAATCTTTCCCTTGGCGCGCTCTTGGCGTCCTTGGCGTCTTGGCGGTTCCGTCTCATGTTCATTTGACCAGCCGAGACACCAGGCGGGCGGACAGGAGGACGAGAGGGATGCCACCGCCGGGGTGTACGCTGCCGCCCACGAAGAAGAGGTTGGGCACGCCGGGAGCGCGATTGGGCGGGCGCTGGAAGGCTGTAGAGCGGCTGTTGGACGACAGGCCGTAGAGTGAGCCTTGCCAGGCGTGGTACTTCTCCTGGAAGTCGAGTGGGGTGATCGTCTCCTGGAACACTATACGCTCGCGCAGGCCGCGCAATCCGTACGCCTCTAAACACGCGAGGATGTGGTCGCGGTATAGGTCGCGGCGGGCGGGCCAGTATATATCGGGGGATAGCGCGGGGGCGTTCACCAGCACGAACAGGTTAGAGTGGCCGGGTGG
>DASVRN010000245.1:0-25984 GCA_036388595.1 Chloroflexia bacterium
TATCGCTCACAACGAGCGCTCTATAAGAAAAGTGCTACCGTCTGCTGAGGGACGAGATTTCTCACTGCGTTCGAAATGACAAAGTAGGGGCTTGGTTGCACCAGGAGGTGCTACCGGGACTATGACAATCTGTCAGACACCAGGAGGACCAGCACCACGCCCGCCACCAGACCACCCGCCAGGTAGAGCAGGCCCAGCAGCACCACCCCACGGGTGCCCAGTTGCGCGCCGTCGTAGGCGGAGGTGCGACGGAGGAACGCCTGCACCGCCCCGTACAGGCCACCCAGGGCAACGGCCAGGAGCACCAGGGCGCTCGCCCAGTCTACGAAGCTCATGCGCTATGACCCCCTGAATGGGGAGGTTGCTCCGATGTAACGCCGAGCAAGGGCAGCAATTCGCGCAGGTCGTGTATGTCGGTGCCGAAGCAGGAGAAGCCCGCACCCATGCGCTCGCACTGGCCCCGGTAGAGGTTATCAGGGTCGTCGTCCACCAGCAGCAGGTCTTGGGCGGACAGTTCGTGGCCGTTCAGTCGCGCCTCAGCTAGCACCCTGGCAAGCATCCTGTCCTTGTTGGAGTGGAACTCGCCCACCACGTAATCGAAGTAGCCGAGTACCCCAAAGGCTTCGAGTATGCTCCGCACGTTGCTCTCGTGGTTGTAGCTGACTACCACACGCAGCACGCCGTGGCGCTCTAACGTCTCCAGCACTTCCCTGGCTTCGGGACGGAGGGAGAAGCGCGCGCCGTCGTCACGTACCACTAACAGGGGGTTGTCACCAGCAGGCGTGAAGGTGAAATGGGGCCAGCCCTCGGCGTCGGTGGGAGTGCGGTCGGACAGGTTAACCCCGTCCAACGGCTCCCACAATGTATTGTCGCCGTCAAAGGCTACCAGTTTCATCTATTCGGTTAGGGTTGGGGAGAGTTTGCCGCCACCGCAGGCGCGTAGCGGCGCAGAGGCGATGGCAAGCATAACCGGCGCTTGCCGGTTGGAGGGACAATAATATACCGGCCCGCCCTATTTGAGGGGAGGGTATGCGGTGTTCGCCACTTTACCTGTAGCGGAAGGTGATGCGGCCCTTGGTCAGGTCGTAGGGCGAAAGCTCGACCAGCACGCGGTCGCCGGGCACGATCCTGATGTAGTTGGTGCGCATCTTGCCGGAGATATGGCCCAGCACTTTATGGCCGTTCTCAAGCTCGACGTTGAAAATGGCGTTGGGCAGGGCGTCAACCACCGTGCCGTCCATTGTGATTACGTCGTCGCGCGTGCGGCGCGGGGCAGCCGGGGCGACCGTGGTACCGGGCGCGGGGGCTGGACGTTGGTTCCTCTTTGGGTAGTTCTGTTTCTTCTTCATTCGGTAAGCCGTTTCCTCCTGTGCGTTTCCGCTCTTGAGCAATAAAATAGCCGGAGCAATGCCCCCGGCCTACCTCGCAATATCCCGATACATGACACATGACGTGCGTAAAGCTATATCGGCAATTTGAGACGGTCAGAGGGGTACATGCCAGTGCTCCTCTCTCCTCGCACGGGGCGAGTCGCAGTGTTACGTGTACATTATACACGCTTGTTCACCTGAATACAATATTGTGCCGATTTGGGAATTGGGAATTGGGATTGCGGATTTGGGGGTTTAGAAGACCCAGACGTTTTCGAGGAGGCGGGTGATTGCCCATACTACGATGGGCAGCAGGATGGCCGAGGCGACGGCGCGGAAGGTGTCCGACTGCCAGGGCCAGGTGGAGATTCTGCTGAGGACCGACTGCTCTTTCATCAAGCCATCCAGCGCTTCGTTGATGCCACCCATGCCCTCGAACTCGCCATTTTCGCGGCGGCGGTGCAATTCGGCAAGGGTGGCCTTGAACTGCTGTTGGGCTTCAGTCATAGCCGCGCCGCGTATGCTAAGATGACACCGCAATAACCTCGTTTTCCAGGAGGCGTAATTTGGACGTTGAGCAGGAGAGGAAAGGCTTCGAGGCGTTCGAGGAGGTGCGGCGGGCGATTGTGGTGTGCGCTCACGCTGACGACCTTGAAACGATGTGCGGCGGCACTATCGCCATGCTGGTGGAGCGTGGCGTGGAGGTGTACGAGCTAATCTGCACGATAGGCGACCTGGGTTCGCACGACCTCACTTTGACCCGAGAGACGCTGGCCGGGATGCGCAGGCGGGAGGCGGAAGAGGCAGGGCGGTTGCTTGGCCTACGGGAGGTGGTGACGCTGGGGCACCATGACGGGGAGTTGGAGCCGTCGCTGAAGCTGCGCGAGCAGGTGGCGGGGTACTACCGCAGGTGGCAGCCCGATAGCCTCTTCACCTTCGACCCGTGGTGGCCCGGCCAAATCCACCCCGACCATAGAGCCGCGGGTATGGCAGCCCTCGATGCTTACATGCCGTCAAAGATGGAGTTCTACCACCCTGAGCAACTGGAGGAGTGCCAGGTCGCCAACCTCCAACGGGTCTTCTTCTTCACACCGAGGCAAGCCACGGTCTTCGTGGATGTGAGTGGGGTGTACGACCGCAAGCTGGCAGCCTCGCTCGCTCACAAGAGCCAGTTCCCGGAGGGGGAGAAGAGCCTTGAGTGGATGCGCAACCTCGACACCCAGGCCGCCAAGCTTGGGGGGCTGGAGGGGCAGTACGCGGAGCAGTTTGGGACGATGCGCGTGTGGTAGGTACGGGCACTGGCAACAGCACGCGTTTGCGTTCCTGATGCCAAGAGCGCAGTATCCACACTGAGGTGGGCTTTGCCGGGAAGGTACCCCGGCAAAGCCCACGCCGTTTCTATATCCTGCTACCCTGCTGACTCTTGAGGTGCCTGGCTAAGGGTTGTCGTTGACCAATATGGCTACCAGGACCTCTTTTGCCAGACAAGTGGGCCGAGGACCTACCGCCACAAGCACCCCTGTATCTCGCAGAGCGCCGTCCTTGGTGGAGCGGCAGGCATAATGTGGCTCAAAGCCTGGCGGCACGCCCCTCACCGGCGTAGCTGTGGCCGTTGGAGGGCTGGTAGGTGTAGCTGTTGGCGCGTCTGCCTCAACACCATGCAAGCGGAAAGTCTGGTCGGGTCCGGAATTCGATTGGGGTAGGCATGTGGTCTTCCGAGCCCAGTCGATGCAACCTGAGCCAAATCCGTTCCCTGGGTTGCGCCATGCCCCCCCGTTGTTCAGCGCCGGCAATAGGCGGGCCGACCACGTCCACCTGTTGCCGGCGGCTGTGGTGTCGGCCTGCACGGACACCCAGTACGTGCCCGGACCGAACAAAGTAGACGGAAAGGCAATCGAGTACTCTCCGTTCGTAGGGTTGATCACGTAGCTGAGGTTGGAGTAGCTCGCAACCTGAACGCCTGGCAGGGTGCTATTGTCTCTGTAGAGGAGCACGTTGAAGAATGAGGGCTGCGCGGACCCTACGACAGGGAAACCGGCTACATCAACCTGGGAAAGCGTCCAGGTCTTCCCCGCGGGCACTACGAAATCATCAGCCGCCTGGCTGCTGAACGTGCTGCCGTTCTCAAACGACACGACCGTGCCCTCAAAGTTGTTGAGTTGGTCGTGCAGCACACTAGGCGAGGCCGCGAACGCACTTATATTGCGCGCACCGGGGGTCATTCCCATGCTTATCACAAGCGGGATAACCAGCAAGGGTATAACGGCAAGACAGGTGCGAATAAATCGAGAGTTCCATATGCTGCGCATGCTGCTCATTTCTCCTACTAAACAAGTCCACGGGGTGCACATACACCGGCGCTGATATAAGCGCCAGTGCCAACAAGCCGCTATTTATTGGAGTAGCGGCTCAACCTCTTAAAACGAATCTAGTATACCGTGATGATGCTCCAATTGCAAGACTTGTCGTGAGAGATTTTAGCACATCTGCTTTCAGGCCCCTGGCCTTATCTCACTATAAGGAACAATCAATTCAAGAAAGCATGCGGCAAGTTCGGCTCAAAGGTGTCAGCCTGCCAGGGCGGCCGTGGCTTCTAACCGGGCCAGGTCCAGCCACGAAGAAAAAGGAGTAGTGTTCCTATTGACACCACAGATGTACGGTGCTACACTCTGCATGTTAGTGACAGCAATACACAAACACGTGCTCGCCCCTCCCTCCGACATCCTTCGCTCTCTTCTTTCTCGCTTGCCATTTGCCAGTAATTAGTTGCCGCAAATGGTTGCCTAATACGGGGCGGCTACATTCGCTGCTATTCGGGCATATAGCAGCTACTCACTTACTCAATCCTGTCCGGTCACATGATGTTGGCACCTTACTGTCAACCCTTGGGCCCATGACTGATCTGGGATAGGTTCATCGACTGCAAAGGAGAAAGGAGAGGGATCATGCGCGCTAAGCAATTGAAAGGGTGGGTATTCTCCGGTTTTCTGGTGTTCCTGCTTATGATGGCGGGCGTACTGCTGCTGAGTGGGTCGGCCAGAGCTGCTTACCCGGCTGCCGCGACCGCACAGAGCGAGGCTAGCGAGCCTAACGCCATACACGGGGAGAGATGCCAGTCCTGTGCCGGAACGGGACCCAACGACAAGAGTACTGATGCCGGCCGGTCTTCCCCAGCTGGGGAGGAGGCGAGTTGCGCGGCTGCGGTGAACCTGGTGCTGGATGATGGGACGGTGGAGAACAGTGTAGGATGGACTAACTCTACCACAAGCTTCGCAGCCATCTGGATCAACAGGTCCTCCCCTCCAGCCTCCAGCTTCCCGATGAACCTTACCCAGATCAGCATCATGTGGCCCAATGACGCTACTCTAGTGGGTAAGACGATAGCCCTGCTCGTCTACTCCGATGTAGATAGTGACGGAGACCCTGCTGATGCGGTGAAGGTAGCTCAGGTGAATGGGCAGACCATCACTGTAGCCAATGGCACAACCTTCCAGGACTTCCCCGTCAACGTCAACATCACCGGACCGGGAGATGTGTACTACGGGTTCTCGGATACGTACAACAATGGAGGGGTAAGCCCCCGCACCTTCCCCTCTCCCCTGGACACCACTGCCTCTCAAGGTAGGAGCTGGGTAGCAGCACAGGACGACAGCAGCAGCCCTGACTACGACAACCTGAGCAACAACGACAACCTGGGCACCATAGACAGCCTATCTGGGGGAGCATACGAGGGCAACTGGGTCATCAGGGCCACCGGTACGAGTGGCTCTGGTGACCAGTTCGCTGACGTGCCCTCCGGCTCTACGTTCTACGACTTCGTCGGGTGCCTGGCGTGCAGAGGGATAGTCTCAGGGTACCCCTGCGGAGGAACTGATGAGCCGTGTCCGGGCAGCTACTACAGGCCCGGTGCTAACGTCACACGCGGTCAATTGTCCAAGATTATCGCCAACTCCGCAGGTCTCTCCGATCCCATAGCTGCCGGCCAGCAGCAGTTCGCTGACGTGGCCCCTGGCTCACCCTTCTACGAGTTCGTGGAGCGGCTGTCCGAAAGCGGGGCAATATCAGGCTACCCATGTGGCGGTGCGGGTGAGGCATGCGACGCCCAGAACAGGCCATACTTCCGCCCCAACAGTCCTGCTACCAGGGGACAAATTTCCAAGATCGTCTCCATAGCGGCAGGGTTCGAGGAAGATGTGCCCGCCGGGCAACAGACCTTCACGGATGTAGCCCCAAGCAGCCCATTCTGGGCCTACATTGAGCGTCTGTCGTCCCGTGGTGTTATCTCAGGCTATGGAGATGCGAGCCGGTGTCCTGAGACTGGAGCACCCTGCTTCCGGTACAACGACCTGACCACACGAGGGCAGATGGCTAAAATCGCCGCTAACGCTTTCTTCCCCAAATGCCAGGCACCTGCAAGAAAGTAGGCTGTATCAAGAGTAAAACAAGAGGGAAGAGTATCACGACTCTCCCCTCTTGTTGCTTGCATGCGCAGTAAGCAAAGGGAGTAGGCTTCAGCGCCTACTCCCTTTGCTTACACACGACAGGCTACCTGCTAGGAGTGGGCGGCATCCCCTCTATCGAGATATCGTCGCAGTAAACAGGCGACACATTGCCCGAGATGTCCCTATACTGCGCGTTCGCATACCAGCCCTGGAAGTTGCCAAACGCGGTCGTTGTGTAGACCTTCTCAGCCTCAAACGGCTCCCAGGCTATGTCCGACATGTCCCCCTCCCGCGCGCAGCCGAATGCTCCCGCGTCTACCCTCATCTCCGTCACGTCTCCAGCGGTGCTACTCGCGGTGAACTCCACGCGCAACTCTATCGTCTCGCCACTCGTACCCCCGGCGACGCTGCTTCCACCCTCCACCAGGACCGACCCGGTGACGGGGGAAGTTGGTGGCGCGCCGGTGGGAGTAGCGGGCCTGGAGCCTGGAGTGAGGATGGCAGGAGCGGATGTACTGGTTGGCGGCATAGTGCCCGTCGCAATAGAGGGAGGGGTCAGGGTTGGAAGGGTGGTGGAAGTGGCAGGCACGTGGGTTGGCACATCGGTTGGCGCGGTCCCGATGGGTGCGGGCGTTCCACACCCGGACAGAGTTACAGCTATAGCTGCGGCCAGTAAGCCAAGCTTACGCTTCATATATCGAGCCATCTTTCCCTCCTGTTACATCGAACAACATATGCCGCTCACTATCCAGTGACCGAGCGAATAATCCTCTTCCGAGCACGTTCTACCCTGCCGCCGCTGCACGATATGGACCTAGTTTACCACGTGCTACAAACCATCACCAAGACGATGCAACAAGCCCCTGAGGTGCTCCAGGGCAAGACAGGTTTTACCGTAAGTTATAATGGGGTAGATTGACACGAAGAGGGAGGAAGCGCAAATGCTGAGAAGGGTCAGGATCAGTTGGTTCAAGCAGAGGAGCGGTAGCTACGCTTTGAAGGGTATTACCGTCGAGGAGGGTGAGCGCGCTTACGACTCTTCGGTGAGCTTTCGCGAGCAGGACGCGGAATGGGTCACGAGGACGTTGCAGGCACAGGCAGACGTTGAAGTGTCGGGCAAGAAGGAGTTTTCGCAGAGCAGCGAGGACTACCCGGAGTGGGCGCTGAACAGGGGCCTGGTAACGGAAGTAGAGACTGTGACCCCAATCGAGCGCGAGCGTGCCAACGCAACTGTATTGCGACACCTGCTGCGTGAGATAATGAAGCAGGTGAGCGGCGACACGGAAGGCGACCCCGCGCAGCTACAGAAGCTCATCGCCCAGGCCAACGCCGTGTTGCAGACGACCGCAACCTCAACGGACTATAGCCTCGAAGAAGCCCTCGCCATACTCACCGCGCGCGATACCAAGCCTTTGACCGGCCTGGCCGCACGCAAGACACTAAAGGCGCGCTGACGTGTGTTGAGGCGCACATGGGCTGACGGCGGGGCGCACGGCTTGATGAGTACGCGCACTCCTGGAAAGACTATCCTCTCATAATACTTCCGCGTAATGCTAGTAGCGCATACGGGTGATGTGGCGCGGCAAATATGCGCATAGACTGAGAGGGACCCCATACGGATGGGTCGCGTTGCATAGTCTTTCTAGGAGCAAGCGATGAATATGGCTATCATGCGTCAAGCCCGCGAGCTGAAGTTCCATCCCGAGGCAACACCGTTCAGAACACTCCGAAACCAGGCGCGTTCTTTACCTTCCGTGCTGCTCTTGGTCTACGCTCCAGCCTTGCTAGTGCTTGGAGCCGTGTTCGCCGCCAGCTTCAAGAGCGACATCCCCGTAGCATACTTCCTGCGCGACGCCGCGGGCACGTTGCAGGCGCCCAGTTACATTGGGCTGGTATCAAACCTGGGTGCCTTGCTGTGGTGTGCGTGCACTGCTGTATGTTTCTTCGGCTCCATGCTGCTAAGGAAGACCGGCACCGGCAAGGAGTGGTCCTCGTTCTTCCTGGCTGCGGGGCTGGTAACAACTGTGCTGCTGATAGACGACCTATTCATGCTCCACGAAAACGTCTCGCAGATCCACTGGCGCTTCGGGGAGAAAACAGTCTTCGCCCTGTACGGGGGGATGTTCGTCCTCTTCCTGTTGAGGTTCGGGAAAAAGATAGCATCTACCGACTTCCTGGTTTTCGTGCTTGCGTGCGGTCTCCTGGGCATATCGGTGCTATTCGACCAGATGAACGAACCCTTTGGCGACAACGTACCCGCCATGCGCCTTCTGCTGGAAGACGGAGCCAAGCTGCTGGGCATCCTGACCTGGCTTCTCTACTTCGCTCGCACGGGCCTGGCACAGCTACTCCCGGCGCTTACTTCTCACCGGCCCCCTACGCAGGAGCAGCCGGTAGCGAGGCTGGGATAATCACCTCCCCATTGCTGAGCGAAGTTGGGATTGCACGCCCCTGCCCGGCCTGCCTTATAATTACCGCATGCCTACCACGTATAGAGACAGTCTGTGGAGCGACATACCTGTAGACGAGCCGGTGCTTGTCGCACTGGTGGAGTCGGGGCCGGTGCGGAGGCTCATGGGCATACACCAGGCGGGTGCGAGCGCGTACTTGCTGCCCGGCATCAGGACCACCCGGTACGAGCACAGCCTGGGTGTGCTCTACGTGCTGTCGCGGCTGGGTGCGGAGCTGGAGGAGCGCGTGGCGGGACTGCTGCACGACGTGCCCCACACAGCTTTCTCACACACGGTGGATATAGCCTTCCCCAGCGACGAACACGATTTCCACGAGCGGTTCCAGCACGAGGTAATCACCGGCTCAGAGGTGCCTGCCATCCTTAAGAGGCACGGCGTCGGCCTGCACGCGGCGCTCGAACCCCACAACTACCCGCTGCTCGAAATGCCCCTACCCTATCTGTGCGCCGACCGCATAGACTACTCACTGCGCGACCTGCACAACCACGGCAAGGTCAGCACGGAGGACGCCAACCGTTTCCTCAACCACTTGCTGCCCACCCCCGCCGGCATCCTGGTAGACGACAGGGAGGCCGCCGAGTGGTTCGCGCGGCTGTTCCGGGAGGCAAACGACCTCTACTGGACCGGACCTATACAGGCGGGCGCGTACTGGGCGCTGGCCGGGGCCATCAGGCGGGGGTACGCCACGGGCGGCTTCACCGACGACGATCTTTTCTCCACCGATGCGGAAGCCATGTCTCGGCTGCAAAGCCTGGACGATGTTGAGGTGCAGGGTTACCTCAGCCTGTTAGCGCCGGGCACGCAGTTTTACGAAGTCGAAGATGGCGGCCCATATTTCGCCACGCGTATGAAGCAGCGGTACGTAGACCCGCTAATCCTGGAACAAGACTGGCACGCGCCGCGAAGGTTATCAGAGGTGTCGGAGGCCTACCGCGAGTTCGTGGACGCTTTCCCGAAAGAACGCAACATACGCTATAAGCTGTGGACCGGCAGCATGCCGCGTGTGATAGCCGATAAGCTGGCGGGTGAGCGGCAAACAAACCTAACTCACGAGCCGTCCCGATGAGGAGCGATGACCGGCAGGGCCTCTTATATGTGGCGCTGGCAGTGTTCTTTTTCTCCACCAGCCCGGTGTTCATCGTGCTGGCCGACCCTATGCACCCCTTCGTCAAGTCGTGGGGCCGCATGCTCGTGGCAGCGGTGGCGGTGGGAGGGCTTGCCTGGCTAACGCGCGACCGGGCGCGAGACGAGAGCATGGTGGCCGGGGTAGTTGCCAGGTCTCGGGGCAACAGCACCGTACGATTTCTAGGTTACGGGTTGGTGACAGCATTGCACTTCCTCTTTTACATCTCGTCGCTCGGTTTCACCACCGCTGCTCATGCCCTGTCGCTCATATACACCGCGCCTATCTTCGTGGCCCTTCTTTCCGCGCTGTTCCTCAAAGAGCGGTTGCGCAACAGGCAGTGGGCCGGCATTGGCGTAACGGTGCTGGGGGTGGCGATCCTGGCGGGGCTGGAGCCACAGATGGACCCCCGTATGGCGTTTGGCGACCTGCTGGCGCTTCTCTCCGCGATCATGTTCGGCTTCTACTCAATAGCGGGTCGCTACGAACGCGAGCGGTACCCCCTGCTTGTGTACGCCTCGCGCGTCTACTGGGCGGCGACCCTGTGGCTCGTGCCCTTCGCGCTGTTCAGCATCCCGCAGATGCCCGCCGAAGCCTGGGACTGGACTAAGGTCGCGGCTATAGTGGCGGTGGGCGTGCTCTCAGGTGCGTTGGGGCATACGCTGTACAACGCCTCGCTGCGCCGGGTGCATGCTGCTTATGTCAATATCATCGCCTCGCAGGAGGTGACGGGCGGCATTATCCTGTCGTGGATTTTCCTCAGCCAGGTACCGTCCGCCAACTCCCTCGCGGGCGCGCTGGTTACGCTGGTGGGTATAGGGCTGGTTCTGAAACGTGAAACGTGAAACGTGATGCGGCTTACTAAACAGGGTACGTGAATGCGAACGTATCCATGTTGCGGGACTCTGCTCCCCCTGTCATCCTGAGCGTAGCGAAGGATCTCAAGAAGGTGAGTAGGGATGCTGTTGAACACTTCGCCTCCTGGTGCTGTCGGTCCAACAGACAGGTAAGGGCGACATCTTGGATCCTTCGCTACGCTCAGGATGACAGGGGGGGTTTGGTGCCTGCATATGGAAGGAACCTGGCATCATTAGGACATCAGACTCAAGGACCTGAATGGAGTTCTTTGAGTACCTTTGACAGTGCGATTGCCCGTTGCTAAAATGGCCTGACGCAACTTCGCACTTGAGGTTCAAGAATGTCAATGTCTCTCCCTCGTGGCAGGTATAAGAGGCTGTCGCTCATTGTTGCTACCGGCGTGCTGCTGGCCCAGGCTTTCACGCCATCCAGGGATGTCTCAGCGATTACGCAGGGACAGGCCACCTGCGGCACATGGTCGATTGTGCCCACCTCGGGGACGTTTGTAGATTCAGGGCGTTTAGAGGGAGTGGCAGCCACCTCCGCCTCCAACGTCTGGGTAATCCGCACCGCGAGCGAGGAGAGCGATAGAGTGGCGCGCTGGGACGGCACCAGGTGGAGCGAGGAAGCCCACCCGCAACCCGGCACGCTGTTCAACGACTTCCAGGCCATTGCTGCCTCACCGGACGGAGACGCCTGGATTGTGGGCGCGTACTCAAGCTCCCGCGTGACCCGCCCCAGTATGGCCGAGACCTCTACGCTCACCGCGCGGCTGCAAGGGGGCAGGTGGAAGCTTGTGCCCAGCCCCAACCTCCCAAATAGAGCGCAGAGCTACCTCGTTGGGGTCGCCCCGATTGGCCCCGACGATGTGTGGGCGGTGGGCAATGCCGGGGGCGAAGACATCCTGATGCGCTGGGACGGCACGCAATGGGGGCTGGTACCCGGCCCAGGCACCGCGCAGGGAGGCTACCTGTTCGACGTGGCGGGCACGGCCCCGAATGACGTTTGGGCGTTGGGCGTATACACCACCGATAGGAGCACCCAGGCTGCCCGCATACTCCACTGGGACGGGACACGCTGGCAGCAAGTGCCTAGCCCAGACGTGGCCTCAAACGAATACAACCTGCAAGGCGTAACCGCGCTGTCGGCCACGGATGCCTGGGCGGTGGGGACCAGACGTGAGAACGGAAGACTACTCACATTGATAGAGCACTGGGATGGCCGCAGTTGGACCGTCGTGCCAAGTCCCAACGTCACAGAGCCGGAGAATACCTTGCACAGGGTCGTCGCTGCCGCGCCTGATGACGTGTGGGCGGTCGGGCGCGCCGGAGTCGGGGGTGACGCACAGCCCTTGATGTTGCACTGGAACGGGTCGGCGTGGAACACCGTCGCACTGCCGCGTGTGAGCGCCCGGTTTGCCGAATTGGTCTCGATAGAGGTGTTGCCGGGTAGCGGTGAAGTGTGGGCGGTTGGTGCGTCTGCGGACGAGAACGGCCGGGAGCATGCCCTGGCTATGAGGTACGTGCCGTGCGTGGCCGGAGAAGGCTCACAGGGAAGCGTGATACCCGGTATGCCGAGCACCGGAGCCGCCGGAAGTAGGACACCAACGGTGTGGTCTATAGTGTCTATCTTCTATGACTTTATAGGCGCAATTTCAGCCCTGCTCAGGCACTAATAGGATTGTTTCAGAAATTGAACGCTACTCAGTGAACCATCCGGCACCCGGTTGCGTAAGAAATTGAGAGCTATCTTTTCCGGTAGTTGGTCGTTAGTTAAATGGGAGTAAAGGTTTGTCAATAGATAGCACTTTTGTACTATGTTGGATTGACTACCTAGACGCCCTATCCTATAATGGGGAAGCGTCGCTTGCACTATAACCGCGCAGGTGATTCAGTCTGCATGTGGCAACTAAGCTACTCGAGGCAGCCCTGTTCGCTTCCCTGAGCACGAGGAGCCTAAATGACGAAGAAGAATGGAAATGGCACAGCGCCCAGCACGACAAGCGTACTTGAAGTGGATATAAATACCGGCGTTATGAAGAACGGTCCCGATGGTGAGGTAGACTCCTCTGTGACGACACAGCCCAGCAACAGTGCCGAAAAAGACGGTGCCGCCGTAGGTGGACGCCAGATACTGGTGGCCGATGACGACAACGCTATACGGCAGCTTTTGAAGACTTTCCTCGAAGAGAGTGACTATACAATAGCGGAAGCTACAACAGGCCAGGAAGCCCTGGACGGCCTCAAATCAGGCAATTACGACCTGGTGCTCCTCGACATGCGCCTCCCCGGCATGACCGGCATAGACGTGCTCAAACAACTGCGGGAGAAGACTGGTGAAGTGCCGGTCATCTTGATGACCGCTTATGGCTCGCCCAACGTCGCCATTCAAGCTTCGTCCCTGGGCGCGTACAGCTACATCACCAAGCCGTTCGAGCTTGACGACGTGCTGCATACGATAAACCTGTACTTCGAGCGGAGACAGCTCAAGGAAGAAGTGCGCAGCCTCCGCTCGCAGATAGAGCCGCGCGACCCCTCGGAGCGCATCATCGGCTCGTCTACGGCCATGCACGACATCTACCAGGTGATAGGCCGCGCCGCACCCACCGAGGCCACCGTGCTGATTAGCGGCGAAACGGGCACCGGCAAGGAGCTTGTGGCTAACGTCATCCACACCTACTCCAGCTACAGGCATGGGCCGCTGGTGAAGGTGAACTGCGCCGCGCTGCCCGAGACGCTGCTGGAGAGCGAGCTTTTCGGTCACGAGAAGGGTGCCTTCACCAACGCGATAACGCAGCGCAAAGGCCGCTTCGAGATGGCGCACAAAGGCTCTATCTTCCTGGACGAAATAGGTGAGATGACGTTGAGCACCCAGCGCAAGCTGCTGCGCGTGCTCCAGGAGAGGGAGTTCGAGCGTGTTGGCGGCTCCATCCCGATCAAGGTGGACGTGCGTGTAATCGCCGCCACCAACCGCAACCTGCGCGCCGAGGTGGACGCGGGCCGCTTCCGGGAAGACCTTTACTACCGCCTGGACGTGGTGCGCATCAGCATGCCGCCCCTGCGCGAGCGCAAGGAAGACATCCCCCTGCTGGTGGAGCACTTCCTTGACAAGCACCGTTACGGCCAGAGCTCCCCTCCCGGCCGCATCTCAGAAGAGGCAATGCAGGTGCTGGTAGACCACGACTGGCCCGGCAACGTACGCGAGCTAGAGAACACGGTGCAGCGCGCGGTGGTCATGTCGCAGGGCGGCGTAATTACCAGCCACCACATCTTGCTATCGAACCTGGGCGACCGGCAGATAGTGGAGATCGGGCGCATGGTGAAGGAAGCCACCCCGCTCCACGAAATCCTCGGCCAGATAGAGAAGATGGCCCTCACCGAAGCCATGCAACAGGCCAAGGGCGACCGCAGCGAAGCCGCCCGCCTGCTCGGCCTGGACCGCCCCACCTTCTACGAGAAACTCAAGGAATACGGCCTCACGTCATAACGCGGCAACGGCAGGGGCATCCTACATAGCTAATTTCTGACCGCCGGTGGTGCCTATACTACCGGCGGTAGCCTTTATTGGTAACAGTTGGAGGCACGGGACCAAGCCCCACCTTTGTCATTCTGAGCGTAGCGAAGAATCAGGTGGGTAGGGATGCTGTTGAACTACGGCGACCAAGCCTCCCCCTGTCATTTCGAACGCAGTGAGAAGTCTCGTCCTTCACCACCCAAATACCTCCTTTCCTGTTGAAACCAAGCCCGAGTACTTACTACTCCTGACGGGATAGAGAAAAGGGCAACATCCAGGTGAAGGACGAGATTTCTCACGGAGTTTACCCTGAGCGTAGCCTAAGGGTTCGAAATGACAAAGGCTGGGCTTTGGTGTTGTAGGAAAGGTGGTATTTTGGTGGTGGAGGACGAGATTCTTCACTGCGTTCAGAATGACAAGGTCGGGGCTGTCATCCAGCATATGCAATACCAATGCTTGAATGATGCCTGAGTATTAGAATTGCGGACGTGGCAAATTATGGAACAGCAAGTGACACTACCCGCCCATACCTACCTCGATGAACGGGGTATCCCCTACCAGCGCCTCAGCTTCCCGGCGACCACCGAGAAGGGAGCGGCCAACGTGGCCCACGTATTGGGCTACCGTGAGCGCCAGATGGTGAAGACCCTCATCTTCGAGATCGACACCGACGAGCGGGTGCTGGTGATGCTAGGGGGCGACCAGAACGCCATATCGGGGCATTTGAAGAAGGCGCTCGGCTCGCGGAACATACGCCTTGCAAGTCCCGATGCGGTGATAGAGACAACCGGCTACGTTATTGGCTCAATACCGCCGTTCCACTGGCAGCCGGAGGGCTTCCGCTCGTTCGTAGAAGCGGCCCTCATGCAGGAGCCGGTCTTAGGCGTAGGGGCCGGGCAGTGGGGCGAGGAGATTATCATCACGCCCGAACTGCTGGTGCAAGCAAGCCGCGCCCAGATGGTGAACCTCACCGACAGGGACAAGCCGGTGGTGGACGATGGACGATAGGAGTGATGAGGACTGAGGACTGAGGACTGAGTAGTGGTTAGTGGTTAGTGGTTAGCACGCCTGCCAACAACAATCCTAATCTTGGCGCGCTCTTGGCGCTCTTGGCGCCTTGGCGGTTCCGTCTCCTATCGTCCATCGTCCATCGTCCATCGTCTATCGTCCTCTGTAGGAAAGAAGTACTACAAAGATTCATGGACCAGTGGAGGCATATTGGCCCAACTCTTGCTAATTTATTGGGTGAGAGTGCCACATAGTAGCATAGCACCCCTGCACCAGAGCTTTATGTCCGTGGGATATTTTGGGCGCGGCATTCCCCTATATAAGATAGTTTCGTACTCACCGCTTTCTTGGTTATCCAATTGCGCTTAGGCAGGAAGGGATGGGAAAGGCGTTCTCCTAACGAGCACGCCCTACTGTAGCATTATGAGCCACATATTGATCGTTGACGACGAGCCTACGATTGTCGAGCTACTTGAGGAGCACCTTCGCAGCGAGGGGTACGACACCGTGCACGCCTACTCGGGCGAAGAAGCCCTGAAGGTACTCGACAGGACCGTGCCCGACCTGGTGATACTCGACCTGATGCTGCCCGGCATGGATGGCTACGAGGTGTGCCGCATCATGCAGAACGATGCCCGCCTGAACCACATCCCCGTCATCATGCTCACCGCCAGGAGCGCCGTGCCCAACAAGGTGATGGGCTACCAGCGTGGGGCCGATGACTATATCGTCAAGCCTTTCGACCCGGACGAGTTGAGCGTGCGGGTGCGCGCCCAACTGCACCACCTCTACCACGACACGGTAGACGAGCTGAGCGGCCTCCCCGGCTCACTGGCGGTCGAGGAGAAGATTACCCAGACCATGTCTCGGAGTGACGCAACATGGGCCATCATGTACGTGAACATCTCCGACTTCACAGAGTACAACGAGGCCCATTCCTTCCTCGAAGGCGACGAGATGATAAAGGTGGCCGCGCGGGTGCTTGTGGAAGCTCGTGTTGATGCGAACGTGCCCGATGCGTTCATCGGCCACATGGGCGGCGACAAGTTCGTAGTAATAGGCACACCCGCCGAGGTAAACAAGGTCAAGGAAGTGGCGGGCCGTGCCTTCCACGAGAAGACCCGCGAGTTCTACTCCCCCTCCGACCGCGACCAGGGCTACTTCGTCACCATCAACCGCCAGGGTATGATGGCCCATGTCAATTTGTGTGCGTTGGACTTCGATGTGGTGAGTTCTGAAACGTGAAACGTGAAACGTGATGCGGTTTGCTGAGGCTGGTTCGTGAAAGCGACCGGCCTTCTTTATTTGAGGCGCTGTTCCCCCTGTCATCCTGAGCGCAGCGAAGGATCTCAAGAAGCTGAGTAGGGATGCTGTTGAACATTGGGGAACATGGTACAGCCGGTTCAGCGTAGAGATGGAAGACGCATCTTAGATCCTTCGCTACGCTCAGGATGACAGAGTGGCGTGGGGTTCTGAACATGAAATAGGGTCGCCTCGCTACTTGAGGCGACCCTTTCTAATTTGTGTACAAGGAAACACTTACCGCATCACGTTTCACGTTTCACGTTTCAGAACCCCGTTTCAGCCTAACCAGCCCGTGCGTCCAGCAAGCCCAACCCGAACTCCAACCGGCGGGCTTCTTCAGCCTCCAGGATGCCTTGCAGGCTGCGGAGGGCGCGATACTGGAGGGCGCGGATTGCCCCTTCCTTCTTGTTGAGCATCTGCGCTATCTCGGCGTTGTCATACCCTTCGATGAACTTGAGGGAGACCACCTGGCGCTGCTCGTCGGTAAGTTGCGCGATAGCCTCTTGAAGCTCGGCAGCGTCCAACGAGAGGTTGAGGGCCACTTCGGGGTCTACCATCGGCTCGTCGGACGTGGAGAGGATGTCGTTGAGGGGCAGGGCTTCACGCCGGGTGCGATAGTGGTCCACCACGAGGTTGTGGGCGAGCTTGTAGAGCCAGGAGGAGAAGGGATAGCCGCACCATGTATAGCGGCCAATCGCCTCCCAGGCTTTGAGGAATACCTGCTCGGTCAGGTCTTCGGTGTCGGGCGCATTGCCTACCTTGTAATAGACATACTTATATATCTTTTCGACGTAGGCATTGTAAAGTTGCGCGAATGCCGCCGGGTCGTGCTCCGATGCACGCTTCGCCAGATCGGCTTCATTGCATATCATGATGTGGTAATGCCTCCTGTACACACGCGCGCCCACGTCAATCACCCGCTAGATTTGCAAGAAATATGCCATCAACGCTTGCATATGCTCAACAGGCTGCGTATAATGTGCAGAAGGTACGATTTCCTGGGCTACCGGCAACGATGCCTATACTCTACGGTTACTGATTACGCGTATCTGAGGAGGAGGTTCCTTGGACCAGAACATGCAAATGGTCCCCGAGCAGGCCATGAAGGTGTCGCCCACCTTGATCATGGTCAACCAGTTGCTAGCCCTGTCTTCCCTGGAGCTGCAACACGCAGTCCTCAACGAGCTTGAGGACAACCCCGCTCTCGAAAGCCTGGAGAGCACTACCTGTACTTCCTGCGGCGCCGGCACCACCGGACGATATTGCCCGGTCTGCATGCAGCCCATTCACGCCCCCAACGCATTGGAGATACTGCGCGCCAAGACTGTAGATTACGGTGGCGGCTCCGGCGGTGAGGACTATGACGACACGGAAGACTTCCGCCCCCGCGAACCCAAGGCCGTGCTTGGCGAAGACGACTTCGACCCCCTCACCCTGGTCGCCACCGAGAGCAGCATGCCCGAGCAGCTACTGAGCGACCTGGCCGTCTCCCTCCCGACCGAAGACTACTTCCTGGCCGAGTACCTGGTGGGCAACCTGGACGAACAGGGCTTCCTGGGCTGCGAGCTGGCGCAATCGGCCCGCGAGCTGGACGTGCCGCTGGAGAGGCTGGAGCGGGTGCTGGAGATACTGCAACGGGTAGCCCCGGTGGGTGTGGGCGCGCGCAACCTGCGCGAGTGCCTGCTGTTGCAGTTGCGCAACATCAAGGACCACGGCTACCCTGAGATAAGCCCTCACGTAGAAGAGATTATCAGCCGGTACCTGACCGAGCTTGGCGAGCACAAGTTCACCATCATAGCCCAGTCGTTGAGCATCTCCTACGATAGCGTGGTGGCGGTACGCGATTTCATCAAGAAGCACCTCGAGCCGCGCCCGCTGCAAGAGCCACCCCGCGGCCGCTCGTGGCGCTCGCCCTCCCCCACCCGCTTCGTCATGCCCGACGTGATCATCCACATGCGCGAGGACCACCTGGAGCCGGAGGTCGTGGAGGGCTACCGCTTCAGCCTGCGCGTGAACCCCCTGTACCAGAAGCTGGCGACTGACGGGCACGCCCCACAAAGCCCCAGGAAGGACCTGTCGGACGGCGAGAAGGACCACATCAAGCGTTATGTCAACAGGTCGAAACTCTTCATCTCCAACATCAACCAGCGCCGCGAGACCATCCGCCGCATCACCGCCTGCCTGATTGATTTGCAGGAAGAGTACATACGCTACGGCGTGCGCTTCTTGAAGCCCCTCACCAGGGCGCAGGTGGCCCAGTACCTCGGCATCCACGAGAGCACGGTCAGCCGCGCCACCGCCGCCAAGTACGTGATGCTGCCAGACAAACGGGTAATCCCCTTCAGCGACTTCTTCTCGGCCTCCCTCTCCGCCAAGGACGTGATCAAAGAGATCATCACCAAGGAAGGCCGCCCCATGACCGACAAGGAGATCGTCAGCCGCTTGCGGGAGCAGGGCATCCGCGTGGCGAGGCGCACAGTGACGAAGTACCGCAACCAGTTGGGGATATTGCCCAGCACGTTCAGGTAGATCTGAACGTGAAACGTGAAACGTGATGAAGAAGGCTGGTGCTAAAGTGTCACCAGCCTTCTTCATCATGTGCTGTGCATTCGATGTGAAGGACTACTATTGACTGGCTGCCTTGGGAGGAGTCGGCTGCTTGGGCGTCAGCCTTGCGTCGTTCAGTTTCCTGTCTCCCTTATCATACTTCCAGTGCATATAAATCATATGGACCATAAAGCTAAGCAGTAGTGTGACAAAAGGTAGTGCTAATTCTCTCCATGGAAAAGCGGGGGAGTCGGACTGACGGCCTAGCGCTTGCCAAAGAAAGACTGCTAATGTGCTTATAAGGACGCTGTTAACTACTGCAATGGCGGCGGGGAGGGAGGTTAGCCGATTCTTAGTCTGTATATCCTCCTCAGCGGTAGCAGGTAGAAGGAGATAGTGGCTAGCTTTAGAAGCGCCCATCTCCGTAATAAAGAACTGCTTGATCCATCGCACGCCTTCGGTTAGCCTTTTCTTCTCAATGTCGGCCTTTACAGCACGCATGAATATCATAATTCCAATTCCAAGTAAAGCTATGAGGACACTGAACGCTGTTGCCTTTAAGAGAGCAGCGTTAGCCATGGTTGTTGAGGTTGTTAAGTTGCTAAAGTCTTTCCCCGTAATCAGTGCGATAGCGGCAGCCGTAATTGTGAGATAGAAATTAAAGCGTTGGTTTACCAGCCCGTTGGCCGTCTCGCGGCGCGCCTCCAGACGGTTAACTTCGGCCAGCATGAACTGTGCGATGATTTCCTCGTTTGGCGCGTCTGGTTCCGTTGCCATCGTAATACCACCCTTTCTGCTCTACGAGAGAGCACAAGATTCACTAGACGCAAATGGCTATAGAATAAAATCACACAAGGACATTCAAAGGGCCCAAAAGAAGACAGGCACAACACGTTAGCATTATGAATTGTCTCCGAAATTAGCTGTTAGTATACCATCTGTTTTGGACTGATAGATAGTAATCGGGAGCCAAGGGAGTAGGTATTTACTCGGTAGTACGGAGGAGATTAGCTTAACCTGAACACACTACGAGCAGCGGTCAGCCTCTCAATGTCCACGCCCTATCAGTTGGGGATATTGACGGGCACGTGGTGATAAGAGTGGTAGAAGGTTGACAGAGAGTCCTTTCGTCATGTGAGAGGGCACTCTGTCATTTTTGCGGGAATCGGGTACAGCTAAGGTGCCTGCCGGGTGACAACGGCAGGCTTCTTCACAGCCTCCGCGAACAAGGTCGCCCACTCTGCATCGCTCAAGTCCCGTACCTTGCGGAAAATCCACACCGGGTGATGGTCGTACTCGACAAAGTTAGGGTCGAATGGAGGCTGGCTGTCCACCACTTCAAGCCCGAACAATCGCGGGTAGGAAGTTACCTTGTAGACCTGCTCGAACCCCAGTTGGCCGCCGTACAGCAGTTCGTAATATCGCTGCTGTACGGGGTACCGCCATGGCAGAGGCTTAACCGTGCTCCAGGCTGCGATGCCGCGTACCGTCAAATAGTCTACCTGCCTTAGATAGTCGCGTAGCTCCCGCGACAGTGTGTCGTTTGGCACATCAAGTAGCAGGTCGTACCCGGTCAACACAAATGCTTGCGTGGGGCGAGACCTGTCCCCCAGCCCGAGTGGCAGTGCAACGTCGCCCGCCGCCCCTACCCTGCTACCCCTCGGCAGGTTATCGTACATCCAGCGGGAGGCCTGCACCTGGGTATGTTCGGTCCTGTATATCGAAGTGTAAGCTAAAGCACCGACTATCGCGGACACGATCAGTAGGCCCGCGCTCACGCCCGGCATCCATGTTCGAGGGGAAGCCGGTCCCTGCCGGGCGTGGAGGCCCGTGACCCAGACCATAAGTGCCCCTGCGAAGAGACATAAATACGGAACCGCCGCGACGTAATAGCGCATCCACCGCGCTTCGCTAACGGCCACAGGGGCAAAATAGGCGACAAAGCCAAGCAGCAACAGCCCCTCGGTTAGATATCTTTGTCGTAACGCGCGCCAGACGAGCACAACCAGGCCCAGCGTACCCGCCAGCCCTACCAGAGGGTTCACCCCTACCAACACGACTTGCAGCCAGGGGTAGAGCACGGGCCAGGTACCGACGAACTGCCGCGTATAGACAAAATCGAGCGCGCCGCGTTGTATATCGACCTGAAACTGCACCTGGAGCCAGTATGTTTGCAGGTCGAGGACAGCGTAGGGGTCGGCTACAAACCAGCTAATAAAAGCTGCGACTACAGCCAGCACACCCGACAGGAGCAGGGCGGGGTGCCATACAGTCCGTAAGCCCATCTTATCAACATCAACAGTCTTCATGCGCCAGACTACCGCTCCCGCCAGGGGCAACGCCAGTAGAGGCAACGCGCTCAGCTTGCAAGCGAGGGCCAACCCTGTAGTGATACCTGCCAGGAGGGCGTAGCGGCGCTTACCTGTCTGTGCCACCAGCACGCTGCAAAACAAGGCCAGGGTGGCAAAGAGCGTCATGTATGGTTCGGAGCCGAATATGTGGGCCGTTTGTATGGGAAGCACCGCGAAGGCGTAAAGCGCGGCGCAGAGCAGCCCAAGCCAACGGGTCCACAACCTGGCTCCAATCCCGTAAATTACCAGCACGGTCAGCGCATCCACTAGTGCGGTGAGTATCCGCCCGGTCTGCGCGGTCCCGAAGTACTCCGAAAAGTAAGTGCTACCCGTAAGGTGGTAGGCGGCAACCGTGACCAACTTCAACGAGTAGATGGGTAGCGTACCGTAGCTATAGTGATAGCCGTTGGTACGGACGTTGAGGGGGCTTTGCGACGGGTCCAGTAGGGCAGCCAGCGTGACATCCGGCGGCAGTGAGATGCGCGATATCACGGTGCGGACGACGAAAAGCTCGTCGGGGTGCAGATTGCTGCCCTGGTCCCAGTTGTGGCCGGAGGCTCGCAGATAGAAGGCTGCCAGCAGTAGCAGCCCCAGCGGGAACAGACGAGCAAGGCGCGACACTTGCCCGGAACGAAGGTCACGCATCCAGGAAGACCCACACGAAGAGAGTTGACAAGCTGCTTCAACAAGGCCGTCTGACGCACTAACAGGCGGCTGACCTATAGTACACCACTATGTGAGATACGTTCAAATTGGGGAGAGGTCGTACACAACCGGCTACAGGTGCAGCCACCAATGAGGAATCAGCGTATCGTCTTCGTTTCTGCTATGCTCGCCGGTGGGAGTTGCAGCACGTCCACGCTCTGGCAGTTGGGGCAGAAGTAGGTGATCCGGCCCGCGTCCGGACCCTGGCGGCGCTGCTTGATGGGGAAGCCGCACATCTTGCAGGGCTTGTTGGTCTGGCGGAAGACCCAGTGCCGGTCGCTCCAGCGAGGGTTGGGGTTGTTGGGGTCCGAGAGGAGCACCTGCATCGCCTCGTCGGTGAGCGTCTGCCCGCGGTTGTGGCGGGCGCGCTGCGACACAATAGGTGTAACTTCGGCCAGGCTGGCTTGCTGTTCCGGCGTCAGATCGCCCACCAGCGTCCAGGGGTTGATGCCGCACTCGAAGAGGATGTCGCTCTTGAGGTAGTTGCCGAGGCCCGCCGCCACCGTCTGGTCGAGCAGCACCGGGCCTATCTCGCGGTCGAGGTTGTCGGGGCGGTTGAGGCGCTGGAGGAAGAAGTCGCGGTCGAAAGGCACGGCGCAGATGTCGGGGCCAAGCTCGCGCAAGGTCGTTATCTGCTCGAACGGGTCGCCAACGCCGATATCGAACACCTGCCCGTTGATTAGCACGAACTGGCGCGAGGTGGTGACGATGTGCGCTCGCTGCTTGGGGTCGGGCGGGAGGCGGTAGCGTAGGGTGTAGGTGCGTACCTTGCCGAACATGAGCAGGTGGAAGCGGAAGTAGATACCACCCTCTAGCTGCCAGAGCAGGTTCTTGCCCGCCGGGTAGATGCGCTCGATCTCCCGCCCTTCAAGCATGCCGGGGTGCATCTCTATCCAGGTACGGGCCTTCTTCAGCCGCGTATCGATGGCCGCTATCCGGCTACCCACCAACTCCTCGGTGAGTTGCGCTGACAAACGGTGTATCTCAGGGCCTTCCGACATGAAAGCTAGCTTTGCAAGTTCGGTACCAGGGAGATTCTGAAACGTGAAACGTGGTTCTGAAACGTGAAACGTGAAACGTGATGCGGCTTCTGTTATTTGGTTCGTGGATGTGACAGAGCTTCTTGGGCGAGGACCATACTCCCCTTTGTCATCCTGAGCGTAGCGAAGGATCTCAGATCTTGCCCTTGTAGGGCCGTTGAACTCTCAGCACCATAGTTCATGATGTTCGACAGTATCCCTACTCACCTTCTTGAGATCCTTCGCTCCGCTCAGGATGACAGGAGTCTCTTTGGTCCTGCGCTAGAAGTAGCCTCACATTCACGTACCCTGTTCAGCAAGCCGCATCACGTTTCACGTTTCAGAACCACGTTTCACGTTTCAGAACTCACCGTACCACCGGCGTCTCGACTACCACTTGCTTGTTGTAGTCGGTCATGTTGATGGTGCGCACGATGTCCTCAGGCTCGCCCTGGAAGAAGGGGCCGGTGAGTTGGACGCGGCGTAGCAGGAAGTCGGTGGAGCCTATCCATAGCGCGGTCTGGAGGTCGCCCGTGGCGTCTACTACCGGGGCTAGCTTCTTCAGGGCCTCGGCGGGCACGCTGCCTTTGAGGCGGTAGGAGTCGGAGCCGTCAACGGTCTCGTTGGGGTCGGCTTGCAAGTCCTTCACGCCCCCCAGGATATCCCCCACGCCGTTAGGGTTGAAGTACTCCGCGACGTTGAGCATGGAGGACGTGGAGGACCACTGGCCGGAGGCGGGGTCGGTCATGTATTGCTGGTCGCCATCCACGACAATCTGGATCTCGACGGGCATACCGAAGGCGAGCGCGCTCACCTCCCCCACCATCTTGTCGGGCCGCACCACGTCGCCGTCAGCCTTGGTGACGAACAGGCCCGGTTGCGGCTTGTCGATCTTGCTCGTTTCCAGGTTGAAGTGGAACGAGTTAGCATTTTGCAGGGCGGGTATCGCCTTTTCGATCACCTGGTCGGGAGTGAGGTTGGGCTTCTCCGGGTCGCCGCAGCCCGCCGCGGACACGACCAGCACCCCCACGGCCACGGGAGCGAGGCACTTCTTCAGCTTATGAAGAGACAAGAACATGTTTCCCCCTTATTGGAAGCAGTAAAGCCTTCTTACAGATAGTTTAACAAATAGTGACACAGTCACTCCTGAGTTTGTAACGGTGTGGTGAAGTTTACCTCAAATTGCAAATTCTTCGGCGGGATGGGCGTAGGTACCGGGTGCGTAGCGAGAGCCGGCACGTTCCCCAGGCCGGTGTATGAGGACGTAGGTATGGGAGGCACCTCATAGTAATAGAAAATTGTGATTGGTAACGATAGCTGAAGCCGCAATGACGATGAAGTGCGCTTTATGGCGCTAGCGTCGAACTGCATAATGCCACCTGCATGCTGCCACATACCAAAGTTACCAATACTACCAACCCTACCAGCGCTAACAGTGCCCTCAGGAGATTGATACAGTAAGGGCAAAACGCGCCCCTCATCGTCAGTAAGATAGATGCGGGGGCCTGAAGTCGTTCTACTAACAGATCGAGGTATGCTTACCCGGTTTACAAACGGTTTTTCTGAGCCTGTAAGAGCATAGTTCAATATTACCTGGCTACTGTCAGCGTATGTCGGTTGTACCTTGAGAGTATAGCCCTCGAGGGTCTGCTCGGCGGGTGCCGGTAAGTGCTCAAACCATGGGAATGGCGTCGGCGAGGGGCCTGGAGCAGGCCCGTACTGGTCTGTACCAGCGTAACTCATCGGGTTAAAGTCGCTCTCTTGTTGGGTCTCTTCAAACAACCAGGCACAGAAAGCGAAAACAGTCACCGAGGCTGCCACCAGGTAGAGCACAAATGCAGACGCCAACAAGCCCGACCGCCTCACATACATCACTCCCTCCACTCGCGGTAAGCACTTTGGCAGAAGGACCAAGCCAAGCGTAAGCCTGAGTCTCAGCATAACACAATCACCACAGTTTACAAGCACTGGCTGTACCGGGAGGTGTGGAAACGGCACGGGGCAAACGGGCACGGTGCTATAATGCTCAGCTATAGGACGCATTTTCCGCGTACCGGACGCGGGTGAGGTAAAGCAAATGAGCAAGAGAAAGCGACCACTGAACGACGGCAGCCTGGCCCTGGACCGCGCGTACGAGGTCGAGCACGAGGAAGAGCTGGAAACCAGCCCCCTGCGGAGCGGCAGGCTGAAGCTGGTGCCACGCCTGGTGCCGGAGCATGACCAGGAACAGGATAATGAGACCACCGGCAACCTGTACGACCCTTCCATTGACACCACTCACTGGCTCAGGGAGCATACCGCCGCGCCCTCCGCAAGTGGCACGCCCATCACCGACAAGCTTGACGATGCACCCCTGAGCGCGCACCCGGCCGGCATGGGCGAACATGCAAGAGCCGTCCGCATGGTGCCCACCGTGGGCGCGCGGGTGAGAACGGGTCTGCGCCGTAGCACCTTGCTCGTGCTGCTGGCAGTGGCGGTGGCGGGGGCTTTGGTGGCAAGCGGCTACATGCTCGCGACCACGCCCTGGCTTGGCAACCTCACCGGGAGCGCCCCGCCCGCCGTGGAGAACGAAGCGCCCCCGGCTACGAATAGCGCGCCCGTTCAGCCGCCGGGGCAGACCGGGGCCAAGGACGACCAGCTACCGCACAGCGACCTGCCCGCCCCGCAACCTCCCACTATGGCTAATAGGGAGGCCAGGGACCGGGCGCTCGAAGCCTACAAGCAGGGCGATTACCCGCTGGCGGTGCAGTTGTTCGAGAGCTACGTGCTGGTGAGCGGCGACGATGCAGAGGCCTACTACCACCTGGGTATGTCGTACATGGCGCTGACGGGCCAGGAGCACTCCATGGCCGACGCGGAGTTGGCTTTCCGCACGTCAATCTCTTTGCAGCCCGGTTGGGCGGCACCGTACCAGGGCCTGGCGGAGAACCTGATGCGCCGGGGGTCTTACGAGCAGGCGATAGCCCCGGCACAGAAAGCCACGCAGCTTGCCCCAGCCGCCACGGAAGTGTGGCTCACGCTCGGAAGGGCTTACCAGGGTGCCGGGCAGGAGGCGGAGGCTGCGCGGGCGTTTGCACAGGCGTCGTATCTTGCCCCTGCGCCTCCCTTACCCTAATGGGCGATGGGACTAAACGCCAAGACGCCAAGACGCCAAGACGCCAAGACGCCAAGGACGCGCCAAGTAGATTAGGGTTTAGAGAGTGCTCTGTTGCAAAGATAAAGAGGCTGGTGGAGGAGGACGAAGAGACGGTCAGACATGGATGTTGTAGACG
>DASVRN010000246.1:0-25951 GCA_036388595.1 Chloroflexia bacterium
CAGGCCCGCGTCGCTGACCCTTTCGTGCAGGGTGTCTATGTCGTCTACCTCGATGTAGATGGTCACGCCGTTGCCACGCGACTCGCCCTCCACCAGGCCGTGCGCGACGTCGGCGCGTATCAGCCAGAGTAAGGCTTCACCCAACGCCAGGCTGTACCACTGCGCCCCCTGCTCGTCCACTATGCCCTCGTTGTCCTTGACGAAGCCCAGCGTCGTGTAGAATTGCAGCGACTGTTCTATGTCCGAGACGGCCAACTCAGGTACGATCTTGCCCATATCAACATGCTCCTTCTTGTGTTTGTAGGCATATCGCCAATTGACAGCACCCACAGGGTACCATAAAATGACTTGTCCCGCAGCCGCATGCGGGGTATTCCCTCACACAGGAGTGGCCTCGGTCTGCCATCCGCACCTCGCCCATCCCTCACTTCCGGCGTTCGCGCTGTCATGCTGTCCGCCAGCCGGAGCCGCCACATTGTCGCACTTGGCGCAATCGGGCTGGTGGTGCTGGGCATGGCCTACCTGGCTTTCCGGGTGTCGGCTGATGAGACGGTGCGCATCGGCACTGAGGCCGACCGCATCTACCTCGCCGCCGGGTTCCACGCCACCGAAAAGAGTGTCGAACAGGGCACCTACCGCTGGACCGAGCCTGCCGCGCAGTTGGTGCTGCCGAACTGGGGGCCGGGCCGGATACATGTCACCGTGCAAGGTGTAGAAGGTGGCCCCACACCCCGCACCGTAACCCTTGCCGTGGGCGGAAACGACGTTGCGCTAGTAGAGACACAGCCGGGACAACCCTGGACCTTGCAGGCGTGGGCGGTGAGCTCCAGCCGCGCTCCTACCGTAACCCTGTCCGCGCCGCAGCTTGTAGTGCCGGGTGAGAACCGTGCGCTAGGCGTGCTGGTGAAAGAAGTCTCCATTTTTGCACCGGAAGCGCGGGTGCGGGCCTGGGTAGACCTGGCGCTGCTGGGCCTTGCTGGTGTGCTGCTGTACGCTTGTATGCTGCTGTGGTTCGGGCGGTACCTGCTCGCGCTGGTGTGTGGCGTGTCCGTGCCTGCGGTGTTCGGACCCCTGGCGGTCTACCGCGACCCCTGGATGGACACGGTGGCCTGGGTAGCCCCACTCGCGCTGGCTGGGCTGCTGTTGCTGGGAGATAGGGTAGGGCCCGGTCCCGCGACCGCACGCAGGCGCACCGTCTACGTAGTGGGGGCGCTGTCCGCCGCACTGCTCCTGCTGACGATGGGCTTCCTCAACGCCTTCGACTCGGACAGGATGTACCAGGTGGTGGGCGGCTTCGCGGAGTACGGGCGACCCTCGCGCTACCCAAGCCTCGACGCTTTCACCAAGTACGGCTTCGGCCTGCCTTTAGTGGCGGTGCCGTTCTACTGGCTGGGCAAGCTGGGCACCCTGTTCGGCGCGTCCTACGAGCCTGTCACTCGCTTTGCGGTATCAATGACCAACCTGCCGATACTGGCCGTCACCTGCTGGGCGCTGTACCGCGCAAGCAGACGTTTTGCCTCGGCGGGCGTGGCAATCGCTGTCGCAGGGACTTACCTGCTGGCTACTCCCGCCCTCAACTACGGGCGCACCTTCTTCTCCGAGCCTGTGGGCGCGCTGCTGTTGCTTGGCTCCACCTTGCTACTGGTACCGCCCGCGGAGGAGCACGCGCCTACGTCACGGAGGGTGCTCTACGCGGGCATGATGCTAGGTGGGATGGTGTGGCTCAAGCCCGCCTTCGCCGTATTCTTGCCCCTGCCCGGACTCATGGTACTGCTCATGGCTGAGTGGAGTGCACGCTCGGAGGGGGCAACGCGTGCCGAGATGCTCCGGCGGGCAATTGTCGCAGGCGCGCTCTTCTCGGTGGGGCCGCTCATCGCGGCAGTGGGGCAGGTGCTCTACAACTGGCTGCGTTTCGCACCGTTGGCCGACGCCTGGCTGCGCACAGGGTACGAGCGAGAGGCGGGTTTCAGCACGCCGCTGCTCGTAGGCTTGGAGGGCTTGCTACTCAGCCCCGGCAAGAGCATGTTCCTCTACGCGCCGCCCCTGCTGCTCGCGCCCCTGGGCATGTGGCTCATGTGGAAGCGGGGAGCCTACCCCGGCAGGGTGGCCGTGGCTCTCATCGTAGCCCACACCATCATGGGACTGATTTTCAACGCCACATGGTGGGCGTGGACCGGCAACTTCGCCTGGGGGCCGCGCCTCATCATGCCGCTATTTCCGCTGCTGGCGTGGCCCCTCGCCTCGATTGGTGAGTTCGCCCTGGCTAAAGCTAGAACGCTGCTGTCGCCCCGGTCTGCCCTGTTAGGCGCTTGGGGTTTGCTTGCCGTGTTGGGCGCTGTGGTGTCCATACCAGGCGCGCTGGTGGACTTCCAGGTGTACTACCGGCTGCACGGCCTCATATTGGCGGGGGATCCCGGTGAGGAAGTCACCATCTACGACCCTTCGCAGTCGCCGTTGCTGGAGGAGCCGGGCTATTTGCTGGATGGGCTGACGGCGGCGATACACAGGCCGAGCCTGGTGGATGTGGGGCTGCCTGAGGCGTGGGACGTGCTGGTGCCGGGGGTGCTGGTGCTGGTGGCGGTGGGGTTGTTGTGGATGGCGCGGGGGCGAGAGGTGAGTACGGAGAGTATTGCTGGTTCAAGTTAGCGGAATAATGGTAATAAACTGAGAAAAGCGGGCAAAATCAGACACATTATGGGTTAGCAAGTGCGTTACCCCATATACCTGCATGGTGGCTACAATGTTGACATCGTGGATTTGCTTCCCGCCCACAGCGACAGACCCCACGATCTGGAGCAGCCGTTCGGTCACATCGGCGTTGTCTTCTGCTACGTGGTACTGGCGCGTGAACAACTCGACTTCTGTGCGAAGGGAAGCAGCAGACGCTTGTTGAGCAAAGACTTGTGGCCTCGTTAGCGTTGCCAGGAACTCTCTAATTATCTGCCTGCTGATCCATATATCTGAGCCAACTTGGCGATGGGACTGAATTGCCTGCTGTGCCTTCAAACTTAACGGCGAGTGTGCCAGCGAGGCATAGACTAAGACGTTTGTATCGAGGAACAGCGTGAGTCTACCTGCCCCAGTCGTCATACATGTCCTCTCGCCGAAGTGACAAACCTTCAGGCCACGGCCCGAGATCGAGCACAAGGAATTCTATTGGTTTATGCTTTTCTGTTGGGGTTGTGGACTCATCTGCGATTGTGATGGATACTTTGTGCGCTCCTGGCTCTATATCAGGAGGCAATGTTACAACGCCCTTACCCTTCTTAGTCACTCTTAATTCTGCCTCGATTATTCTCATTCCCGTTGTCCTCGCTACTTCTAGAAACTGCGAGCCTTGTAGTGGTAGTTCTTGTTCTAAGTACCAAACAGGCGACATCCGGATGATACCAGATGCCGCCTCCCCTGACTAGACTCTAGCTCGAACCGCTATCTACGCCGCGCCCCTCTTGGACTTGTCCGCGCCTGGCAGCACCTTGCGCAGGAACTCGCCCGTGTACGAGCCGGGGGTCTCGGCCACGTCTTCGGGGGTGCCCAGCGCCACCACTTCCCCACCCGCGTCGCCACCTTCGGGGCCGAGGTCAATTATCCAGTCGGCGGTCTTGATGACGTCCAGGTTGTGCTCGATCACCAGCACGGTGTTGCCGCCCTCGGTGAGCCGTTGCAGCAGGTGTAGCAGCTTGTCGATGTCCGCGAAGTGCAGGCCTGTGGTCGGCTCGTCCAGGATGTAGAGGGTCTTGCCGGTGGACCTGCGAGATAGCTCCGCCGCCAACTTGATGCGTTGAGCCTCGCCGCCCGAAAGGGTGGTGGCGGGTTGGCCCACGCGAATGTAGCCCAGGCCCACGTCGCACAGCGTCTTGAGCTTGTTCTTGATGGCGGGCACGTTGTCGAAGAAGTCGTTGGCTTCCTCGACCGTCATCTCAAGCACCTCCGCGATGTTCTTGCCCTTGTAGCGTATCTCCAGCGTCTCGCGGTTGTAGCGCGCCCCGTGGCACACCTCGCACGGCACGTACACATCGGGGAGGAACTGCATCTCTATCTGGATGATGCCGTCACCCCGGCACGCCTCGCAGCGCCCGCCCTTGACGTTGAAGGAGAAGCGCCCGGAGTCGTACCCGCGCACTTTGGCCTCGGGCACCTTGGCGAATATCTCCCTGATGGGAGTAAACGCGCCGGTGTAAGTCGCCGGGTTGGAGCGCGGCGTGCGGCCGATGGGCGACTGGTCGATCTCGATCATCTTGTCGATGTGCTCGATGCCGTCCACCTTGCGGTGCGCGCCGGGGCGGTCCTTGGCGTTGTGCAGCGTCTGCGAAATCTTCCGCGAGAGCACTTCGTGCACCAGCGTGGACTTGCCGGAACCCGACACGCCCGTCACGCAGATGAACATGCCAAGCGGAAACTCCACCGTCACGTCTTTGAGGTTGTTCTCGGTGGCGCCGTGCACGGTTATGCTCTTGCCGTTGCCCTTGCGCCGCTTCTTGGGCAGGGCTATCTCCCGCTCGCCGGTGAGGTACTTGGCGGTTATCGAGTCGGGGTTGCGCAGCACGTCCTCGTAGGTGCCCTCGGCTATGATCTTGCCCCCGTGCTCCCCCGCGCCCGGTCCGATGTCTATAATCCAGTCGGCCACGCGCATCGTCTCTTCGTCGTGCTCCACCACAATCAGCGTGTTGCCCAGGTCGCGCAGCCGCACCAGCGTGTTGATGAGACGAACGTTGTCGCGCTGGTGCAGGCCGATGGAAGGCTCGTCCAGGATGTAGAGCACGCCCATGAGGGAGGAGCCTATCTGGGTAGCCAGCCGGATGCGCTGGGCCTCGCCGCCCGCCAGGGTCGCCGCCGTGCGGTTGATCGTCAGGTAGTTCAGGCCCACGTCCATCAGGAAGCCCAGGCGCTCCCGGATCTCCTTCAGGATTTGCTTGGCGATCATCTGCTCCTTCTCAGAGAGAGGGGTAGGTTGGTCGGTGTCGCCCGCAAGCCGCTCGAAGAACTTGGCAGCCTCTCTAACGGAGTAACCCGCCACTACCGCGATGTTCTTGTCGTCCACCGTGACGGACAGGCTCTCCGGCTTGAGACGCTGCCCTCGGCAGGAGTGGCAGGGGCGGTCGCTCATGAAGCGCTCAAGCTCGCCCCTTATAGTGTCGGAGGTGGTTTCGGAGTGCCGGCGCTTGACGATGTTCACCGCGCCTTCGTACTGCACGTCGTACTCGTGCCAGCGGCCCTGGTAGTTCTTGTGCCGCACCCGCACCTTCTTGTCGCTGCCGTACAGGAGCACCTTTATCTGCTCCTCGTTCAACTCCGACAGCGGGGTCTCCAGGTTGAAATTGTACGCGCGACCTACCGCCTCGAGTATCTCGGCCATGTAGCTGTCGCCCTGCTGGAACGAGCGCGCCCACGGTGCCAGCCCGCCTTCGATGATGCTCAGGTTGCGGTCGGGCACGATCAGGTCGGGGTCGGGTTCCACCTGGGTGCCGAGGCCGGTGCATACTGGGCACGCGCCGTGGGGCGAGTTGAACGAGAAGGTGCGCGGCTCTATCGCGCCGAGCGATATGCCGCAGTTGGGGCACGCGAAGTGCTCCGAGAAGGTAAGCTCCTCCCCCTCGATGATGGATATAACCACCATCCCCTTGCCCAGCTTGAGCGCCGTTTCCACCGAGTCGGCCAGCCGGGTGCGGTCGGGGTCTACCTCGCCATTGCCCGCTTCAGAGGAGCGCACCACCAGGCGGTCTACCACCGCTTCGATGGTGTGCATCTTGTACTTTTCGAGGTCAATAGGAGTATCAAGGTCCTGTACTTCGCCGTCTACCCTGGCGCGCACGTAACCGGCCCGGCGCAGGTCCTCCAGCACCTTCTGGTGCTCGCCTTTGCGGTCGCGGATGATGGGTGCCAGCACCAGGATGCGCGAACCCTCCGGCAGCGATTGCACCGCGTCCACGATCTCCTGCGAGCTTTGCTGGTGGATCTGGCGCCCGCAGTTGGGGCAGTGAGGGTGGCCCACCCTGGCGAACAGCAGGCGCATGTAGTCGTATATCTCGGTGATGGTGCCCACTGTGGAGCGCGGGTTGCGGGAAGCGCCCTTTTGGTCAATCGAGATGGCGGGGGACAGGCCCTCGATCAGATCGACGTCCGGCTTCTCCATCAGCCCCAGGAACTGGCGGGCGTATGCCGAGAGCGACTCCACGTAGCGGCGCTGGCCCTCGGCGTAAATGGTGTCGAAGGCGAGCGACGACTTGCCGGAGCCGGACAGCCCGGTGATCACCACCAGCTTGTCGCGCGGTATGGCTACGTCTATGTTCTTCAGGTTGTGCTCGCGCGCCCCGCGCACGATGATGTGCGTCTGCGCGTGGCCGGGCAAGCGCTGTGCTTCTACTTGCGGCATTATGTCTCTGATTTCCTCGAACTTGGAATGGTTGTTATAAGTCCTGAGCATACAATTATCCCCTATTTGGTAGAGTCAGTACAAGATTGGCGTGCCCTTCTTCAGGCTAGTTATATCTCCAGATCATCAACTATGAGCACGCGCAGTTCGCTGACGCGTCTCAAGGTGGTGTCGTTCGTGAGGAAAGCCTCGCACCCGGCACTAAGCGCCACGCCAACTTGCAAAGCGTCAAGCAAACTCAGATTATGGCGGGCTCTCAGTTCAGCAGCCCACCGTGCTGAGTCATCGTTGATGGGCACAAACGTAGTATTGCGTCCGGCGACGATGAGGTCCGTAAAGTCCTGCTGCAACGAAGCCAGACCCAACCGATACGGCGCAACGAGGCATTCGGACAGGGTGACGGGCGAAGTCACGGCTGCCAATGACCCAGCATCTACCCTATCAAATACATCTCTCACGAGATCATGATAATGAGGGTTGTTCTCTACATAGTAGATCACTGGTGCAGTGTCCAAGAAGATGCTGGAAACACCGACAAGGGCATCAGCAATCTTCACGAAGCTCTGCTCTCATTTGGCTTTCGATTTTGATCACTCTCACTCCTTGTTTGAGAGATCACCACCTGGGCATCTTCACCCAACAAGGGGTAGGGTGCTGCTCCTGCAATCTCCTGCCACTGGCGACCATCCGATGTAGTGCTATATGCCTGCCGAACCCGATCTGCCAGGTGGGATATAAGCTGCAATAGCTCCTGCGGTGAAAGGGTCTCAGCCTGTCTAATAATGTCTGTCAAATCTTTAGAAGCCATCCTCGTTGCTCCTCTTAGCTTAAGCCCAACAACTCTGAGCTTCAGACCTTGTCTTGTTGCTCTATATAACATTATCGTCTCTGTGACCTCGGAGTGACGAGGGCAACTATATCCTGGATGAACGTCGCGCAAGTGGGCTATTACTTGTACCGTGCGTACCCATTCGGCAGGCGTGCTACAATAGTGACGTGATTGGTTTCCAGTTGGAAAGGACGCTCAACCATGATACATACTACTCTTATAGTTCGTGATCCTGAGATAATGAGCGGTACGCCTGTCTTTGCGGGTACCCGCGTACCCATCAGGAACCTGTTTGATTACCTTGAAGGGGGCGATACGCTCGATGAGTTCCTTGATGACTTCCCCACGGTCACACGGAGTCATGCAGTAGCCGTACTTGAGCTATGTAGTGAGATAGTGGTCTCACAAGTATCTCCTCCTGTTGAATGAGAATACTGCTCGATGAGTGCCTCCCGCGTAAGTTGAAGATTCATCTGCGCCCCCACGAAGTGTTCACAGCGCCGGAGATGGGGCGGGCTGGTGTGAAGAATGGTAGGTTGTTGAGGTTAGCAGAAACGCAGTTCGATGTGTTTCTGACAGTAGACCGCAACCTTTCATACCAGCAGAACCTCAGTACCTATCAGATATCTGTCCTTGTGCTCGTAACTCCCAGCAACCGGCTCAAGTCGCTCCTCCCTCTGGTCCCTACTATCCTGGATGCCCTACAACCGGAAAAGCTACAATCGGGTGTCGTACTCAGCATTGGTAGCTAACTCGCGTATGAATGGCCCGTTATTGTTTGCAACTGTCCCAGGAAGTAGTGCCAACCCTCCAAGTGTCCCTGCCGCTCCTGCATCTCCTTTGGTACGTGCTCGCGGTAGTAGCCGTGGGTCAGGTGCAGCCTTGTGCCACTTTCGCCTTCTAGTGGCTGGAAGTCGAGCGTGACTACGCGGGTGGGCGTGTCCGGCTCGTGGTCCCAGCGCCATGTGAAGACCAGCAACCTGCCGCGGCTGAAGGTGTGGTAAGTGCCGCGCAGGTGCCACTCCATGTTGGGCCACGCAAGATGGTAGCTGCCGCCCTTCGTCGCCTCCGTCTCGGCCTCTTTGGGCCACCAGCGCGCAAGCAACTCCGGCTCGGTCCAGTAGTGGAACAGTTCGGCGGGAGATACGGCCCCGAATTCGGCTTCAAGCTCCAGGCGGTCGCGGGGCGTGTCCACCTCACGTATCGCGGTACCGACGCTATGACCGGCCCTCATGTTGGCTGTTCCTCAAGCGTGAGCTTCATGATAATCTGCCCCTGGATGGCTTCACCCGTCTCCCTGAAGCCCAGGCTTTCGTACAGCTTGCGAGCGTTCTGGTTCTTTGGCTCAACCGACAGGCCGATGGCACGGCAGCCCATATCGTCGCGCACCAGCCTGATTATCTCCTCCATAGTTTGCCTGCCGTAGCCGCGCCCCTGGTGCCGTTTGTCGATCATGATGCGCACGAGCCAGCCGTCCGGGTCGACGTTGGGGTCGCGCACGCCCCGGTAGAGCACGAAGCCAACAAGCTCGTCCCGTTCGTTGTAGACGGCCTTGGGCGTGAGCACGGGTATCGCTTTGGACTGCGCGATAGAGTAGAGGTTGGAGCGGACGAAGCCCTGCTGGTCGTCCGCCAGTTCCAGGCCAATCGCTTGCTCGAAGTTGTCCTGTGTGATGTCTTTGAAGGTGACAGGCATGGCTAAAGATTGCATGTGGAGTCGGTAGGTCCACCGGCCATCTCAAAGGAAGACCGGACGGCAAGAAGCAGGTAGACATAAGTAGAACGCGTGTTCAACTCCTAGTATAGCATGAATGTTCTGAATGCTCATCCGCCTGCGAGGCAAGAGTTTTCCACATCCTTGCCGTAAATGGACTAGTTGGAGGTAAATGGCAACGTCTCCACAACCTCCGCTTGCCGGTTCAGGCTCGCCACCCACCCGGCTATAAGCTCCGCCGCCTCGACGTGTTTGCCCCAGTAGACGTGGTCGCCGCCCTCAATCATGGCGATGTCGAAGCGTGGCACATCGGGGGCACCTAGCTTTAGCTGCTCTAGGTCGGCGCGGCTGCCCAGCCAGGCTTCTTCCGTGCCGTAGAAGGCGAGCACCGGCACGCGTAACCGGTTGATGTAAGGCATCTGGGTCTCGGAGCTGAATACGTGTTGAGCTATGCGTGCCCGGTTGAGGAAGGTGCGCACGCTCATGCTGTACCAGGTCGGGTTCTCGCCCAGGTGGGGCATGTAGCTATCTAGCTTGCCTTCCGCCTCCAATGCCTCGGCTATTTGCACTCTCTCCGGTGGGGCGCTCCACTTGATGTCGGGTGAGGCAGCTATCAGGCCTGCCATATGCGGGTCGTCATGCTGTTGAGTGGCGTGGTAGACCACCTTGTTCGCACCGTAGCTGTGCCCCGCAAGCACCACTCTCTCGTAGCCCCTCTCTACCGCGTAGCCTATCCACGCAGCCATGTCGAGAGGCACTTCGCTGAACCTCTCCCAGGACGCGCCACCCGGTGTGCTTTCTCCCTCCGGCCCCCAGACGACCGAGATTACATCGTGGCCGTGGGTGTTCACAGTGAGGAAGGGGTAGCCGCGCCGGGCTAACTCTCTGCCTAACAGCAGGTAAGGGTAGTCGTAGAAGCGGCTGGTATTGCCATGCACCCAGATAATAGCGGTGGAGCCTGGGCGAACGTCTACGGGAAGGACCAGCGCCCCTTCCAGGGCCAGGTCGTCCTCGCGGTCTACATACACCAGTTCCTCCGTGTAATACCTGCCACTAAAGCTGTCAGACATAGCGCGTACCCCCTACCAGGCTCCTACATAGACCTCATACTAACAGACTATTCCTGACAACCCCTGTCAGTATTTTCTGCTATACTGGACCCCAGATAATGGGCCGCACTGCTGTGGTCCATCGTCTATCGTCCATAGTCCATCGTCCAACCGGAGGTTGCACATGCGTGCAGACCGTTTGCTCTCGTTGTTGATGCTGTTGCAGGCGCGGGGGCGGATGACGGCGGCTGAGCTGGCCGAAGAGCTTGAGGTATCGGAGCGCACCATCTACCGCGACCTGGAGGCGCTGAACGCGTCGGGAGTGCCTGTGCTTGCCGAGCGCGGGCCGGGCGGCGGGGTGTTGCTGCCCGACAAGTACCGCACCGACCTGACGGGCCTCACCGAGGCAGAGGTGCGCGGGCTGTTCATCTCGGTCGTGCCGGGGCCGCTGTCGGAGCTTGGGCTGGACAAGGCTATCGAGGCAGCGATGCTAAAACTGTCAGCCTCGCTGCCCGCCGTGCAGCGCCAGGGGGTCGAGCGCGTGCGCGGGCGGGTGCACGTAGACACGGCTCACTGGTTCCAGCCCCCTGAGCCGGTGCCTTACCTCAAGCCGCTGCAAGAAGCGGTGTGGCAGAACCGCCGCGTTATCTTGAAGTACCGGGCGAGTAGCGGCACGCGCAGCCGTACCTACATCAATCCTTATGGACTGGTAGCAAAAGCAGGCATCTGGTACCTCGTAGGGGTCCCGTTGCGTGAGAAGCCCGCTTATGGGGTGTCGAGGGTGCAGGAGGCGCGGCAGGAGACCAGGGTATTCCGCGTGTCGCGCATCACGGAGGCAGAGGTTACCGGCGAGCAGTTCGAGCGCGAGGAGCACTTTGACCTGGCCGGGTTCTGGCAGGCCTGGTGCGCCGATTTCGAGGCCAGTCTGCCTCGCTACCGTGTGGTGCTGCGCGTGCCCCCCGATATGGTGCCCATGCTGCCGAACATCTACGGCGACGGCGTGCGTACCCTCATCGCGGAGCAAGGCCGCACCGACGAGGACGGCAGCCTGATCCTCCCTATGACGTTCGAGAGCTTCGAGGCGGCCCGCAGCAACGTGCTGGGCCTGGTGACCGGTGCCGAGGTGCTCGAGCCGCAAGAGCTACGCGACAGCGTAATGCGGGCCGCCGCCAGCATTGTGGCCTTCTACACGGGCGGGAGTGCGAAGTCGGTGATGCGGCTGATTGGTTCTGAAACGTGATTCTGATACGTGAAACGTGAAACGTGATGCGGTTGGTGTTATTTAGTTCGTGAAGGCGAGGTTGCCTCTGTTGCAGGACCATCTCCCTTTCTGTCATCCTGAGCGTAGCGAAGGATCTCAAGTAGGTGAGTAGGCTGGTTGTTGAATGGTATGACCGGAGTTGCTGATATTCGATTCTTGGGCAGGCCAACATCTGAGATCCTTCGCTACGCTCAGGATGACAGGGTGGGGCTTGATCCCTTAATGCAAACAGTCACTGTTCACGAACCCTGCTTAGCAAGCCGCATCACGTTTCACGTTTCACGTTTCAGAACCCGGCGGGCCTTGCAATATCCTCTCGCGCATCTGCTCCATGGGCCAGGGGTAGCCCCAGCCGCCCCAGCGGTCGGGGGTGATGCTTTCGTGCCACCATGTGAGACCCGCTTCCTCGTACTCGGCTACGATTTCGGCACCCCTGACCGGGTCGTCGCCGGGTGTCGCGCCGCCCAGGATGATGTCGAACGGTGTGGCACTGTCGCGGTGGTCCTTAATGTAGGTGGAAATCTCGCGGATGTGGCTGGGCGTCATCTCGGCTATGTTGCCCTGCTCGTCCAGCATCATCGGGAAGTAGCCGTCCCATTTTAGTGCTCGGTGGAGGGGGGCTTTGCGCGGCCACGTCCCTGCTACCCACACGGGTATGCGTGGCTCTTGGACCGGGGCGGGGCTGAACCTGGCGTCCCGCACCTTGTAGTGCTCGCCTTCGAAGCTGAACGGCTTATCGTCGCTGCTGCCCCACAGCCCGGCGAGTACCTGTAGACCTTCATCCAGCATCCCTGCCCGCACCTTGTAGTCGAACTCCTCCCCCAGGTAGTCGAACTCTTCGTGCCAGGTGGTGCCCAGGCCCACGCCCATTACGAGCCGCCCGCCCGACAGCCTATCTAGCGCCACGCTCTCCTTGGCTACCTTCCACGGCCTGCGACGGGGCAGGGGTGTGACCATGGGGCCAAGCTGTATCCGGCTGGTGTTCATGGCAATGGCGGCGAGCGAAATCCAGGCGTCGCCAATGGTGTCTCCCCAGGGAGTAGCCATGTGGTCCCACACAAAGAAACCGTCCCAACCTGCGTCTTCGGCATCCCTAGCTAACTCGGCCAAGTAGCGCGCCTCGCTGTATCGCTCGAAGATCGGGACGTTGATAGCGTACTTCACGTAGTGTGCTCCTTTTATTGGACGATGGACGATGGACGATGGACGATAGTAGGAGACGGAACCGCCAAGACGCCAAGCACGCCAAGAATAGCGCCAAGGTTTGGATTGTTAGGTACTAACCACTACTCAGTCCTCAGTCCTCAGACCTCATCACTCCTATCGTCCATCGTCCCATTTGCCGCTTCCTAATTCTCACGCAACAAGGTACTCTGCCTGCAACGTGTCATTGACATAAATGTTGATAACGGCGGGGACGCGCAGCCGAGGTTCCAGTTCGTATAGAGTGCGTAGGTCGGCGAAGGCTTCGTTGCCTGCGAGGGTCACGCGGGCGGCGCGGTCGAGCAAGCGCAGGTCGCTCTCCCACAGGTAGTCGAACGCGGTGTGAGCCAGCCCCCACGCGTCGCCGGCAAGCATCTCTACTTTGTTCAGGCTGGCGAGGTCGCGCACCAGTTGCGAGGCGACGTAGCAGAGACCCCGGCTGCCTGTGTGTTGGCCGAAACGCCTGGGGTCGGCTCGCCAGATGCGGCACATCTGCCAGGCCTTGCCTGCCGAGAGGAACTGGGTGTGCGGCACGTCAAGCGGGTCGAAGTGGATGGGGTGCAGTCCGCGGGCGGCTTCATCCAGCATCTCGGCGTCCACGGTGACCCAGCGCATCTCGCGCTCCTGCCAGTACTCGCATACCCAGCGGCCGTAGTGCATCTCCGCGCCCATATACCTTGCGAAGCCGCTACGGGCGCGGGCCGGTATCCCCCTGTGCCTCAGCATCGAGGTGAGCAGCACGGCGTAGTCACGCGAGCACCCCGCGAAACGATTTTCAGGTCGGCAGTTCTCCACCACCGTACCTTGCCGGAGTGCTTGTATGCGCTCCAACATCCGCTCCACTTTGCGCGTCTCAGCCTCCGACGGTTCTTTATCAGGAGCCAGACCATAGGCCCTGCTCACGTTCGATTGGACGATGAGGTCCCGTACCACGTGGGCCATGCCGGGCAAGGTGAGTGGCAGGTCCTCATACAGGTGGGCCTGCTTGCCGGGGTCTGTGAGGTCGCTCTGCCGTGAATAGAAGCTCCGGGGATCGCCTCCGAGTGGGTACATTAGAACGCACCTCCCTGTGAAACCGGAACGTCATAGCTGCTGCCGTTTCATACCGCCACCCTATAGTAGCAGACCCATCCTGACACCTCTTGTCAGGTATTAGGAGAGCATTTTGACGGAAACGCCAAGACGCAAAGACGCCACGGACGCGCCAAGTTGATGATGGTTTAGTGGGGCAAAAAGAGCCGAGTACGATACTACGTACTCGGCTCTTTTTGCCCATAACAGAACAATCCTAATCTTGGCGTGGTACTTGGCGTCTTTGCGTCTTGGCTTTTCCGTCTACTCTTCAATCAACACGATGTCGAAGGTGGCTTCGGTTACGCCTTCCTGGGGGTAGAACTGGGTGATGAGGGTCTGGTAGCCGTCCGCCGTGACGCGCAGGTGGATGTGGGAGGGCCTGCCGCTGTAGGCGAGGGGGAAGTTGCTTTCGAAGCTGTACGCGCCCGTGCTTTCGGCGAACATGGTGGCGCGGTGGTCGTCATCGTACTCGGCCTGTTCGTTTACCTGCCAGAACTCCATTTGCGCCCGCGGTATTGGTTGGCAGCCGTTGCTCGACCTGACAACACCCTTCAGCACGTGGCCCTTACCGATGGACGTCCGCTCAGGGGCGTTTGGCTCGTAGAACGGACCCTCCGCGTCCGGGCGGGTGGGAGTGCAGTTTGTGGCTTCCGAACTGGTAGTGGGTGCCGCGCCTGGAATGGCTTCCTCCGCTATAGAGGTAGCAATCGGCGTAACCGGAAGGGGCGGCTTGCTCCCTTCCTCGGGCACGCGGTCTATGGGGTTCATCGGGTCGCCATCGGGCAGCACGGCAGTCGCTGGCCTGGTGGCGAGTGGCTGCTCAGGCGTGGCTTGCTCGGCTCCGCTCGGTTCGGTAGGTGAGCCGGCTGGCTGGGCCGTTGATGATGCACTTGAAAGCGGTGTCGGCGTGGCGTTGCCCATGTCGCAGCCCACCAGGACCAGGGCCAGGAGCGCCAGCATTATGGCTCGTTTGATATTGGGGGTCATAGTTCCCCTCCATGATGGAAGCTAGTTTAGGAATCGGGCAGCCGCGAGGTCTGGGTGTGTGGAAGACCCTGCATGGCAGCATGTCCTCCTGGGCGGTAGAAGATTAGGGGAAGGTACAGCCAGTATAGCAGATGAGCGATGCTTGCTGAAAGCTACATGTCAGCAACGGGTCTATTGGCACACATGAAGGCCCGGCCACATCGCTGAAACCGGGCCTTCAGATGACGTTTGCCTGCTACAACCCCAGCTTGAGCATACCGCTAAGCGTAGGCACCAACTCGGTCAACGGCACGCGCACCTGCTCCATCGTGTCGCGGTCGCGCACCGTCACCGCATGGTCGTTCAGCGTGTCGAAGTCTACTGTTACGCACAGGGGCGTGCCGATCTCGTCCTGGCGGCGGTACCGTTTGCCGATTGAGCCGGTGTCGTCGTACTGGCTGACGTAATATTGCCGCACCATGCCGTGCACCTCGTGGGCCTTCTCGGCCAGCTTCTTCGAGAGGGGCAGCACTGCCACCTTTATCGGCGCGATTTCAGGGTGGAAGCGCAGCACCACACGCGTCTCGTCCTTGTCCGGCTCCTCGTGATAGGCGTCCACCAGGAAGGTGAGGGCAATCCGGTCGGGTCCTGCCGCAGGCTCGATCACGTACGGCACAATGTGCTCGTTGGTCTCGTCATCGAAGTACGACAGGTCCTTGTTGCTCGACTCTGAATGGCGGCGCAGGTCGAAGTCGGTGCGGTTGGCGATGCCCTCAAGCTCGGCCCAGCCCCACGGGAAGTTGTACTCCACGTCGGAGGTAGCCTTGGCGTAGTGGGCCAGTTCCTCCGCGGCGTGCTCCCTGATGCGCAGGCGGTCGGGGTTCAGCCCGTACTTGAGGTACCATTCATAGCGGGTCTCGATCCAGTAGCGGTGCCACTCCTCGTCGGTGCCCGGCTTGACGAAGTACTCCATCTCCATCTGCTCGAACTCGCGGGTGCGGAAGATGAAGTTGCCGGGAGTGATTTCGTTGCGGAACGCCTTACCTTGCTGGGCGATACCGAACGGCAGCTTGCGGCGCATTGACTGTTGCACGTTGAAGAAATTGACGAATATGCCCTGTGCCGTTTCGGGCCGCAGGTAAGCCACCGCGGCATCGTCCTCCACCGGGCCGACGAACGTCTTGAACATCAGGTTGAAGCGGCGCACCTCGGTGAACTCGCCACCGCATTCGGGGCAGCGGTCGCCCTCAATTTGGTCGGCCCTGAAGCGCCGCCTGCAACTCTTGCAGTCTACCATCGGGTCGGTGAACTCGGTGACGTGCCCTGAAGCCTGCCAGATAGAAGGCGACATCAGGATGGCCGAGTCGAGGCCCACTATGTCGTCGCGCCGCTGCGTCATGTCCCGCCACCAGAGGTTCTTGATGTTGCGCTTCAACTCTACGCCCAAAGGCCCGTAGTCCCAGGTCGAAGAAAAGCCGCCATATATCTCGCTGGACGGGAAGACGAACCCCCGCCGCTTCGACAGCGAGACGATTGTGTCCATGTCAACTTTTGGTTTGTTGTCCATCATTATCCTCCTGTCTCTGAAACGTGAAACGTGAAACGTGATGCGGCTTGTGGTATTGGGTACGTGAATATGAAGCTGTCGCGATAATAAGACCAGGGGTTCCCCTTGTCATCCTGAGCGTAGCGAAGGATCAGTAACCCGTGTTTGACCCTCCATGTTGCACTACTAATCTTTCTAATGCCGCCAGCATCCAGTAGGTTGTAGACTCTCGCTTACCCACCTGATCCTTCGCTACGCTCAGGATGACAAGGGGGAGTGTGGTTCCGCGAAACCGACCAGATGGCATTCACGGAACCTTGTTTCTCTAGCCGCATCACGTTTCACGTTTCACGTTTCAGAACTCGTTTCAGAACCCCGTTTCAGAATCAAAAAACCTCACATCCCAGCCGGTTTCCGGCATAGGGACGAGAGGCTAGCTTGCTCCCGCGGTTCCACCCTACTTGGCACACGTGGCGCGTGCCCTCTCTGGTTATCTTGCCGCTGCTGCTCCGGAGCGCCCAGGTTGCGCCGCACAGGTGGGGCTTGCACTCTCTTCCGAGGCCCCACTCTCTGGCTGCCGTCTCGCAACCACCTCTCCTTCATCGCCGCATACGGTTCGTGTATTCGGTTGTGATGCCACATTATATAGCGAGCCGCTGCTTTCGACAAGCTAGCGGCCCGGCTACCTACTTATTCGTTAGCTGTGGTGACCTTCATCGCCTCCGTGCTGTCCATCGCTCGCAGCCTGACCCAGGTAGCGCTCCGGGTCTTTGTCGAACTGCCGCTTGCAGCCGGGTGCGCAGAAGTAGTAGGTTGTGCCTTTGTACTCGCTCGAACCTGCGGCCGTCGAAGGGTCAACGTCCATGCCACATACCGGGTCTTTTTCCATAGCTGGGACCTCCGAGTGAGATGATGCTTATAAGACAATGACAGTAGCCGCCTCATTAGGGATGGCTACTGTCATTGTCGTTGGGTTATCAGCTAGCGAGGGGGGAGGTTGCCGTCGTTGCGGACGGTGGTGTCCTCTTCGTCCTCGTAAGCGTCTTCGAGGTCGTCGGCGTCGGCTTCGTCGAGTTCTTCAAGCTCGTCTACATCCTCGTCCTCGAACTCTTCATCTTCGAGTTCGTCTTCCTCGTCATATTCCTCGTACTCTTCGTACTCCTCGTCCATCGCCTCGATGAAGTCGTCGGTCATGGCGGCGAGCATCTCAGGGTCGGAGGCGAGCTTGTGGACGTCCTCTTCGCCGCCGATATCGATGCGCAGCATGTCCTCATCGCCCTCGGCGGGCCACATGGTGATAGCGTACTGGCCCTCCTCGTCCGACACGCCCGCGAAGAACCACTCGTTCTGCGCCAGGTCGTCAGCGGCCAGGTACGTATCGCGGTCGGCGCCCCTCAGCCCCTCGGAGAGGTTCTGCACCACCTCCTGTAGCGCGCTGATAAGCTCCTCGCGAGTTACCTCGATGTCTTCCTCGCCGCCTTCCACGTCGTCCATCGGGTTCAATGGCTCTTCCGAGCCTGCCGGTCGGCTGTCCATGTGTCCATCCTCCTGAGCAAATTTTGAATTACTAATTACGAATTACTAATTACGAATTGATAATTGAAGTTTATACGCCTAGTTACGACTTACATTTCTAGTGCCGGACGTAAGCCAGCACCCTCGTAATTCGTAATTAGTAATTCGTAATTAGTAATTGCTTCTACCCGTTAGCTTTTCGGCGCAACGTTCCTCCCGAGCGGGGTTGGCCCTTGCGGGGGCCTTTCTCTTCCATCCTGGTGTAGACCTGCGTGGTCGAGAGGCTGGCGTGGCCGAGCATCTTTTGCACGTCTCGAAGGTCGGCCCCGGAGCTTAGCTTCTGGGCGGCGAACGAGTGTCGCAGCGTGTGCGGCGTCACGTCCCCTAGGCCCACCGACCTCGCGTAGCCCTTCAGTATGAGCCAGAAGCCTTGCCGGGTCAAGCGCTGGCCCCTGTGGTTGAGGAATAGCGCCTGGCGGTCGCCACTCCCTCCAGCAAGACTCGCGCCCGCCTCCGCTGACCGCGCCAGCACGGGCCGTCCCCTGCCAAGATAGTCGCGCAACGCCTCCTGTGCCTCGCGGGAGCCGATCTGCACGCTCCTCGATTTGCCGCGCCCGTATGTTGCCACAGTACCGGCGCCTTCGTCAACGTCTTGCACGTTCAGGGCCACCATCTCGCCCACGCGCAGGCCCGTGGAGTAAAGCAGCAACAGCATGGCGCGGTCGCGCAGGGTGTCGGGCGAGGCGTTGGGGTTGGGGGTGTTGAGCTTCTGCATCAACAGGTCCACCTGCGACGAGGAGATGGTGTGCGGCTGGGCGCGGTCCACGTGGGGCGAGGTAAGGGCTTCGCTGGGGTTGGCGGAGAGCACCTGCTTGGAGACGAGGTACTTGAAGAACGACTTGAGCGCGGCCTGCTTGCGGGCAAGGGTGGTGGTCGCGTACTGGCGCTCCTTGATGTAGAGCAGGAAGGCGATTACGTGGTCCCGGCTGAGCTCGCCCCACGAACGCACGGGGGGCAGGTTCGCGGCCTCCCCGGAATCGAGAAATGTGGAAAACTGTGATAAGTCATTGCGGTAGGCGGAGAGGGTATTTGTAGAGAAGCCCTTCTGGTCTGCAAGCACGCCCAGGAACTGCTCGATAAGCTGCGGGTCGGGCATAAGTCCTCCGTTCCTTCCTGCTGCGGCTTGCATTTCATAGATTTGCATGGCACGCCAAAAGACGCGCGCATAACAGGGGCAACCGCCAGCCTTGTATTTAGCCACGATGTTTTAGGTATTTGTGATTTGCTGTCCGGCGAGCCACGCAAGGTACGCCCACCGTAAGAATGCCCCATTCTATCAGGTGGCGGGGCTTATGTCAACGATTAAGTTTGGTTAAAATCGAAACACAATTTACGGCCGGCGGCGATGTGATGTTGATGTGCTGAGCCTGGGTAAATGAATAGGACAGCAGAGACCAATATGGTTCTGCTGTCCTACTGCGGTGCTGTCTTGAACCTGCTGCTTTTCACCCGTTGACCAGGACGTATTGGGCCTCAATATTCTGAAGATATTGGTAGCCCAATGTTAGCCTTGGAATACTGTCTTGTTTCGTGAGAGTGTTGGACCTGAGATAAATAGCCGGGTAAGAAAGTGCAGCAGGCTATGGTACTAGGCGTTAGTTGCAATGATGGCGCGCATGAAAGCGGCAATCTTGGCGCCATATTCCTTACCCGGCTTCGCCCAGCCCGTACCGGTTGGGTTATGCTTCGCCCCTAGCGGCTTCAGAGTGGGCGCGGTACCTCTCAGCGCAGCAGGGAGGGGACGCTGGTTAAGAGCGAAGGCAATAAGGTCCTTCTGCTCGGTGGTGCCCTGACCGGCGGGGAGCGCATAGGCCAGCAGCCTGCCTATCTGCGACTTCACCCCCACCTCCCAGGTGGCGAAAGATAAGCCCGCTTTCCACTGGGTGGGGGCGTTGGGAGGGTCGGGGGCCCAGTTGTGCGGGTCGTTGGGGTTGGTGGTCCTCGACACACCGGTGACACCTATGCCCGCGGGGTTGCGCCGGGGCCTTCGCGACCACCAACTTGAGATCGGGTGCCCCTGGTCGCTCGTCTCGTGGATGCATTGGGCGACGGCGAGCACCGGGTCAATACCCACGGGCACCGCTATTCTCCAGTAATGGCTCACGATCAGCTCAATGTCCGCGTCGGTGTACGCTGTGCTACCACGGTTTACGATGAAGGCCCTGGCCTGCTGCTCGCTGGCACGGGGCGGGGAAAGCAGCGTGCTGTTCTCATCTATCGTATTGGGTTGGTTGTGGATTAGACCGCCTGACATGGTTTCATACCTCCTTTGCTATTGTTGCCCACTTCTAGGATGCAGGCTCGACAGAGTTAGACCTGGTTGCCGCCGCCATTTCTCTTTACCTCCTACTTGACCAGAGTAGCAAATGAGGAAAAGTCCCCTCTATAAGCCATCCGGCGGCAACCAGGGAGGCTTCTTGAGGGACGAACCGTGCGGGCAGTAAAGTTTTAGGTCTCAATAAAGAAAAGCAGGGTGTACGGCAGGTATGCTAAACGGGCAAAGTGCCATAAGCCGGCACTCACGCTAAGCCTATAGAGAATACTTCTAACTCGCTTATTTGTCAATAGTTTTGTTTCTGCCAGGGTGACTAATAGCACGGTGGTATGTGGCTGCTGAGGGACGAGATTTCTCACGGAGTTTACCCTGAGCTTAGCCGCATGCTCGAAATGACAGGAGGGGCTTTGCTGCTTGTATTCGACTCCGGGATTTATGAGATAGCTTCCAGTAACTTCGTTAAACGCGTCGTCCCGCCCTCAATGGTCCGCGTAACTCATTGACACGCCCGGTCGCCATTGTTATAATAGTGTAACCTAACAAGCGTTTGTTTCTACAGGGCACCCATGGCAATCGACCGCAAAGAGCAGATATTCTCCACCGCGCGCTCCATGTTCAGCGAGAGGGGCTACCAGGCCACCACTGTCCGCGATATCGCGCGCGAGTTGAACATGCAGGCAGGCTCCCTTTACGCCCACATCGAGTCCAAAGAGGACGTGTTGTGGCAGATCGTGGACCAGGCCGCCGGGCAGTTCCTTGCCGCGATAGAGCCTATCGTGGCGGGTGAAGGGTCGAGCGTGGAGAAGCTGCGGGCGATGGTGCGGGCGCACGTGGGTGTGGTGGCGGGCAACGGGGGCAACGCGGCCATCTTCCTCCACGAGTGGAAGTTCCTCAGCGAGGCCCGGCGCGAGTCTGTGGCCGCACGCCGCAACCGCTACGAGGGCTTCTACCGCCGCGTGATCGAAGAGGGCGTCTCGAGCGGCGAGTTCGCGCCCACCGACCCCAAGATGGCGGCACTGATGGTGCTCTCTATAATGAACTGGATGCCCCAGTGGTACAACGCCGGCGGCCCCCTCTCCGCGCAGGAGATAGCCGGCAGGTTTAGCGAGTTGATCCTTAGAGGGTTGATGGCTGAAACGGGATTCTGAAACGTGAAACGTGAAACGTGATGGTGCTGTAAGTACCATCACGGCTAATCTAAGACCAAATAGCACAAGCCGCTTCACGTTTCACGTTTCACGTTTCAGACACAAAGGAGTGTAACGCATGGTAGCAACGGTTGACACAGTAGTAGAAGACCCGGCGAGGGTGGAAGAGTTCGTTAAGCACGTGCAGAGCGGCGGGAAGGTCGAGTCCGGCAATTGGATGCCGGAGGAGTACCGCAAGCAGGTGCTACGCTTCGTGGAGATGCACGCCAACTCGGAGTTAATGGGCGTGCTGCCGGAGCGCGAGTGGATCAACAAGGCCCCCACGCTGAAGCGCAAGCTGGCCCTCACCGCCAAGGTGCAGGACGAGGTGGGCCACGCCGAATTGCTCTACCGCGTGGCAGAGGACCTGGGCAAGACCCGCGAGGCGATGCTGCAAGACCTGCTCGACGGCAAGACCAAGTTCCACAACGTCTTCCATTACCCGACCTACTCCTGGGCCGACGTGGCTATCATCGCATGGCTGGTGGACGCGGCGGCTATCCAGTCGCAGAAGGCGCTGCTCGACTCGTCCTACGCGCCCTACGCCCGCACCATGCAGAAGATTTGCTGGGAAGAAAGCTTCCACATCAAGCACGGCTACGACATGGTGGTGACCATGATGAACGGCACCCAGCAGCAGAAGGAGATGATCCAGGAGGCGCTCAACAGGTGGTGGGTGCCGCTGGTGCACTTCCACGGCCCGCCCACCACGGTGGAGAAGGACAAGGACCTCTACTATCGCATCAAGGCGAAACCCAACTTCGTGCTGCGCCAGGAGTTCTTCTCCAAGTACATCCCGAAGATGCTGGAGCTTGGCCTCACCATCCCCGACCCCGAACTGCGCTTCGACACCGAGGCCAACGAGTGGCGCTACAGCGACCCCGACTGGAACGAGCTAAAGATGGTCGTCACCGGCCACGGCCCCAAGACCGAAGACCGCCTAAACCTGCGCCGCATGGCCTACGCCGACACCCAATGGGTCCGCGATGTACTACTGGGGAGGGCCGCGTAGCGGCCAATTACGAATTACTAATTACGAATTACAGGTTTTCTTCTCGTAATTCGTAATTAGTAATTCGTAATTACCAAAAAGATGCCTGTATTTGAAGTATTCCAGCAGGCCCGCGAGGGCAAGGCTTTCGAGCATGGCGGCAACGTGGTCGCGCCCGATGCCGAGATGGCTATTCTCTACGCGCGCGAGTTCTACGGCAGGCGGCAGGAGGCGCATCGCATCTGGGTGGTGCCCCGCGAGTGCATAGTCGAGATCAACGACCCCGACCTGCTGCACCCGCCCGCCGTTGACCGATCATACCGCACGGTTGGGGGCTACTCGGTGCGCGACACGTTGCGGGCTACGCGTGGGGCCGTCGCCGGTAGCGCTCAACCTGACTAACACTTTGGCAGGAGATTAGCGGTAGGAGATTAGCACCGCCACCTCCCCCTGTCATCCTGAGCGCAGCGAAGGATCTCAAGAAGGTGAGCAGGGATGCTGCTGAACGTATGCGCTTGTGGTGGACGGTGCTGAAACTCCAGCGTTATGGCAAGCTCAGCATCTTAGATCCTTCGCTACGCTCAGGATGACAGGGTGGGATTTGGGTGCTTAGTAACCGGCATGGAACTATATAGAACAGTTTTGGGTATTTAGCAGACTATGAGTGATACTACTAACACCGATACCAGAGCCTTGCAGACGCTCCTCACCGCGCTGGCGGACGACGAGTTCATACTGGGGTACCGCAACTCCGAGTGGACCGGCATCGCCCCGATGCTTGAGGAGGACGTGGCTTTCTCCTCCATGTCGCAGGACGAGATTGGGCACGCGCGTATCATGTACCAGATGCTGTCGGAGCTGACGGGTGTGTCCGCCGACAGGATTGCCTACGCTCGCAAGCCGGAAGAGTACCTCAACTGCCAGCTTGTGGAGCACCGCAGGCTCGATTGGGCGCACGCCATCGCCCGGTACTTCCTGTACGACACTGCCGACCATGTGCGCGTGGAGGCCCTGACCCGCAGCCAGTACACACCGCTCGCCAACGCCATGCAGAAGATCGTGCGCGAAGAGAAGTACCACCTGATGCACGGCGATATCTGGATCAAGCGGCTCGCCCACTTCTCGCCCGAGTCGCGGGAGCGCCTGATAGCCGCCCTGGAGAGCCTGTGGCCCGACGCCCTGGGCATGTTCGAGCCGCTGCCGGGCGAGGAGGAGCTTGTCGCGAGTGGAGTGTTAGAGGCCCCAATGAGCGAGTTGCAGGCCGAATGGCTGGAGCAGATCGCACCCTACTTCGAGAGCCTGGACCTGCCATTCCCGGCAAAGACGGACGAAGGTACGGAACGCTATGTGCCGACCGTGGAACCCGTGTACGGTGGTAGACAGGGCAAGCACACCGCAGAGTTGGCCGAGCTTTGGGATGAGATGACTTCGGTGTACCGGCTCGACCCTGAGGCGGTATGGTAGGACGGACGATAGACGATAGACGATAGACGATGGCAGGAGACGGAACCGCCAAGACGCTAAGCACGCCAAGTGCGCGCCAAGTTTAGGATTGTTTGGTACTAACCACTAACCACTAACCACTACTCAGTCCTCAGTCCTCAGTCCTCAGTCCTCATCACTCCCATCGTCCATCGTCCCAAGAAAGAGGTTCATATTATGACGGCGATACAGCAGAACGTAACAGAAGAGAGCGTGCGCGAGGCTTTGCTCGACGTGATGGACCCGGAGATACCCAACCTGTCCATCGTGGACCTGGGTATCGTGCGTAAGGTGTCGGTGGGCGACTCGGCAATCGAGGTGGAGTTGCTGCCGACCTTCGTGGGGTGCCCGGCGCTTGAGGTGATGAAGGAGAGCGTGCAGGAGCGGCTGCATGAGCTTGCGCCTGACCTGGACATCAACGTGAAGGTGACGCTGGAAGAGACCTGGACCACCGACCGCATCAGCGACCGGGGCCGCGAGGTGCTGAAGAGCTCCGGGTTCGCCCCGCCCCAGCGCACACCTCAGGGCAAGCTGAACCTGGTACAGCTAATGCCGGTGTCGGAATGCCCCTATTGCGGCTCCCGCAAGACCGTGATGGAGAACGTCTTCGGCCCTACCCTCTGCCGCGCCATCTATTACTGCACCTCCTGCCGCCAGCCCTTCGAGCAGTTCAAACAGGTCTAGACCATTTTGGATTTTAGGTTTTGGATTTTGGATTCTGTAGAACTCCGATCAAATCCAAAATCCAAAATCCAAAATCCAAAATCCAAAATCCAAAATCCAAAATCCAAAATCATGACAGAGTTTCTTGTTTCGCCCTATTTTGTGCTCTTCGCTCGGCTTTGTGTGGGCGGGGTGTTTATTGTGTCGGGGCTGGGGAAGCTGGCGGACCGCGAGGGGACTGCCGCCGCGATGTCGCGCTATCCATTTCTGCCGAAGGGGAGCGGGCGGTTTCTTGGGTATGTCTTCCCTTATATCGAGCTGGCGTTAGGGGCTATGCTCGTGCTGGGGTTGCTGGCCCGGTTGGCGGCTGTGGGGGCCGTGCTGCTGTTCGTGGTCTTTACGGCGTTGGTGGTGTACGACCTGACGCGTGGGCAGCAGCAGTCGTGTCACTGCTTCGGGCGCATCTCGGCGGAACGCCTGACACCCATCGCAGTTGTTCGCAACCTGTTTCTGCTGGGACTGTCCTTTGTTGTGCTATCGAGCTTTGACGGGCTTCTGTCGCTGGATGCGCCCCTCAACAGAGCTACAGGTGGCGCTTTGCCCTTGCTTGCCGCACCTTCGCAGGGCGGGTCGATTGCCGAACTGGCTTTGGTGATTGTCCTTTCGTTGCTGGCTGTGGCTGTGACGGCCTATGGCGAGCAGGCGGTGGCGACCGTGCGGGGCACCTTGCGCGGTCCTGGCTTCCGGTAGAGCACGCCAAGAGTTCTCATGTCAAACAACACTTTGCGACAACCCATCGATTCCTCCTACAGGCCGTTCGTCATGGGCTTGCTCGTGTCGGGGCTGGCGATGCTGGGGCTTGGATTGCTGCTGGCAGGTATGGTGCAGGGTGTGGCTCGGCCGTGGGCAGGGTTGGGCTTCGTGGCGTCGGCGGGGCTGGCGGCGGTAGTGGGGGCCTCCAAGACCTCCTCCGCCTGAGGGCTGAACATGATCTTCGTGATCGTGCCCCTCGGGAAGGAGGCAAAGGACGTTGCAAGCTGGCTGGTGCGCGTGGTCATGCACGGGGCGGGCACCATCGTAGGCGCTGCCCTGATGTCGCTGGTGGTTGGGCTGGCCGGTGCGTGGTTTTACTCCATATTGGGCGGTGCCGATATTGAGGCTTCCGAGGCTTCCATTGTAATATTGGGGGTGGCAGCGTTGCTGTTCGCCCTGCACGAACTGAACATAGTGCGTTTGCCCTCGCCGCAGGTCGGCTGGCAGGTACCGGCTTCATGGATGCGCCGCAGCCGCCTGCTGGGTAACACCCTGTACGGCCTGGTGCTGGGTGCCGGTGTCTTCACCTTCATACCGTTTGCGAGCTTCTATTTGCTGCTGGCATTGGAGTTCGTGGTGGGCGCGGTGGACTTGCGGGCGGCTGTAGCTCTCGGCATGGTATACGGGATAATGCGCGGCCTACCCGCCGTGCTGGGTGGCATCTCAATGCTACGCCTGCAAAACCCGGTGCCCGTAAGCGACTGGCTCATAGCCCGCCTGGGGTGGTGGCACGCCCTCAACGCTCTCGTTCTGCTGCTGGTTGGAGGCTTCTTCCTCGGTTCGTTCCTTATATAGGACGGAAACGCCAAGACGCCAAGACGCCAAGACGCCAAGACGCCAAGACGCCAAGGACGCGCCAAGTAGATTAGGGTTTAGAGAGTGCTCTGTTGCAAAGATAAAGAGGCTGGTGGAGGAGGACGAAGAGACGGTCAGACATGGATGTTGTAGACG
>DASVRN010000247.1:0-5678 GCA_036388595.1 Chloroflexia bacterium
GCTAAAGCAGTCCGCCCTGCGGCGGACTTTGCAAAGTGTAGCCCGCGATTTCAATCGCCGGGCGTCGTCCTACGACAGTGCTAGGATACGCTCTTTCGGCGGGCTTCTATAGGACACTAAGCAGGGTACGTATTGCTGCACCCGCTCCTGTCTGGGATGCCATACAAATCCTACTCTTGAGGTTTGACCCAGGATAGTTTATCATCATTCGCAGGGGCTGCTATCCGCCACTTCTATTCTCCCGGCAAAGTAGCGCACCCTCCTTTCCAAGCCTCTTTACGAGTGGGACGTGACCAGTTACGGGGTACGGGTTACGAGTTACTAATCACGCCTCACTCGTCATTCACTTTCTTGACAAGGAGCGCACATGGTACCTACAACGGAGTGGTACTTCTACCTCCTGCTCTTAGTTCCGATGCTCGTAGCGGTCGGCTGGTTCCTGTTCCGGGTGAACCAGTTGGTGCAGTTCGCGCTGCTGGGCACCGATAACAAGCGTACAGACGCCTTAGGTACCCGCCTCAAGCTGGTGGGCACTTACGTCTTCGGCCAGCTTCGCATGTACAACCGCAAGTCGTACACCTGGGCGGGTATCGCACACTTCTTCACCTTCTACGGCTTCCTGGTCATACAGGTGACCACCCTGGTGCTGTTCGCGCAGGGCCTTTTCCCCGGCCTGCACGTGCCGTTCTTCAGCGACAATCCCGGCTGGCTGCTATTTGTTGACATAATACAGTTCCTGGTGCTGGTTGCAATGGCCTCCTTCTTCTGGCGTCGGCTGGTGACCAAGCCGGAGCGGTTGACCGACAGCCTGGGGGCACTGGGCATCCTGGGGGCCATCTCGCTGCTGATGATTTCGGCGCTGGTGTTGCAGGGCATACGCATCAACCTGGGGGACGAGCCTGCCGAGTGGCGGCCCTTCTCCATCGCGGCGGGCAGTCTCTTTGCGGGATTGAGTGCCGATGTACAGACCTTTATTCACGGCCTGTCGTACTTCGTGCACCTGTTCATCGTGCTCTGGTTCCTGGTGTTCATCGTCTACTCCAAGCACCTGCACATCCTCACCTCCATCCTCAACGTCTTCTTCTACGACCTCACGCCGAAGGGTGCGATGAAGCCGATTACGGACATCGAGGAGCGCATCGAGAACGAGAAGACGTTGGGTGTGGCCTCGATACAGGACCTGGGCTGGAAAGACCTGATGGACACGGTGACCTGCACCGAGTGCGGCCGCTGCCAGGACGCCTGCCCCGCGTGGCTGACCGACAAGCCTCTCTCGCCCAAGAAGCTGATACTCGACTTGCAGGAGCACTTCCTGGAAGTAGCCCCGGTGCAGTTGGGCAAGGTCGAGAAGAAGGGGCCGTTGCAGATGCTCGCAATGGGCAAGCTTGGCGGCGCGGAGCAGAACCCCGGCCACCAGGCCGAGGAATTGCCCCTCGTGGGCGGCTGGATCATGGATGAGACGCTCTGGTCGTGCACCACCTGCCGGGCCTGCATGGAGGCGTGCCCCGTCTTTATCGAGCACGTGCCCAAGATCACAGGCATGCGCCAGTACCTCGTGATGCAGGAGAGCCGCTTCCCCAGCGAGTTCAACCGCCTCTTCCGCAACCTGGAGCAGCGCGGCAACCCCTGGGAGTTCCCCGCCACCCAGCGCGATGCCTGGGCCGACGGCCTCAACGTGCCCGCACTGAGCGACCTCTACGCCCAGGCCGAAGAAGAAGGCCGCCCCTTGTTCGCGGCCCCTCAACTAGTAACCAAAGTGGAGCGTGAAGCCGTCTCGCACGGCGACCCGGCTATCACCACCGAAACCGAACCTAAAAATCCAAAATCCGAAATCCGAAATCCAAAATCCGCCGATCCTTTGATCGAAGTGCTGTACTTCGTCGGCTGTCTCGGCTCCTTCGACGCTCGCAACCAGAGGATAGCGCAGGCGCTGGCGCAGGTGCTGACCGAGGCAGGGGTGCGTTTCGGCATCCTGGGCAAGGAGGAAAGCTGTTGTGGCGACCCGGCAAGGCGGCCCGGCAACGAGTACCTGTTCCAGATGATGGCGCAGGCCAACATCGAGCTGTTCAACACCTACGGTGTGAAAAAGGTGCTCACTTCCTGCCCCCACTGCTTCAACACGCTCAAGAACGAGTACCCGCAGTTCGACGGCAACTACGAAGTGGTACACCACTCCGAGTTCGTCAACGACCTCATCAAAGAGGGGCGTATCCAGCTTGCCAACAAGGTCGAGCAGGCGATCACGTACCACGACCCCTGCTACCTGGGCCGCTACAACGACGTGTACGATGCTCCCCGCGCGGTGCTTGAGGCCATACCCGGAGTGGAGCTTAAGGAGATGAAGCGCAGCCGCAACAACGCCCTGTGTTGCGGGGCCGGTGGCGGGCGCATGTGGCTTGAGGAGCACGTGGGGCGGCGCATGAACCAGAACCGCATGGCCGACGCATTGGAAACGGGTGCGCCCACGCTGGCCGCTTCCTGCCCCTTCTGCACCTCCATGTTCGAGGACGGCATCAAGGGTAAGGACGCGGGCGACCAGATACGCCTGATGGACATCGCGGAACTTGTGTCGCTGTCGATGAGCCGTGACGGCAACGGCCTCAAGCGCGGCGACGGCACGGCACCGGACCCAGGCCCCACCACCAACGCCGACCCACTGGCTACAGGTGGGGGTGTAGGCGACCCGGCGAAGGAAGAACCGCCTAGCCTGGCACACAATTGACATAATAAGAGCACGTCGCGTGCAGGCTAGCATGAAAAAGAGCAGGTTTATATGAGCGAACTATCTGACAGGATTAAGCAGTCCGCCGCCGCCGTGAGGGAGCGACTTCCCAACGGCTGGCAGCCTGACGTGGCGATCATACTCGGCTCCGGCCTGGGTGCGCTTGCTGACGAAGTGGACGCTGTGGCCTCCGTTCCTTATGGGGAGATACCGGGCTTCGTTCAATCAACGGTCGTGGGACACGCGGGCAGGCTGGTGTTTGGTACGTTAGAAGGTACCAGGGTGGCAGTGATGCAGGGGCGGGTCCACTTTTATGAGGGGCTTAGCTTGCAGCAGACCACCTTTCCCGTGCGCGTGCTGAGGGAGCTTGGGGCGCACACGCTGGTGGTGACCAACGCCGCCGGTGGCCTCAATCCTGCCTTCACACCCGGTGACCTGATGCTGATTGAGGACCACATCAACATGCTCGGCTGGGGCGGCCAGAACCCTCTCATCGGCCCCAACGACCCCGACCTGGGGCCGCGCTTCCTGCCGATGGACCCGGCTTACGACCCCAGCCTGCTCCGCAAAGCACAAGAGGCCGCCGAGGAGTGCAACCTCTACCTGAAGCGGGGCGTATACATTGTACTCGCGGGGCCAAACTTCGAGACCCGCGCCGAGATGCGGGCTTTGCGGCAGTGGGGCGGGGACGCGGTGGGCATGTCTACCGTGCCCGAAGTGATAGTGGCGCTACATGGTGGCATGAAGGTTGTAGGCATATCCAATATCACTAACATGGCGCTCCCCGACAACGAAGAGCCGGTCAACCACGAAGACGTGCTGAAGGTAGCGGCCGAGTCGGGGCCAAGATTTATCCGGTTGATGAAAGCATTAGTAAAGCGACTATAGGACTTCAGAATGCAGAACGTGGTGGGCTGGTGTTATTGAGTGCGTGAATATTAGATTACATCTGTTGCAGGACCAAGGCCCCTTCTGTCATCCTGAGCGTAGCGAAGGATCTCAAGAAGCTGGGTAGGAAGGCTGTCGAACGTCAGGGAACAGGGCGCCGAAGGTTCAACGTAGCCGTAGAAGCAGCATTTGAGATCCTTCGCTACGCTCAGGATGACAGGGGGAGCAGGGTTCCCGAGTAAGAGACAGCGCCATATTCACGCACCAACCATATGAGCCGCATCACGTTTCACGTTTCACGTTTCACGTTTCAGCAACAAAGGAGAAACCGAGATGGCAGAGCATAAGGAAGACGATGGACTGAGCAAGGCGCTGGGCGTGGTTATCGCGCTGGGGGCGCTGGCGGTTGGCGTGGGGGCGGCCCTGGCGAATAACGAGCGCACCCGGCAGATGCGCGCGGAGATGAAGCAGCGGCTGGACGAGCTTGGTAGGCGGGTAGACGACCTGTCGGGGGAGGCGCAGAAGCGCGCTGGAGGGCTGGCTTCCCAGGCGCAACACGTGATCGAGGAGCGCCGCCCTGAAATCGAGCAGACGATACAGCGCACCCGCGAGGTGGTAACGCAGGGCCTCGACAGGGCCAGGATCGCCGTAGAGCAGGGCGCGGAGAAGGCGCAGGAGTACGTGCAGCGGGTTGGCTCGCAGGTGGCCGACGGTGCGGGTGAGGCTGCCGACTCGGCCAGCGGCGTGGTAGGCGTCAGCCCTGACGACCTGGGTGACCAGGCCGGTGAACTGGCAGCATCGGTGGGCGAGCGCGCCGGAGAAGTCGTAGAGGGCGCGCAGGAGGGCTTGCAGGACGCAGGCGCTACCGTGCAGGACTGGACGGGTGAGGCGGGCCAGCAGCTATCTGAGATGCTGTCCGAGGCAGGCGAGCGGGCATCAGACGTGGGCGAGCAGGCCGGTAGCACAGTTCGCGACTGGACCTCCACCACGTTCGAGGCGAGCGATAGTGAAGGTTCTGACTCTGCCTCTTCTGATGAAGGTGAGAGCGCCAACACGCAGGGCTGGCAGCAGCAAGAAGGTCAGGACGATAGCGGTGAGGGAGAAGAGGGAGGCGAGGGCGGCGTTGGGTACACGCAAGCTACGCTTGGAGACCTTGGTTTCGATGGCGGCGGTGGGACTTCTACCGATAACCCGGACCTGGACGACGCTGAAGCCGACATAAACGGGGACGATACTGCCTCTGGTGGCGGTGGCTCGACTGACGCTTCAGACGACTCGGGTAACTCAGGTGCTTCGGGGGCGGAACAGCCAAGGAGCATCGGTACCGCCCCGCTGATGGAGAACTTCGGCACGGCAGGCCTCGACTCGTTGCGCGGCGACGATCTCTCCGGCGGCAACCAGTCCCCCCTGTCCACGGAAGACGTGTGGGGCGAAGGCACCTTGGAAGATGTGTCGGGCGAGGGCACCTTTACCGAGCAGGCGGCCGGGGAGTCGGGCTACCAGATGAGCGGCTCCATCAGCACGTACGAAGGAGACTCTACTGAGAGTGAAGGTGGAGACGGCGGCTACGGTGCCCCCGGCGCGGCGGACGCTACGGACACAATGGAACAGGGAGACGGTGACATAACACGCATTGACTACGACCAGCAGACCGGCGGCCTGATTTCGTCGGGCAGGGCGGGCTGGGCCAACACAAGTGAGCTATCGGAGGCCAGTATGAGCGGTGAAGCAGGCGGCGCGGGCGCTCCCGAGTTCGGGGGCGGGGGCGAGACAGAAGGCGGATATGGCAGTTCAGACGCAACCGGCGAGTCCGGCTCGCAACCGGACTTGTCGTCGGGGCAGCAGACTATCCCCTTCCGCAACGATTTCCCTGGAGAGAACCTGGAGACGGACAACGAGCCGCCCCACCCAGGCGACACCTCCACCACCGATAGGTCCCAGACGTATTAGGAGCTAAACGCCAAGACGCGGAGACGCCAAGGACCACGCCAAGGTTAAGGATTGTTATTCAAGAAAGAGGGACAGGGCACGCCTCCACGTACCCTGTCCCTCTTTCCATTCTCCAAAT
>DASVRN010000248.1:0-2403 GCA_036388595.1 Chloroflexia bacterium
TCTAGCGCCATGGAGGCGATGAAGAGCGACGGCACCCTGGACGCTATCAAGGCGAAGTGGGGAGTGGATTAGAACGATTTGGGATTTGGGAATTCGGATTTCGGATTTGTTGGATATCTACTAAATCCGAAATCCGAAATCCCAATTCCCAAATCATATTTGTAAGCAGGCGCGGCGAGTCCTATAATGGACTTGCCGCGCCTGTTTGCGTCTGCCGGTTGTGTAGTTTTTCTGGTTACTTAATGCCTGATGAGTAGCACCTTGTCGCGATTTCGTCCACGACTCCCGTTTGGTAAACGCGGTGGTCAGCCTCAGCGTACGGGTAGAAGGCGTCCCGATGGCACGCGCGACGTCGAAATGCCACTCATCGAGCACCTGCGCGAGTTCCGCGACCGTCTGATAAAGGCCGCCGTGTCGGTGGTGCTCTTGACTGCCTTGAGCTTCGTCTTTGTGGAGCAGGAGATCCAATTACTTTTACGGATGGCCGGCGACCGCCAGCTTCTCGCCATAACCGTCACCGAGACGTTCGTGGCATATGTGAAGGTGTCGCTGATAACGGGAATCGCGCTCTCTATGCCGGTGCTGGTCTACCAGTTATTCCAGTTCCTGGCCCCCGGCCTGACCAAGAACGAAAAGCGCTGGATATTGCTCAGTCTGCCGGGGGTCATGTTCTTCTTTGTGCTTGGGGTCGTCTTCTGCTACGTGTTGGTACTGCCCAGCGCCCTGGAATTCCTGCTTAATTTCGGCACTCCGCAAATCGAGATTCAACCCACGATTTCGGAGTACATGAGTTTTGTCACCAACTTCATGCTGGCGATGGGGCTGGCCTTTGAGACACCTCTTATCATCTTTATCCTGTCTAAAGTGGGCGTGGCTACCCCCGCGAGGCTGAAGAGGTTCCGGCGGTGGGCATATGTGCTGGCCTTCATAGTTGCGGCCATAATAACCCCAACGCCCGACCCGGTAAACCAGATTTATGTGGCGGTGCCTATCATCCTGCTCTACGAGCTAGGGATATTGTTCGCGTGGCTGGGGCGACCCAGGCGGAAAACAGTCTAAAGTCCTTACCTGATCGCTGACAGCTAGCAGCTATCTCATGCACGGCAGCGATAGTAAGCATTAGAGGTGGCCCTTGTCATTCTGAGCGCAGCGAAGAATCTCGTCCATCAGCGCCCAGGTATCATATTACTTTCAGCAACAGAGTCCCATAAGAAAGACGAAACATCCCGGTAGAGGACGAGATTCTTCACTGTGCTCAGTACCATGCTAACGAAGGAATGTCAGCTAATATAGACACATATGGTACCAGGCGACGCCCGGCGATTGAAATCGGGGGCTACACTCTGCAAAGTCCCTGCGGGACTGGCTATGTGCAGGAGGGCCGTTCTTCAGAGAGCAGGTGGGTAGAGGAGAGTCCCCTTGTGGGACTTGGTAAGGTGTAGCCCCCGATTTCAATCGCGGGGCGTCGCCTGGCGCCTTATGTGGCTTCTCACACGCATGTAACCCTATTGGCTGACTTTCCTTCATTAGCATGGTACTCACAATGACAAGGGCCACCTCATGTGCTAACATCCAGTATCTTCGTTTTCGAGATGACTCCTATGCCTTTGCATGGCGTAGCATCCTGCTTGCCCAATTCTTGAGCGGTTCCGCTAATTCGTCTATTTCTAGCAGCAGGCTGGCACGTGCGTGGTCGGAGTGGTATATGTACGCGACATCCCCTACCGTGATGCCGTGGCTCGGCTTGTAAACGATGCGCACCTGGTCACCCGCGCCGATGTCACCCTCCGTGATGATGCGCAGGTACGCCCCCGGCCGCCCGGCAGCACCGAACCTCGGCGGGAAATCGGGATCACCCATCCTGGCCCCCAGCTTCCAGCAGGGGATACGCGGCTGTGCCACCTCCAGCACCGTGCTGCCCACCTGCCATCGTTCGCCTATCACCGCGCCCGTGACGTCCACTCCTTGCAGCGTCAGGTTCTCCCCGAATGTGCCTGGTTCCACCCGCCGCCCTAGTTGCTGCTCCCACCACTCCTCGTCTTCCCGGCTGTAGGAGTAGACGGCCTTGTCGCGGCCACCATGCGCGCGCCGGTCTGCCTGGTCGTCACCCGCAAGGTTCACGCCGACGACAGGTACTCGCCCGCCCATAGGGTACTTCCAGATGGCGGTGGTTGACCTCTGGCCCAGCCAGTCGATCTCGCGCACCTGCCCCACGTTCACGGAGAGCACTCGCGCCACGGATGGCATTGCAACCTGGTCTGTCACTAAGAGCGCCTTTCAAAACCGTCGTAGCAGGTGATTGAGGCAGATGAGGACACAACCAAGATGCAGGAAAGCTAGGTGAATATCGTCACGACGCTCGTAGCGGATGGTGAGGCGTCGCTTGCGGTCGAGCCAGGAGAG
>DASVRN010000249.1:0-33209 GCA_036388595.1 Chloroflexia bacterium
TTCAGCAACAGAGTCCCATAAGTACGAGGAAACATCCCGGTGTAGGACGAGATTCTTCACTGCGTTCAGAATGACAAAGGGGGGCTTGGTTCTACAGATGTATGTTAGGGGCTGCGGGAAGACCCAATTAAGCGGGACAAAAGATATAGGGCGATGGTGCTCGTAATGTCTTTGCGTCAGCCATATCTACAACATCAGTTCGCTTCCGCATCTTAATCGAGACTTAACTTTTCTCTCGCTCCAACTTAATTCTCCCTTTCTATACTGGTAACAGACGGCCAGGCAACGGAAACACATTCCACTGCCTGAGAATTAAGCAGAAGCTACAAGGAGAAATCTACATGAACGCAAAGACTCTAGCTAGTGGGCTTGGGGCCTTCCTGGCGGCCACCCTGGTAACGGTCGGTACCATTGTGGGCAGCGCGTCGGCACAGACCTCCACGGCCACGGCTACTCCCAACCAACCCGCCGCGCAGGCCACCCCGCGCGCAACAGACGCTCCGTGGGAAACCTTGCCAGGCGGAGGCGGCAAGCGGGGTCCGGGCGGCCATCGCGGCCCAGGTGGCGACTTTGACGGGCGCGAGCGGGGAGGACAGGCCCTCACCGCGGAAGGTGTTAGCCGCCAGATCAGCAATACCACTACCCTCCTCGCCCTGGCGCAGGGCGACCTGGCCTACGCCAACGGCAAGATGGACACCGCCAACGTCTCGAAGTGGCTGAACAATGCTCAGACCCTGCTGGGCAGCGCACGAACGGCAGCGGCGGCCTCCAAGTTCGGCTCGGCAAGCCGGTACGCTCGGGCGGCCCAGGAACTGGTCTTCATTGCCGAGGGACAGATGGCACGGGCGCTAGGTGCCGACACTCTTCCGTCCGCGAGCCAGCGGCCCGTAGGACGTGGCAGGCACTTCCCCGGCGGGCCAGACGCGGCTAACGTCACCGTGACCCAGGCGCAGGCCAGCCGTTTCCTGTCGCAGACCTACAACAACCTGGTGGCCCAGAAGTCGCTGATTACCGATAGCGCCGCGACAGGTTACCTGGCCGACGCGCAGGCCGCCTACCAGAGCGCCTACAACGCCTACGGCGCGGGCAACTACACCGAGGCGGTATCTTCCGCCAAACTGGCCCAGCACCTCGCCGGTGTAGCCAGGCACGTACAGGCAGCGCCGGGCGCTCCCGACAACGCGGATACGGTGGTGCCCGTGCCCGCACCTACCTTCTAGACAGCTAACTTCCCTCCTCCTCAACCTCCACCCGGCCTTGCTCCGGGTGGAGGCTATATACTTGTGGGAGTGATGAGTACTGAGGACTGAGGACTGAGGGATTTGTGCAGGGTAGAAGGTGTAAGCGAATGGGGGTAAGGACGGTGTGCGACACTCCCATGCCAGGGGCTGGGTATGTCGCACGTTTCTCGCGACTTCTCACTTATAATGATTTCAAAGGGAATCGGTAAAAGGAGCAATGATAATGCGTAATAATGGGGCGGGTGACGAAAGGGAGCGCCCCGCGCGTGTGCTGGTCGTGGACGACGAGGAGATCATAGTTGAGATGCTCACGATGGGCCTCAACTACGAGGGCTTCGAGGTGAGCGTGGCGCGCACCGGGCATGAGGCGTTGGACCAGGCACGGTCCGCGAAGCCCGATATCGTGGTGCTGGACGTGATGCTGCCAGGCATCGACGGGGTGGAGGTGTGCAGGCGCTTGCGGGCGACCAGCGACGTCGGCATCCTGATGCTCACGGCCAGGGGCGAAGTGGAAGACCGCGTGGTGGGCCTCGATAGCGGGGCCGACGACTACCTGGTGAAGCCCTTCACCTTCCGCGAGCTGCTGGCACGGGTGGGCGCCATTCTGCGGCGCAAGGGGGTCAATTTGCAGCAGGCCCTCCGCGTGGGCGACCTGGTGCTGGACCGCCAGACGCGCCGTGTCACCAGGGGCGGTAAGCCCGTGGAACTCACCCCCCGCGAGTTCGATATGCTCGAGTTGTTCCTAACCCACCCCCGGCAGGTGTTCAGCCGCGACGTTATCCTCAACCGCGTATGGGGCTACGACTATTACGGCGATACCAACGTTATAGACGTGCACATCAGGCACCTGCGCGAGAAGTTAGAAGATGAAAACAGGGACCTGATCCGCAGCGTGCGAGGTGTGGGTTACAGCCTGGAGCCGCCCGATGTCACCGGCTAAACGTGCGAGGAGCCTCGTCTGGAACGTGCCGGTGGGCCTGCAACTCAGCGCCATTTACGCGCTGCTGCTGGCCGCCGTGCTCGCGTTGCTGGGCTTCGCACTCTACGCGCAACTCGACAGCTTCCTCATCCAGAACACCAGGGAGCGCCTGGAGAGAACGACCCGCACCTCGTTGGAGCAGCTCTTTCCGCCAAGGGACCGCCGCCCGCCACGCTCGGTCGATATGGTGGCCGGCTCGCTGGTAAGAGGGCTAAGCAGCGCGGACGTGGCGGTGGCGGTACTGGACCGGCAGGGCAATTCGATCAGCGCCGGCCAGTCCGGGCCGGGCAACGAACCCCTCTACATACCACCCCTGACCGCGGACTGGCCGGACAGGATAGCAAACGGCGCAATCACGCAGTGGGTCTCCTACGCGCCAACCGGCGAGCGCGTCCTGGTAGTCCTTACACCCCTTACACTTATCACCACGCGGGAAGACATGGGACTGCTCTTGCAGCAGGTGGCCTCGTTGGAGGGCGCGGATGCCGTGCTCAACCAGTTGCGCCTCTACGTAGTGCTCGGCATACTCATCGGCACGGTCGCGGGCGTGCTGGCGGGCCTGGCGCTCACACGCGTGGTGCTGAGGCCGCTGGACCGCATCTCGCGCACCGCTGAGGCCATTTCGGCGGGCGACCTGGACCGCCGCATACGCCTGCCCGCCGGACGCAACGAGGTAGCCCGCCTTGGGCACGCTTTCGACAGCATGGTGGAACGCCTGGCCTCGGCCCTGGAAGCCCAGCGCCGCTTCGTAGCCGATGCCTCGCACGAACTGCGTACTCCTCTCACGTCCCTGGAGGGATTGAGCGAGATGCTGCTCATAGGCGCCGACCGGGGCGATACGAGGGTGGTACAGCGCACCGTGCGCTCCATGCACGGCGAACTGAGACGCCTCGGCCGCCTGGTAGCGGACCTCCTGACGTTGTCGCGTCTCGACAGCACCGCGCCGACTATCAGCTTCAAGCCGGTAAGTCCGTGCCCACTGCTCGCCGGCCTGGTCGAGCAGATGACGCCGGTGGCCGAGGCTAAAGAGGTGCGCCTATCGCTGCGTTGCGAGGCGAGCGTGGAGACGGCCCTGTTGCGCGCGGACCCCGACAGGCTGAAGCAAGTCCTGCTGAACCTGCTGGACAACGCTCTGCGCTATACTCCTGAGCAGGGTGAGGTCAGGGTGCGCGCCAGCACCGACGCGACCGGCAGACGGTTGCTAATCGAAGTGCAAGACACCGGACAAGGGATCACACCGGAGGACCTGCCGCACGTGTTCGATAGGTTCTATCGCGGCGACCTGTCCAGGGCGAGGGCTACGGGCAACACCGGCCTTGGCCTCTCGATTGCCCGCGCCATCGTAGAGCGACACGGCGGCAGCATCAGCGTGCAGTCCTCGCCGGGCGAAGGGGCCACATTTAGCATCGTGCTGCCCATGACCAGAGCGCAAACCGCCCCTGAGCCGGAAGCCGCCCTCGCCGAGAGCCGCTAGGACCGCCGCTGGCGGAATTGCTGACAATCCGTAAAGCAGGAGACAGCGTTAAGCTTATGGTGATTGCCGAGGCTCCAGCAGCGAGCAAGAGGTTACGGTCGTTCTGCAAGCCCCGACGAACGTCTAAACAGGCGAGTGGCACAGCCCCTATCATCAGACTCTCCTAGCAGAGGCCAACATGACCAGGTGATGTGCGGATCGCACATGTTGGCCTCTCCGTCTGCCCGGAACGCGGTCACCTACCCCGCTTTCTCGGCGGTATGGAATTGCTTGGAGCAGGCAAGCTTAAGCAAATCTTAACTTTTCTCAGGGTTTTCTTTAAGGTTCGGACCTTAGACTGAAAGAAGACCGGCACCGCCTCCCATTGGGCAACTCCGGCGACACATTACAACTTCGACATACCCAGGAGAGGAAAGCACCAATTATGATATTCGGGAACTATTCACAAGGGAACATCAAGAGAGCCGGGTTGATCACTACCCTGGCCGCGACAATGATGGTAAGTCTTGCCGCCTGCGGGGGCACTCCAGCCACCCCCACCCCCGCCACACAGCCGGGGGCGCAGTCTACAGCCACCGCAACCGGCACCGGAGCAGTAGCCCCCGTAGAGACGACGGGTGCGACCGCACTTGGCACAGCAGTAGCAACAGCCCCCGCGGCCCTGCCCACCGAAAGCTCGGACATGGGAGACATGGGAGACATGGGTGAGATGGCGGAAGGCACCACGACCCCTACAGAGCCAACCGCCACCACAGGCTCAACGTCCGCGGCAACTCCGGCAGGGGACCAGGGCACAGGAGGCGTAAACAGCGTCGAAGTACAGGGCACCTTGCGGGAATGGGCGCTTGATCTGAGCCAGCAGGAAGTCCCCGCTGGCATGGTTGTCTTCACAGTTAGCAACGAAGGGCAGTTCGCGCATAACTTCGCGGTGCAAGACAGCACCGGCGTGATCGCTAAGACGCCTAACTTCAGCAAGGCCGACGGCCCACAAACGCTGGAACTCGAACTCGCCCCCGGCACCTACACTGTCATCTGCACCCTCCCAGGCCATGCCTCCAGGGGCCAGCAGGCGACGCTGGTGGTGAAGTAAGGCCGAACGACATGGCAGTTGATACTGCCGCTAAATACATCAAGCAGGAAGGGAGCCGCTATTGGCTCCCTTCCTGCTTTGTTGCGCCCACAGGTCCTTCAATGGACTGGACTGGTACATTAATACTAGACTAGCAACCAGATTTACCTATTGCTCCGGCGCATGGCAGGGACTATGATTTGGAGGAGGAAGTGCGTAGAAAATCTATGCACCTCCTCCAGATTTGCGCGAGGAGTCCCCCACCATGTCATACTGCGACAACTGCGGGCAGCCGCAAGGCTCAGCTAAGAACTACTGCCGAAGTTGCGGCCAATCGCTCGCTCAGACTTACCAGCTAGGGTACGTTGAAGTTGCAAACCTCAGCGAAGGTGTCGCTACTGGTGTGGAGACCGCTCACCACAGGATGCGACGGCGCAGGAGCACCGCTGATACTTCAATCAAGAGCTTAGAGCTTTACGTGCAGTTTGTTATGATTATCGCCATCATCCACGGACTCGCTTACATGCTAGGCGGTTCGACGATGAACCTCCTCAACGGCCACTTCGGACTGATTCTCTATGGAGGCGTAGCCGCTGGTGCCTGCTTCAAGATGGTGGCTGACGTGCGTCTGGGCTACAGCTTCGGTAGAAGTCTGACTGAGGTTGTGCTCATCGGGGTGCTCGCCTACGGGGTTGTCTTTGGTATCTTCTGGTGGATCACTGAGACCTATATCCACGGCGGCAAACCGCTGTTCGATTTCAGCAGCCTGAAAAATCGGTGAGGTCCTAACGCCTTTGCCCTAATACCCAAAGCTCCCGCTGCGGCGTGCTCAACCACTCTATGCCGTCCTCGGTGACCAGCACGTCTTCTTCCAGCCCGATATACCCCCTACCCTCCACGAACGTGCCCAATTCCAGCGTAAAGACGTTGCCCGCCTCCACCACGCCGTAGGGGGTGTTGCCGTAGCGGTCCCACCGTGGCCCCAGCAACGTAGCGCCGTCGTGCGCCACCCTGCCCAGGCCGTGTCCAAGCGCGTGTTGGTACTCCGGGTAGCCCGCCCCGACCAGGTACGAGCGAGCAGCCGCGTCCACCTGCCAGCCCTGCACTCCTGGTTTGAGTATCGCGGCCCCGGCGTCAATAGCGCCCCAGCAGGCGTCCCAGGCGCGGCGGATGTCGTCGGGTATTTCGGTCTCGCCCTCGTTGGGGACGTACCACATACGTTGCAGGTCGGAGCAGAAGCCGTCTTGCTTCACGCCGAAGTCCATGTGCAGCAGGTGGCCGGGCTGTGTCTCGTATGGGCCGGGGGCAGCGTGACCCACAGACGACTCAGGCCCCGCGTTGACGATGGGGCAGTACTCCTCGGCCCAGGCGGTGCCAAGCCCCATCGACTTGCGCATCTCTGTAAGCCGCCCGGCAATGTCAATCTCCTTCTGCCCCAGGCCAAGACTATTGCCCACGCGCTCGTATAGCTCTTCGGTGGTCTTTATCGCCGCCCGTATGAGTTCCACTTCAGAAGCCGACTTGCGTCCCCGCAGCGCCGACACCAGGGCCTCTGACGACACAAACCGCGAGGCGAAAGATGTGCCCTCGAACGTGCATTGCAGGTCCAGGTACATACCGTGGGTGAGGCCGTCGGCCGCCGAGTCGTTCTCCGAGTAGTTGAGAGCTATGTTGCGTGGGTCCAACCCTCTCACAGCCTCCAGCAAAGCGGGCTTGATGCTCTCGTCGTAAGGTATCACCCGCGAGTACCCGCCGGTGGCCTCCACGTTCTCGGCATCGTAACGCCCCACTATAGCCACCCTCTCGCCGCTGCTGCTCACCAGGAAGGCCGAGTGCCAGGTGACCTCGAAGCCCGCGATGATGTCCAGGCACGGGTCGGGCGTGAGGGTCGTTTCGCGTGCGTAGGTGATCCACAGGTCGATATCAAGCTCGCGCATGATGCCGACCGCCTGCTCCAGCTTTTCCACTACGATCCTGTCTGGCATGGGGGTGCCTCCTGGTATTTGACGTGCAGTGCATTATACAGGCGGCAGCAGAATATTGCCGCGTGACCGCAGGGTTCTATCTTCACTTCGGGGTTGCGCAAAGTACGAAGTGGGCGCTAGCAACCGGTTCTGTTATCATAGCCCCTAGCATAGTCAAGCTTTCGGCTGCAACTCTCGGTCCGCTGAAAGATTGCTACACTACTCAGCGGGGAGTAACAAGACACACGATGAATAGACCTCGCGCACGTGACCTCGGCATCCCATTTGACGGCACACCCGGCCCACTCAACGCTATCACCGATGTAGGTGGTGTCGAAGTCGGGCATACGACCTTGATTTCAGGCGAGGGGGAATTGAAGGTTGGCGTCGGCCCGGTGCGAACCGGAGTGACCGCCATCTGGCCTCGTGGCAAGCGAAATATCGCGCCCTGCTTCTCGGGCTGGTTCTCGCTCAACGGCAACGGTGAAATGACCGGCACCACCTGGATAGAGGAGTCGGGCTTTCTCGAAAGCCCCATGATGATAACCAACACGCACAGCGTTGGCGTGGTGCGGGACGCGGTAATCGCCTGGTACGTGCGCGCCATGCAAAGGCCGGGGCTAAACACCTTCGGTGAGGACTTCTGGTCGCTGCCCGTGGTGGGCGAGACCTACGACGGCTACCTGAACGACATCAACGGCTTCCACGTCAAGGAGGAGCACGTCTTCCAGGCGCTAGAGAGCGCGAGTGCTACCAACGTGGAAGAAGGTAGCGTGGGTGGCGGCACCGGGATGATCTGCTACCAGTTCAAGGGCGGCATAGGCACCTCCTCGAGGCGGCTGGATGAAGCGCAGGGCGGCTACACCGTGGGTGTGCTGGCACAGTGCAACTTTGGTCTGAGACGGCAGCTCCTGGTCGCCGGTGTACCCGTGGGCCGCGAGATAACAGAGGAGCTACCCGGCCCCTCGTCCGCGCCCGCAGCCACACCCACCGGGGATGTTGGCTCCGTTATCGTGGTCGTCGCCACGGACGCGCCCCTCCTGCCCCATCAGTTGAAGCGCGTAGCCCGCCGCGTCAGCATGGGGCTGGCAAGGACCGGGAGCGTGGCGGGCAACAGCTCAGGCGATATCTTCCTGGCCTTCTCCACCGCCAACCCCTCGGCTGCGAATGCACCCACCGGCCAGGTCGAGATGCTGAACAACAACCACATCACTCCCCTGTTCGAAGCCACCGTGCAGGCGACCGAGGAAGCTATCATCAACGCCCTCGTAGCCGCCGATACGATGGTTGGCCGCGACAACCACCGCGTAATCGCGCTCCCCCACGAGCGTCTGCAAGAGGTGTTGAGAAAGTACAACCGCCTGGAAGAAAGGAGCTAACGTCTTGGTCTACGAGCTTTCTGCCGACCTGTTTCACAAAGCCGAACCGCTGTTCAGAGAAACCTGGTTTGACGAGGCGCAGATTTACGCCGTATTCGAGGGCAAGCAGAAAGGCCGAATCTTTGTGGACGACCTGCCCAACCCCACAGCCGCCCTGATGTGCCGGACGTACGAGTTCTACGTTGCCGGTAGTGCCGGCGCCCGCGAACTGCGCCGCTTCATCGCGGAGGCACCCGCCGAAGCCGGGGTCTTCCACGAGCTATATGGCTACTGCCCCGTTGGTAAGGCCTGGGAGCAGGCGCTGCTAGATGACCACAACCACAGCCTGGAGGTTATCGACCGCCGGTCTTTCAGGTTCCCCAAAGAGGCAGCGGACCAGGTCAAGGGGTGGCGCGACTCGCTACCAACGGGCACCGAAGTACGGGCCGTGGATGGGGAGCTGGCCGAGCAGATAGACCGCGAGATGCACGAGATGATCGGCTTCTTCTGGGGAGGCTACGAGCCTTTCGACAGGCACGGCTTTGGCTACTGTGCCATAGTTGACGGGCAGTTCGCCAGCGTCATCTATACGATAGCGGTAGGTGCCGACCAGGCCAACGTCAGCATCGAAACGGACGCTGCCTTCAGGAGGAAAGGGCTGGCTGCCATTGTCAGTGCGGCCTACATCGAGCACTGCCTGGAACGCGGCCTCGTCGCCACATGGGACTGTGACGCGCCCAATCTGGCCTCCTATAACCTCGCGCAGAAACTGGGATTTGTGGAGCACGAGCCGTTCAGCGAATTGGCCGTGCCAGGGCGGGCACCACTGGAGCTTTCGCATGGCCTCTGGGAGAAGGAGCCGGGTGGCTGGGAAGGTCTAGCTCGCTGGCTTAGAAGGGACCACGCGGAATAGCGCACACAGCCTGACAATCGCTATTGTATTGCCGCCAGATGTATAATGCTTGATGCAGCTATGAGTGCTACAACCATGCGGGCATCTGAATGACTATCCAGGAAGTGAGCTCCTTAGACCGGGAGCAGTTTGTTAGCACGCTAGGTTTTCTATTTGAAGGCTCGCCCTGGATCGCGGAGCAAGCCTGGCACGCACGGCCCTTCACCAGCCTGGACGACCTGCACCGGGCGTTGTGCCGGGTGATGTACGAGGCCGCGCAGGAGCAGCAGGTGTCGCTCATACGCGCCCACCCCGACCTGGTAGGCCGGGCCGCGCTATCCGGCAGCCTCACGCCCGAGTCGGCCAGGGAGCAGGCTTCGGCTGGGCTGGACCGGCTCACAACCGAAGAAATCTCTACCTTCAGTACGCTCAACAGCGAGTACAAGGCGCGATTCGATTTCCCGTTCGTGGTCTGCGCCCGCGAGAACAAGAAAGACAGCATCCTGGCGGGGTTCGCCTCGCGCATGAACAACTCACGCGAGGAAGAAATAACTACGGCCCTGCGCGAGATCGCGAAAATCGCTTACCTGCGTCTACTAGATTTCATGGACCGCGAGCGGGTTTAAGCACATACAAAGCAGTATGGAGGCGCAAGCTGTGAGAAGTACCATCAGCTACGGCAAAGCACATATACCCTTCTACCGCACCTACGCTACCCCCCTATCCGGTGTCACGGCCATCCCGGAGTCCCAGTTTTCGGGCAGGGAGAACACGCTCTTCGCTGCCGAGGTGGACGTGGAGGTGTTCGGTGACAACTTCCTTGCCGCCTACACTGAGGGCGACAACAGCAACGTGGTGGCGACCGACACGATGAAGAACTTCGTACTCAAGCAGATGCTGGACTACGATGGTGCCACCCTCGAAGGCTCCCTCTACTTCCTCGGCAAGCGCTTCCTCGAAACTTACCCGCAGATGCACTCCTTGCGAATGAGCGGCAAAGAGCTTCCTTTCGGAGCCGCCCAGGTGCCGGGTCAGGCCGCGGGCGAGTTTACCGCCAGCAACGTCCTATTCAGCCGCTCCCGCGAGGACCACGCCTTCGCCTCTCTGGACCTGGAACGTAGCAACGACGGCCTACGAGTCACGGCGCACCGTTGCGGCCAGCTTGAGTTGCAGTTGATCAAGGTCACGGGCAGCTCCTTTGCCAGCTTCTTGCGCGACGAGCACACCACGCTGCCGGAGCGCAGAGACCGCCCCCTGTTCATCTACCTGGACGTCTACTGGAAGTACGGCGACGTAGGTGATGCCACCGGCAGCGACCTGGGCCGGTACATTCCCGCCGAACAGGTGCGCGACCTCGTACAGACTGTGTTCCACCACTTCGTCAGCATGTCGATACAGCACCTCGTGTACGAAATGGGCGTGAGGCTTCTGGAGCGGTTTCCACAGATGGCCGAGGTGACTTTCGAGGCGCAGAACCGCCTGTGGGACACCGCCTTCGTCTCGGAGGCTGACGAGCGCATAAGGGTCTACACCGACCCGCGCCCACCCTACGGCAGCATCAAGCTCACGCTGGGCCGGGAAGAGTAGCGTACGGTGCCGGGCCGCCTCACCACGCACGTACTCGATACCGCACAGGGTCGCCCCGCCGCGGGCATGGTGATAGCCTTGTGGCGTCTTAAAGGCGCGGGCGGCGAACGGGTGCTCCTGAAAGAGGTACGCACCAACAGCGACGGGCGCACCGACCAACCCATGCTCGCCGGGGACGAGTTCGCGCCGGGTGTCTACGAGCTTGTGTTCGGGGTGGGGGAATACTTCGCGGCGCAAGGCACGCCCCTGCCCTCGACGCCCTTCCTGTCCGAGGTGCCCTTGCGCTTCGGCATCTCCGACCCGGGCGCTCACTACCACGTGCCGCTGCTCACCTCACCGTGGGCTTACAGCACCTACAGGGGCAGTTGAATGGTGCATAATGAGAGACCGGGAGGATGGGCGGCTGTCTACGCCGAGGCAGTAATGCGGCGGGCGGACGCACTCGGCGCTATCAGCGAGGAGCCTGACCTACTCACCCGGCGCGTGGCTACCCCGGCGATGAAGCAGGCAAACAGCACTGTCGAGGGGTGGATGCGCGCGGCAGGCATGGCCGTCCGCCAGGACAATATAGGAAACTTGGTGGGGCGCTACGAGGGCACAGGCATGGGCGCGGGCACGCTGGTCCTCGGCTCGCACCTCGATAGCGTGCGCGACGCGGGCAAGTACGACGGTCCATTGGGCGTGCTAGTGGCTATCGCATGCGTCCAGGCCCTGCACGATGCGGGCAATCGCCTGCCCTATGCCATAGAGGTGGCGGCCTTCGCGGACGAAGAGGGCTTGCGCTACCACACCTCCTACCTCGGCAGCAGGGTCTTCGCCGGGAGCTTCCATCCTGCCTATCTCGACCTCACCGACGCCGAGGGCATATCTCTAAAGCAAGCCATCCGCGACTTCGGCGGCGACCCCGATGCCCTGCATAAGGACAGGCGCGACCCTACAGACTTGCTAGGCTATTGCGAGGTGCACATCGAACAGGGGCCGGTGCTCGAAGCGGAAGACCTGCCGGTGGGTGTGGTCAGCGCGATTGCGGCGCAGAACCGTTTCAACCTCACGTTCAGTGGCATGGCCGGGCACGCCGGTACCGTGCCGATGCACCTGCGCCGCGACGCCTTGTCTGCCGCAGCCGAGTTTGTTCTTGCCGTCGAAGAGGTAGCCAAAGCGGAACCGGGAGCGGTGGGTACCGTCGGGCAGATGGCAGTACAGCCCGGCGCGAGCAACGTCATACCCGGAAGCGTCACCCTCAGCCTCGACGTGCGGCACCAGGACAACGCCACGCTTGAAGCCACCGTCAAGGCGCTGCGGGAGCGTGCCGAGCAGATAAGTGCCTCCCGTGGCGTTGCCATCGAATGGGAACTCATGCAAAGCAACAACTCGGTACCTTGCTCGCCGGACCTTTCCCGCAAGCTGGCCGAGGCCGTAGAACTCACGGGATATCCCGTTCGCTACCTGCCGAGCGGTGCGGGTCACGACGGCGTGATAATGTCGCAAGTTACTCAGATCGCTATGCTCTTCGTGCGCTGTAAGGGTGGCATAAGCCACAACCCCGCGGAGTCGGTGAAGGTAGAAGACGTTGAAGCAGCTATCGAAGTGCTGAATCGGTTCTTAGAGCTAGTAAATGGTTCTAATAGTTAGCCAATTAGTTAATTGCGTTTTATTACACCTATGCCACAGTACGACCTTATAATCCGCAATGGTACGCTCGTTACACCTCAGGCACTGGTGCAGGCCGACCTCGGTATTGCGGACGAGCAGATTGCCGCCATCGCGCCCGAACTGGAAGGCATCGCGAAGAGCGAACTGGACGCGGCGGGCCTGCACATCTTCCCCGGTGTCATCGACGCGCATCTACACTTCAACGAGCCGGGCCGCGCCGAGTGGGAAGGGTTTGCCACCGGCACAGCGGCGCTGGCGGCAGGCGGCACCACGACCTACTTCGACATGCCGCTCAACTCTCACCCCCCGACCATCGACGCCTTGTCCTTCGACCTCAAGTGCGAGGCGGCAAAATCCAGTTCGCTGGTGGACTTTGGGCTGTGGGGAGGGCTGGTGCCCGGCAGCATCCCGCACATGCAGGAGCTTGCGGCACGCGGGGTGGTTGGGTTCAAGGCGTTCATGTCCAACAGCGGCATCGAAGACTTCCCCGCAAGTGACGACTTCACGCTCTACGAGGGCATGCAGGAAGCGGCTAGACTGGGCTGCCTGGTAGCGGTGCACGCTGAAAACGACACGCTCACGGGTACCTTAGCCGCACGAGCAATCGCGGAGGGCCGCACTGAGGTGACGGACTACCTGCGGTCGCGTCCCGTAATCGCGGAACTTGAGGCCATATCACGGGCTATCACGTTCGCCGGGGAGACCGGCTGCCGCTTGCACATCGTACACGTCAGCAGCGGGCGGGGTGTAAGCCTGGTCTCGGAGGCAAGAGCGCGCGGCGTGGACGTAAGTTGCGAGACGTGCCCTCACTACCTCGTGCTGACCGAAGAGGACGTGGAGCGCTTGGGAGCGGTAGCCAAGTGCGCGCCGCCCGTACGCGCGCAACACGAGCAGGACGAGCTTTGGGCGCACATATTCGCGGGAACGCTGCCCATGATCGCCTCCGACCACTCCCCCGCCCCGGCCGACATGAAGGCTAGCGACAACTTCTTCCAGGTGTGGGGAGGCATCTCCGGGTGCCAGTCGCTGCTGCCACTGCTGCTGACCGATGGACATGCGGACCGCGACCTGCCCCTTACCACAATTGCGTCACTCACCGCAGGGTACCCGGCCCAACGTTTCGGCGTCTCCACACGTAAGGGCCGCATCGAAGTGGGTGCCGACGCCGACCTGGCGCTGATCGACCTGAGCAGCAGCCAGGTGTTGCTGGCCGAGGACTTGCTGTACCGTCACAAGCACAGCCCATATGTCGGCCGGACGTTACGCGGGCGAGTGGTCCGCACACTGCTACGAGGGCATACTGTGTGGCTGGATGGCAAGGTAGTATCGAGGCCGTTAGGTAGGCTCATCACGCCCGTTCGTAGCTCCCCAACCAGGACGTAGCCCCAGGTCGGCTCTCTCGGCAGGATTTATGTAAACCAACAGGAGGAGGCATATCCATGACCATGCTCCGCATCACCGCAGGGCCTTACACGTTTACCGGCAGGCTTGAGGAGGAGAACGCCCCGCAGACCTGCGCGGCCTTCCGCAAGCTGTTGCCCTACCGCCAGAAGTTGATCCACGCGCGCTGGAGTGGCGAGGCGTGCTGGATACCGTTGGGCGACTTCGACCTCGGCGTAAGCTACGAAAACCACACCAGCCACCCCTCACGCGGCGATATCCTCTTCTATCCGGGCGGCCTCAGCGAGACGGAGATCCTCTTCCCCTACGGCAGCGCGCGCTTCGCCAGCAAGGTGGGACAACTGGCCGCCAACCACTTCCTCACCATAGAGGATGGGCGCGAGCAGCTGGCCGATCTTGGCCGCCTCTGCCTGTGGGAGGGTGCACAGGAGATTGTGTTCGAGGAGATGTAGCATGGCCGGAGTTGGAGGGAGATTACCAATCACCCGCTAGCTATGGCTGGCACCCGTGTCCTCTCGCCCGGCGGCCCTGCGGTGTTCCTCAATGTAAGCCCTAACGTCAGCCACTGTACGGTCCGGCAACTTCCTCGAGCCGCGCATTATATGAGGTGCTGGGCCATTCGCCATGAAATCATCCAGCGCCTGCGGCTCCGAACTCGATAGACCCACGTAGTTAGGATTGTCGTCGTCAGTGCACCGCTGGATGCCGTGCCACGTCAGGCTCAGGTAGTCTCTTCTGGGATATGTACCCTGCCACTCCTGGACCGTCCACTGCTGGTCGGGTATGCCTGAGTCGTCCCACTTCGGCATCGGAACAGGCTCCCACTTTGGCTAGGTGGCGAACAACGAGACATCCGGCAGGCTGTCGGTCAGGCGAGCCAGTAGCGGCTCCTCCAAAGAGCAACCCGCCGCTTCCAACCCCAGCAACAGCGCACCGGCCGCAGGCTCAAAACGACTGTAGACCGGCACCACCCTGGGCGAGCTTGCACGCACGCGAGCGATCAACGCCTCTGCCAGCAGCGAGCACGTATGCCGGAACACGCCCCCGGTGAGCGCCAGGGTGAAGGGGCAGCCTTCGATACCGACCTGCCGGGCCGCCGCCAGCGCGTAATCGCCCAGGGCCTCACCGTGCTCCTGTACGATACGCCGCGCCGAGAGGTCACCTGCCTCTGCCGCATCCAGCAACACACGCGATAACTGGCTGACTTTGGCACTTGGTGGACGGCCCTCAACGCGTGACATGAAAAGATGGAGCACGCCTTCGACGCTCTCCCGCTCGAAGTGGCGCAGCACGGACGCCGTGAGCATCGTGGGCGGGTCTATACCCAGTTGGGCGCGGTAGACGGCCTGTAGCGTCTTCATGCCCATGTGGTGGGCACCCTGGGGGTCCTGCCACCAACTGCTGTGCCACACTCTACCGTCTTCAGAGCGCGAAGCTGTGGCCGCCCCGGTGCCGCAAGCTACCACTACCGCAGGCCCCGACAGCGACCCCGCCCACAGTGCGCCCACCGCGTCGTTGACTACCATCACGCGCCGCCCGAAGCCCCACGCACGCATTGCAGACTCGATGAGCGTGAAGTCCTCCGGCCAATCGGCCCCGGCCATGCTGAACGCGCCAACCGCCAGCGTCTCAGCCTCAACCCCCGCCATTTCTAGAGCGCCCCGAATTGCCTTCTCAGCTTCCGAAAGGGGCACGGCCGGGTCGGGGTTAGTATAGATGTCGGAGCAGCCCCCGCGACCATAGCCGTCTATGGTGCCGTCCAGCCGCGCAACCAGCGCAATGGTCTTGGTGTTGCCCCCATCTACGCCCAGTACGTACTCGATAGCTTCCACGGGTGACATCTTTCTCCGGCTCACGATCTGGGCTCGTCCGTGGTAAGAGGGCCAAAGGGCCAGGCGGCACGGTCGGCCAGCACGGTGACGTTGGGTGCCTGTTGGAGCAGGGAAGCGGGCACGTCCGGCGTGGCGGGGCCGGTGACGGTGCGGCGCAGGATGTCGCTCTTGTGCGCGCCTGACACCACCAGCAGCACATGTTTGGCGGACAGGAGCAGGTCCATGCCCGCCGTTACCGCCGTACGCGGCACCCGGTGCCTGCCGCCCCAGTACCGCGCGTTGCTTTCCACGCTCTCCTCCGTCAGCTCGACCGCTCTCGTGGGCGCGTCCGGCTCGGAAGGCGGCTCGTTGAAGCCCAGGTGCCCGTTCGGCCCCAGCCCCAGTATCGCCAGGTCGAACCCGCCCGCCTCTTCCGCTGTCTGCTCGTAAGCGCGACAGGCTGCCTCTATGTCCGCCACATCCCCGCGCAGACGCACCACGTTGGCCCCTTGTATGCCCAAGGGCGTAACGAACGAGCGCAACAGCCACCCATACAGCGAGCGTGGGTCTTCCGCGCCGATACCTGCATACTCATCAAGCTGGAAAATGCGCCACCGGGATGCGTCAACCTCCCCGCGCCTCACCCGCGCCGCAAGTCCCGCATAAATACCCATAGGCGTATTACCCATCGCAGGCACCACGACGGCGCTCGGTTCGTTTGCAACTATATCTGCCACCATATCGGCCCCAGCATGGCTGAGCGAGTCGTAGTCCTCGGTCACGATCAATCTCATGGCAGCATAGGCTATCGCAGCAGGCGTTCGGGGAGGTGCTGCCTGTGGGCAGCGGCCATTTCGTCGTACAGGGCCTCGGCTGTGGCAAGGGAGAAGCAGAGCGGGTTGGTGGCGAGCGCCCGCACCGCGTCTTTTCGCGTACCACTCCACGCTGCCTCGGCCGTAAGCGCCTGGTACTCGGCCAGCATTTGCACCAGCCCGGACACGTGCTGCGGCAACTCGCCCATGCTGAGCGGCGTTACCCCACTCCGGTCCGCGTAGCCGGGTAACTCCACTACCCTGTCGTCAGGAAGGTTGGTGATGGCACCACGGTTGGGTACGTTGACGGGCCATACTTCCTTGCGGTCGTTGTATATCGCGTCCATAACGTCAAGCGCAAGCTCTAGCTCGTGGATACCACCCCGCGAGAGTTCGGGTGCCAGCTCCGGTTCGTCGCGCTCGGCCTGCTCTCGGTAGTGCCCCCAGTAGTCGGGTACCCGCGCCATGATGTCCTGCGAACGGGTGGTGGGCTTCGCCTGTAGCTCCGCCAGTATCTCCTCTTTGAAGTAGTAGTAGAGGAAATAGTCGTTCGGGATGCTGCCCATCGTGGTGGCAAGCTGTAACCACCTCAGGTCGCGCTTGCTCGCGGATGGGTCGGCCTTCATGCGCTCGTAGGCAGCCTCTACCAGCGGCATCATCTCTTCCCCATCGTACGACTGGCGCACCGACCACGAGCCGTGGTTGAGACCTATCATCGGCGCATCTACCTTGTCCGGGTCCAGGCCCGACAGTTGCGCCAGCCACCTGGGGTACATGAGCGTACCCTCGCACAGCGAGATGGTAGGGATGTCCGTGTGGTGCGTGACGGCCTCGGAGACAATGTTTACCGGGTTGGTGTAGTTGAACAGGGTCGCCTTGGGGCAGACCTCCTCCATATCGGCCACTATCCTCTGCATGACGTGAATGGAGCGCAACGCCATGAAGAAGCCACCCGGCCCCTGCGTCTCCTGCCCTATGACCCCGTGCTTGAGCGGGATGCACTCGTCCAGGTAGCGCGCCTCGAATCCGCCGGGTCTGAAGCTGGTCAGCACCGCGTCACAATCGCGCAGACCCTCGCGGCGGTCGGTAGTGGCGCGCACCTTGAGGTCGAGGCCCCTGGCGCGGGCCATCTTCTCGGCCAGCGTCTTCACCACCCCCAGACGTGCCTCGTCCAGGTCGATCAGCACAACCTCCGAGCCGTCAAAGTTCTCACCCTGGTGGACGAACGAGGCCATTGTGCCGGGAGCGCGCGTGCTACCCCCGCCGATGTACGCCAACTTGATCCGCGCCATCTCGTATCCTCCCTAACATATTGCTGCCAGGCCCGCCCCTATTATTCCACACAACCGGCTTCCAGGGCCACCCGCCCGTTGCAGCCCCTTTCGCGCCCGGAGCCATCCTATTGGCCCATTCATTACAGCATGAGAACCACGCCACCTTGGACGGCTGCAACATAGCCATCAGCCGATACATAGTCATTGACTAGCAGCATAGTCATCAGCCGATACATAGTCATGGATTAGCAGCATAACCGCCAGCCGACGCCCGTCGATTGAAATCGAGGGCTACACAAGGCAAAGTCCCTGCGGGACTGATAAATCTTATTAAGTCTCATCAGGTTCTATAAGATGAACCAGTCTGCCGCATGCAGACTTTGCAGAGTGTAGCCCTCGATTTCAATCGCCGGGCGTCGGCTGGTGACTATGATTATCGATTTGTTAATCATCGTAATCCACCGCGACCAACCTCAAAACGCACTTAACACATACTCCATGCGCTTTGAGGTTCGCCATGCTCTCGCATATGTACTACATATAGATACCCCTACGGGAGAATTTCCCGCTGCTGCCTCAGACTGTTCAACGTGCTGACCGGAAAGTAGTCCCCCCTCAACTCCCGCCGCCACCAGCCACTTTCGCCAAAGCCGGTGAAGGTGTACCTATAGACCTGCGCGCGGACGTAGCGGGGCGGCTTGTCCGGGAACGGGTTCTTCTCCAGCAGGCCCAGCACCTCGGGCGAGCCTTCCAGCAGTCGCCGCATAAAGAGGCCGAACCAGTTGCTCGACATCGGGTTGTAAGTCGGCCCGCTCAACGCCGCGAACCACATCTGCCAGTCGAGCCGGGGCTGGTGAGGGGCCACTCCCGGCGGCATTCGGCCCAGGTCGCCCGGCTTGTACCTGAAATCGTACTCCACCCAGGTCTTGCCGTCCGCGCTCCCCTCCACCACAATCTCCGGCCTCGTGGTGGTCATCACCGCGAACAGCCCGTAGCTGTTTACCACCTGGAGTGGCGCCATCCTGACGGCAAAGTCGTAGACCGGGTCGGGCACGTTGGTGCGTCTGAAGTAACTGCTCTGCACCTGCACCCATGTGAGGGTAAGTACCAGCGCCGCCAGGGGCACGGTAACCAGCCTCCTCGGCAGCAGCCACAGCGGTCTCCTCCTGACGGGTTCGCCCACCCGCGTCCTCACCGACTCCGGCAGGAATCGCGCTATCATGCCGTCGTCCAGCAGGGGCACGCACAGCACAATCGATAGTATGTTGAAGAAGGCGAAGTTCCCCGTGAGCATAATCACGACCTGGAGGCCCACCAGCAGCGCCGCCCCCAGCAACCGCAATCTCCTCGGCCCGAATATCAGGAACGGCGCGGCCAATTCTATCGCCAGCGTCAAGGCCGTGGATAATTGGTGGAACTGCGTTGGTAGCTGGTGCATGTACCAGGCGATGGGATTGGGCAACGGCTGCGTCCAGTAGTGGAAATCGAGTGCCGTCAGTCCATGCCAGGTGGGGTCGCCGCTCGCCAGCTTCACCACGCCCGAGAAGAACATCAGCCTGAAGAGGAGCAATCTCAGCAGCCACAGGATCGCCCTGGATGGCGGCACCTCGCGCGGCACGCCCCACCAGAGTTGCAGCGGCGCGAAGAAGATCGCCAGGAACCCTGTCTCCAGCAGGAGCGCGTCCCACTGGAAGGAGAGAAAGTCCTGCCCCAGGCTCACCAGCGACAGGTAGAAGGCCCACAGCAGCGCGAGCGCCGGGCCGGGCAGCACCCCCAGTATCAACAGCACCGAAAGCGCCATGCCGCCCCAGCAGAGGAAGAGCAGGAAATCGTCGCTGCTGTTGAGCCACCCCAGCGTCGGCACCAACCGGAAGCGGTCTGGGTGCCCTGAAGCCTCCACCGCGAACAGGAAGTCCTTCGCAGGCAGGATACCGTTGCTGCCAATCAGCCCCAGCACCTGTTCCCACAGCGAAGCGAAGGCGACCAGGTACACCACGCCCAACCCGCGCAAGAAGAGCCACCGGGTGAGCGTGTACTCGCGTGTGCCCGGCGGCCCGTTCAGCGTCCTCCACACCCGCCGGAGCAGCGAGGCGTCCTGTCCGCGCGGCTCTTGCTCCACATCCTGCACCACCGCGGGTGACTCTACGCCCATGCTCTCCTCCCACGCAGCATTAGCCCCCGTCGCCTGCACGAGTTTGCATTATCTATACCAGTCCTGATGTGGGGTACAGGTAGCTGAGAGAAGCCGCCTCTTACAAGGCAACCCAGTTAAAGGCGACAACTCCCCCCATTGTCATTTCGAACGCAGTGAGAAATCTCGTCCTTCAGCACCCAAATATCACCTTTCCCACAGCAATAGAGTCCCATGAGAGAGAGGTAACATCCCGGTGTAGGACGAGATTTCTCACTGCGTTCGAAATGACAATGGCAAGCTTTGGGTGCTCCTGTCCTCTTCCTCGTTCTTGAGACCACTTCAGGTATGGCCTTAATCCAAGCTTAATCTTTCTACCGCCTCTTTTTAATCTAACGCTGGTACAATAATAGTGCCTGGTATTCGCCACGCCTACGATCAGCCTGCCAAGGAGCCGCACACACCCATGACGAACCGAGCACTTATCTACGTCCTCTCTTTAGCCATCCTTGCGCTGGCGTGGCCGAGCCATGCCGCGTTTGCCGGTACCGACCGCGAGCTGCTGGTAACGTCGCCGTCCGGCAGGTCGGCCTCGACAGCCTCCGCTGCACCCAGGGTGAACGTCGCCATCCAGGCCGGACATTGGAAGGCCGCCGAGTTGCCTGAGCCGCTGGCCCGGCTGCGTACTTCGACAGGCGCGAACGGTGGCGGGCGCAACGAGGCCCAGGTGACGCTGGACATCGCCCAGCGCGTGGCGACCATGCTGCGGAACAAGGGACTGACGGTGGAGGTGCTGCCTGCCACCGTGCCCACCGGCTACAAGGCGGACCTGTTCGTCTCATTACATGCCGACGGCAGCGCCAGTACCGCGGCCCGTGGTTACAAAGTCTCGACCCGCTGGCGCTCGGAGGTGGCGGCGCTCGACGCTCTCCTGGTGCAATCGCTCGATTCGGGCTACGCGAACGTGACAGGCATGCCCCAGAACGGCAGCATCACGCGGGCGATGAGGGGCTACTACGCCTACAGCACCTACCGGGGCGAGGAGTACCGGCTGGGTGCCGAAACGCCCGCCGCCATCCTGGAGATGGGCTTCATGAGCAACGCGACGGACCGCGCGGTCATGTTCAACAAGCCCGACCTGGTGGCACGTGGCGTGGTGGCCGGGATAGACAACTACTACGCTCGAAAGGCAGAGGGCATGCGCCTCCAGTCTCAGGCGGAGAAGCAGGCGGCCGCCAGCCCCTTCGGCCGCAGCGCCGTGGTGCTATCCAACGGCGTCAACATCCGCGATGGAGCGAGCACGGGTGCCCGCAAGGTGGACAGCGGCGACTTCGGAGAGAGCTTCCCCCTGCTTGAAGCCTCGCGCAGGCCCTCCGGCACCTCAAGTCCGGGTAGTAGTCCAGGCTCGCGCGGCACACAACTCGCCTCGAACAGTGGCTGGTATAAGATTGCGACGCCCGCCTCCGCAGCCGACGCCTACATCACGCGCGACCTGGTCGTGGTGCAGGAGTAGGCCGTACCTACAGCAACTGCATGGGCCTGGATGTTTGACAACTGCCGGTGCGACCCTGTATAATATAGTCGCATTGGGGCGTCGTCTAACGGTAGGACAGCTGACTCTGGATCAGTAAGTTGAGGTTCGAATCCTTGCGCCCCAGCCAATCGAATAGGCACAAAAAGAGCCTGGAGGCTATATTCCCAGGCTCTCTTTGATGCAGAGTGTCAGGGGGTCCGAACACTCACTTTCGGGGCCAAAATAAATAAGAGGGCCATCCACTATGCGGAATGGTCCTCTTATTTATTGATGCTGGCGTTCGAAACTTATAGCTACTTTCTGGCAGGATCTGGTGTCTGGCAGGTAGGGAAGAAGGTGTTAGCCACTATCTTCGATGCTTGTCCCCTCGTCACCTCCCCTGCGACATTGTCCCTGTCGGGTATTATACTGGAGAAAATCAAGAGGGCAGAGGCTAAAGCATTTCGTTTGTGTCGATAGGGCGTGATCTTGCGATGCGTCAAAGGGTGATGTGGCTGATGGGATGGGAAGCACTCAAGCAGTGGGGTGATGATGTCAATCGGATCGAACGGCTCACTGGCGGAGTAGCCAACGACGTGTGGACTGTGCGCGTCAACGGGCACCTCGCGGTCGGTCGTCTCGGTGCCAGGAGCGATGCGGACCTCGCGTGGGAGACCGAACTCCTCGAACACCTTGCCCGTGAAGGTCTGACCGTGCCGGTGCCGATCCCGACGATGGACGGCCGCCTGTTCGCTGACGGTGTGGTGGTGATGACCTACGTCGAGGGAGGACCACCCGAGACGGAGGCCGACTGGCGTCGAGTGGCCGACACACTCCGCCGGCTGCACCGGTTGACGCAGGGGTGGCCGCAGCGCCCGGGCTGGCGATCCTCGACCGACCTCCTGCGCGCCAAGACCGGGACGAAGATCGACCTCGGCGCGATGCCGCCTGAGGGCGTTGCTCGGTGCCGGGCAGCGTGGGCGCGGCTCGTCGGACGTCAGACCTGCGTCGTCCACGGCGACCCCAACCCGCGCAACATCCGCATGACCGCAGATCGGGTGGCACTGATCGACTGGGACGAGGCGCACGTGGACGTCCCCGACCTCGACCTAGTGATGCCTCACAACGCAGCCGGTCTCGACGACGAGGCGTACTACATCGCCGCGCAAGCGTGGGCCGCATGGGAAGCCGCCGTCTGCTGGGACGACGAGCACTCAGTCAAGCGGCTCGCTGAAGTTCGAGCGGTCTGAGCAGCAGCGGCAGAGAGGCAGCGGCAGTGGCAATGCGGCAGCGAATGCAGAGACCGCGCCAGATGCCTTGACTATCAGCCTCACCACTTTAGAGCCAACTCCAACTTCACAACGGCACGTAAGCATTAGTAGCATAAGGACCCCGCAACCCTTGCCAACCCTCGACAACATATTTACCAGCCTGCACAGATGGGCCCTCGGCCAGGAGGAGAACTCCGTCTCCGAAGCCTTCGCCTTCCTACTGCAACACATGCTCCTTCACGAACCCGAGCTCGGCGTGGACCTGCTGCACCGCCTCACCGGCAACAGCCTCTCCATCCCGCCCCACGATGCCCCCGAAGTCAGCATCAGCACCCAGGTCACCGTCGAGCAAAAACGCCCTGATATCGAAATCCGCACCCCCCACTGGCTGGTCTACGTCGAAGTAAAAGTAGAGGCCCCGCTCAGCCCAATGCAACTCGGTAATTACAAGACACGGCTCAAATCAAGTGGCGTCAAGAACACCGTGCTGGTCCTCCTCACCCGCTACAGGCCCTGGATACCCGAAGGCCAGCAGCCCGATGTAGCCCTCCGCTGGTTTCACGTCGCCAACTGGCTCAACGACTACCTGGCAGCCGGGCTCGCCACGAGTCCCGTAAGCCGTTTCCTGGCCGAACAGTTCCTCGATTTCCTCAAGGAGAAACGCATGTCCATCCAGCGCATCGGAAGTGAACTGCAAACCGGCTCCCGCTCTCTCGTCGGCCTGCTGGAGATGCTGGAAACCGCCCTCGACGGCGAGAGTCTGCCCTATGCCGTCAATTCCCAGTGGCGCACCTGGCTTGGATATAATGTCCAGGCTAGCAAGTATTACCTCGGCGTCTACCTGGCCGCCGCTCACATCCTCACCTTCATGACCTACTCCCTCAATCTCGACAGGTCCAAAGCAGAAGCCCTCCGCACCGGCAGGGTATGGGTGCAGCAAGGCCGCCTCAGGTGGGAACACACCGCCGACCTCTCCTCCGATACCACACGCTTCTACGAAAAGTCCACCGGAGAACAGATGCAATTCATAGAAGACTTCGTCCACGAGTGCCTGCAACTGGCAGCGCAAATCACGGCTTCCGAAGCAGTACCCCTCATAGAGCTTACCGGCCCGGACGAAGAAGCTAACTGACCGCTCCCGTCTTGCTCGTCCTACGTTCCCACCCCCTACCACCCATACCCTTCACTCTCAAACATCTCCTCCTGGAGAGTTCATGCAACTAGAAGGGCTGTACAAAAGTAGCTAACACCCCTCATCGGGGAACAAATACAACTGGAGAGACTATGAACCAACATTCACGGCAAGAAGGATTCAGACCAAACCCAGCCCTTGAACCCTTTACCGTACTGATTGGACGCTGGAATACAACTGGTACACACGGTCTCGTCCCGGATACTATTCTGCACGGCCATACATCGTTCGAATGGCTAGAGAACGGAGCATTTCTGTTGATGCGCTCGGAGATCGATGATCCGCGCTTTCCCAGTGCTATCGCAATTATCGGCAGCGACGGTGGTGAAGACGATGCTGAAGCGAAATACTACATGCTTACCTTTGACGAGCGTGGTGTTTCACGAAACTATGAAGTTACTCTGCATAACAATACCTGGAAGTGGTGGAGAAATGCGCCAGGTTTCTTCCAACGCTATGAAGGCTTAATTGCAGAAGACGGTAATACCTTAGTCGGCAAAGGAGAGTTATCAAAAGACGGTATATCCTGGGAGAAGGACCTGGACTTGACCTATAAGCGAGCCGAGTAAACCGCAGTGAAGAGTGCGTCAGAACTTGGCGCATGTGGATCCCAGTTCCATGCTGAAGACAAGCTATCGTTTCAGCCTTTATGTTTCAGCTTCTGAGGCTGCCAGCAGCTATAGAAAGTGACTCTTGAGCAAAGTAAGCCTCAGCTTGTGCCTGGAACGTGCCCAGGGACCTTCGTCTCTCCAAAGCAGGACTTACGTCACTGGTAAACCGCCACGCCAGGGCGTACACTTACCAAGTTAGCGGTATCTATGCAACGGGCTTCACCCCTCGTAACATGGTAGCTGGCCGCAGCATCGCTACAAACCACCGCATTCGCAGCCTGCGTACCTATGATGCTGCGGCACTTCAGCACTTCAGCTATAGAGCGCACCCGTGCGCGAGGATGCAAAATGATAACCCTGTCAAGAAGAGAAAGTACCACCGCAGGCGCCCACATTATGACCCGTGATGAATTGGCAAGTGAATGGCGCAAGGCCAGAGTAAGCTTCGATCAGGCGCTTGCCGAAAAAACGGAAGCTGACCGCATTTATTTAGCCGCTGCCGTCAGGTTGAACACGCTTGACCGGCTGGTGAAGCAAGTGGAACAGCGTGCGGCTGTCGCCAAACGCGCCGCTGCTAAGGCTCTCACACAGACAGCCCAGGTGGGTCTCCAAGTTCGAGGCAAATAAGTCTCGCGCGTTCCGTATAGATAGCATCCAGGCCCGCACCCCCCACAGTTTTGAGTCTGCCTTGCCGGGGGTCTACAATGTGGGCTGGCCGTGCGAACACCCTGGACGCCTGAGTACGACCCGCAACGTCCACTTCTCCAACGCCGGACCGTAAGTTGAGGCTCGGATCCCTGCGATCCAGCTACAATATCCCATAGCGAAGGCCCTGACACACATATGTCAGGGCCTGGTTTGTGCGGCCCATGTTGCGAAGTGCCCTCACAAAGCGACCGGCACCTGCGCAAGATGTACGTTCCCCTGCAAGACGGGATCGCTTGCATCTACCGGGCGAACGATACGTAGGTCTTTCAGATCGCATATGCGGTCGGTGAAGAGGATGCCTTCCAGGTGATCGACTTCGTGCTGCAACGCCCTCGACAGGAACTTGTCGGCGTCTACGGCGAACTCTTTGCCCGTTCGGTCGTAAGCACGCACCCGCACCTTATCAGGGCGTTCGAGCACCCCTTCGTACCTGCCCCCGTCGGCGGTGTTGATGGACAAGCATGCCTCCGGTGCCCGGCGGGTCTCTTCGGACGCATAGACGATCTCCGGGTTGATGAGCACCATGAGGGGCATTTCCTCTATCTCGCCATAGCCCACACGGTTCATGGCCGGGTACTTGATGATGACGATGCGCCTGGACATGCTAATCTGTGGTGCCGCCAGTCCCGCCCCACCCGCAGCCGCGAGGGACGCTGTCATGTCCTCTATAATCTCTTGGATTTCGGGTGAGTCGATCTCGGAAGGGTCTACCTCTCTGGCGCGCAGGCGGAGGACCGGGTCGCCGTACTGAGTGATGGGTAAAGGTGTTCTCGCTAGTGTCTGGTCGTGCTGCTCGTTAGGCATCTGGTTTGTCTCCCCTCTAACTTGGGTTTATTCCCACGTATTTTACAGGATTAGCAGGGAACTCTGGTAAAGCAGACTCCTGGATCGCACCGTAAACCTACTTCAAGTGACGAAAATAGCCACATTTCGAGCAAACATTATGTTACATGGATAGCTTTCTTGTTGTATAATAGGCGCATTCTGCCGCCCGCTGCCGCTTACATGCGGGCCGTGTGCTTGTTTAAGATGACTACACAAGGGAGTGTGCCTAATGTACGTGCCTTACGATCTCAGCAAGGTCAAAGTGCTGGACCTGTCGCAGAACTTCAGTATGGACTCGCCGCCGTTCGCCTTCTACGAGGGTCCGACCATCAAGTGGGTCAAGAAGATTGCCTTCGAGGGTGTGAACGCCCAGCACATTTCGAGCACCAACCACATCGCTACCCACCTCGACTCGCCCTACCACTTCTTCGACCCCGGACCCGATATAGCGGGCATCCCCATAGACACCCTTTTCGGCCCCGCCTGCGTGGTGGACCTTAGCAAGTACGGCATCGGCGACTACGATATCTACGGCTCGCAGCACTTCGAGCAGTGGGAGCGCGACACCGGCATCACCATCGAACGCGGCGACATCCTGGTGATACACACCGGCTACCACCACTACTACAACGAGGACTGGTACAAGGTCCACAACAACGAGCCGCCCGACCTGCCCCGCTCGTTCCTGCGCCACCCCGGCCCCCGCCGCGAGTTCTGCGACTGGGTGCTGGACCGGGGCATCCGCTGGATGGCGATTGACGCTATCTCCACCGACCACCCCTTCAACACGAAGGTGCGAGTGGCCCGCCCCGACCTCGTGCCCGAAGTGGAGGCCAAGATCGGCATGAGCATGGACGAAGCGTTCCCCTGGATGGAAGACTACCAGTGCACCCACACCCTGCTCTTCCCCCGTGGAGTCTTCCACGCCGAGAACGTAGGCGGCCAGGTAGACGAGGTGCTCGACCAGCGCGTGTGGCTGGGCTGCTTCCCCTTCCGCTTCAAGGGCGGAGAGGCGGCGTTCGCCCGTATAGTAGCGTTCGTGGAAGAGAAGTAATTCTGAAACGTGAAACGTGGTTCTGAAACGTGAAACGTGAAACGTGATGCGGCTATAGGAAGAGTGTCGCAACACGTGGACCAAAATATCACGAGTGTCATCACGTTTCACGTTTCACGTTTCAGACCTACCCCATGAAACCTACTCCATTCGAGTATTACGCGCCACGTACACGGCGGGAGGCTTTGGAGCTTCTGGCGGAGTATGCGGGCGAGGCTAAGGTGCTGGCGGGCGGGCAGAGCCTGGTGCCGAGCATGAACTTCCGGCTGGCCCAGCCCTCTATCCTGGTGGACCTCAACGGCGTGGACGACCTGTTTGGCATCGCACCGGCTGAGGGTGGCGGGCTGCTCGTGGGCGCTATGACCAGGCACCGGACCGTCGAGCGCAGCCCCATTGTGGCCGAGCGCGCGCCGCTGATTGCCGAGGCGATGCCCTTCATCGCGCACCCGCAGATACGCAACCGGGGCACGTTCGGCGGCTCGCTGGCCCACGCCGACCCGGCAGCCGAATTGCCCGCGCTGGCCGTGGCCCTGGACGCTCAGGTGCGGGTACAGAACGCTAGCGGCGACCGCTGGATACCGGCAAGAGACTTCTTCCTGGGCCTCTTCACCACCGCGCTTGAGCCTGACGAGATGCTGGTGGAGGTAGAGATACCGCCCCTGCCTAATAGAACCGGCACCGCCTTTGAGGAGTTCGCGCGCAGGCACGGCGACTATGCGCTGGTAGGCACCGCCGCCGTAGTCACGCTGGGGGATGACGGCACGGTGGCAGATTGCAAGCTGGTGTTCCTGTCCGTTGGTGACATGCCCGTTGTGGCAGCGTCAGCCTCAGAGGTCCTCCGGGGCCAGCAGCCTAACGAAGAGTCGATACGTGCGGCCACCGAAGCCGTCGCTGCCGACATAGACCCACAGGCGGACATTCATGCTACGGCTGAGTACCGTATGCACCTCAGCAAGGTGCTGGCCCGGCGGACTCTAACACGGGCGGTACAGAGGGCAAGTGGAGCTTAAGGAAGCTAGATGAATCACGATGTTGATTTAGAAGTGAACGGCCAGAGCTACAGCCGCCAGGTCGAGACGCGGCTGCTGCTCAGTGACTTCCTGCGGCACGAGCTTGGGCTGACCGGCACGCACGTAGGCTGCGAGCACGGCGTATGCGGGGCCTGCACGGTGCTACTGGATGGAGTGCCGGTGCGTTCGTGCCTCACCTTCGCGGTGCAGGCAACCGGGCATAGCGTGATGACAGTCGAGGGGCTGTCGGGCGACCCTGACGACCTGCACCCGCTCCAGGCCGCCTTCCACGAAGCCCACGGCCTGCAATGCGGCTTCTGCACCCCCGGCATCCTGATGACCCTCCTGCCCTTCCTTGAGGAAAACACCGACCCCACCGAAGAGGAGATACGGCTGGCGATCTCGGGCAATCTCTGCCGTTGCACCGGCTACCAGCACATTGTAGACGCCGTCAAGCGGGCCGCCCTCAAACGCCGCGAGGGCATCACCACCCCCTCCCAGGAAGCCGACGTAGCAGGGGAAGCGGGAATGCTGTAGGAATTCTTAATTTTTAATGCTTAATTCTTAATTGGATGCCAGGCCCCAATTTTGCGGCGAAATTGCCGCTGCTTAGAACGTCAATTAAGAATTAAACATTAAAAATTAAGAATTCTCTCCAAAGGAGAGACCATGATTGGTGCGCGTGTGAAGCGGAATGAGGACCCTCGGCTGCTGACGGGGCAGGCGTTGTTTGTGGACGACGTGCACATACCGGGGATGCTGCACGTGGCGTTCAAGCGGAGCGACTATGCTCATGCGCGGCTGTTGAGCGTGGACGTGTCGGCGGCGCGGGAGATGCCGGGGGTCATCGCGGTCTACACGGCTGCCGATTTGGGCGATTACTGGCAGCCTTCTCCTCTGCTGGTGCCTCCTCCCCCAGCCGAGTACGTGGTGTTCAACCAGCGGACGGCGGGGCAATTGGCGCGGGACAAAGTGCGCTACGTGGGCGAGCCGGTGGTCATGGTGGTGGCCGAGAGCCGCTATCTGGCCGAAGACGCGGCTGATGCAGTCATGGTAGATTACGAGCCGCTGGAGGCCGTGGTGAGGGTGCAAACGGGGCTGGACGAGGACGCGCCACTCGTGCATGAAGACGTCGGCTCGAACCTGGCGGCCCACGTGATCCAGACCAAAGGCGACTACGCATCGGCACGCGCCCAGGCCGACCTGGTAATCTCACGGCACTTCGACTACGACCGGGGCACGGCGGCACCTATGGAGACGAGGGGGGTGGTCGCGCAGTGGGACCAGCTTGCCCGCCACCTTACCGTGTGGGACTCCACCCAGGCTCCCATACCGATACGCAACGGGCTGGCCGGCATGCTGGGCCTTTCGGAGCGGCAGGTGCGGGTGGTCGCGCCGTTCGTGGGCGGGGGGTTCGGCCCCAAGATCATGATGTTCTATCCCGAAGAGACGCTGGTGCCGTGGGCGGCGATCAAGCTGAACCGGCCCCTCAAGTGGATTGAGGACAGGCTGGAGAACTTCCTTGCCATGACGCACGAGCGTGGGCAGGTGCACGAGGCCGAGATTGCGCTCACCAGGGACGGCAAGATACTGGGTGTCAAAGACGTGTTCCTGCACGACAACGGCGCGTACGACCCCTACGGCCTGACCGTGCCCCTCAACACGCAGACCCACCTGCTCGGCCCCTATATCGTACCCAACTACTACACCGAGTTCAAGGCGGTGTTCACCAACAAGATCATCGTCACGCCTTATAGGGGCGCGGGCCGCCAGCACGGCGTTTTCGTGATAGAACGGCTGCTGGACGCGGCGGCCAAAGAGTTGGGCATAGACCCGCTGGAACTGCGCCGCCGCAACTTCATCCAGCCCGACCAGTTCCCCTACAACAACGTCATCATCGCCCAGGACTTCACCAGCCTGACCTACGACAGCGGCAACTACGAGCCGGTGCTGGACAAGGCCAAAGCCATGATAGGCTGGGACGAGTTCCAGCAGGGAGAGGGCCAGCGGCTACGTGACGAGGGCAAACGGGTCGGCATCGGGCTGGTGATGTACGTGGAAGGTACGGGCATCGGCCCCTATGAGGGCGCGCGCATACAGGTGGAGCCTACCGGCAAGGTGACGGTGGTTACGGGCGTGGGCACGCAGGGGCAGGGACACTACACCGTCTTCGCCCAGATAGCCGCGCACATGCTGGGCGTGCCGCTAGAGGACGTGCTAGTCTCGACGGGGGATACGGGGCAGTTCAACTGGGGTACGGGCACCTTCGCCAGCCGGGGGGCCACCGTGGCGGGTTCCGCCGTGCACGCCGCCGCCGGTATGGTGGCCGAGAAGGCCAAGCGGCTGGCGGCCGAGATGATGGAAGCGGCCGACGACGATATCGAGTTGCAGGGCGGCTACGCACAAGTCAAGGGGCAGCCGGGTGCCAGGATCAGCCTATCGGAACTGGCGGCGAAGGCCAATCCGTTGCGGGGCGCGGTCAAACCGGGCACGGAACCGGGGTTGGAGGCCACCGCCTATTTCGGGCCGCCGATGCAAGCTACGGCCTGTGGCGCGCATGCCATCCTCCTGGAAGTGGACCCTGAGACGTTCGACGTGAAGGTGCACCGCTACGTCGTGGTGCACGACTGCGGCACGGTGCTCAACCCGCTCATCCTGGAGGGACAGGTGCACGGTGGAGTAGCCCAGGGCATCGGTAACGCCTTCTTCGAGCAACTGGTGTACGACGACAGCGGGCAACTCCAAAACGCCTCCTTTATGGACTACCTGCTGCCCACCTCCACCGACGTGCCGCGCATCGAAGTAGGGCACGAAGAGACCCCTTCGCCGCTAAACCCAATGGGCGTAAAGGGCGCGGGCGAAGCGGGGGCCATCCCGGTTGGTCCCTTGTACGCCCAGGCGCTGGACAACGCCTTCGCCGATGTGGGGCTGGAGATAAGGGAGATACCGCTGAGTCCCAGCAGATTGTGGGAGTTGGTGGGAGAAGCCAGCCAAAATCGCCGGGCTGGTGGCCCCACGCTGTAGGGGCACGGCTGACTATGCTCTGGTGGGTAGCCTCACCGTATGCTGTTCTGGACCAAAGCCCCACCCTGTCATCCTGAGCGTAGCGAAGGATCTAAAGAACGCGGCCATTGCTAATGTTGAGTAGTGGTACAAGGGTGCAAATGGTTCAGCACAGAGCTAGAAGGAACATCTGAGATCCTTCGCTACGCTCAGGATGACAGGGTGGGGCTTTGGTCCTGTAAGACGAGGTAGAGAACTGTCTACTTGGGCAGGGCATTGATTACCCCCCGAACATGCACCGCCAGTTATGCAGCTGATTTCTAAAACATGCAAGACCTAACCTCACTTACAGCCACCCAACTGGCTCTCGCCATCCGTGAGGGTCGCGCATCCTCTGTGGAGGTGCTGGAGGCTTACCTGACGCGGATAGCAGCGCGCAATCCTGCCTTGAACGCTATTGTGACGCTCGATGAGGAGGGGGCACGCAGGCGTGCGGCGGAGAGTGATGCTGCCCTGGCGCGGGGCGAGTTGTGGGGGCCGCTGCACGGGGTGCCGATGACGTTGAAGGATGGGCACTCCACGGCGGGTATGCGCACCACGTCGGGTTACCCGCCCCTCGCTGATTACGTGCCCGCCGAGGACGGCATAGTGGCGGCGCGGCTGAAGGAGGCAGGGGCTACCATCATCGGCAAGACCAACGTCTCACCGCGCCTGCGTGACATCCAGTCTTATAATGACATCTTTGATCGCACCAACAACCCGTACAACCTTGAACGCACGCCAGGCGGCTCCAGCGGTGGGGCCGCGGCGGCCCTGGCTGCACGTATGACGCCGCTGGAAATCGGCAGCGACCTGGCAGGCTCTATACGCATCCCGGCGCACTTCTGCGGCGTGTACGGCCTCAAGCCGACCGAGTACCGGGTCTCGATGCACGGCCACATCCCCGACCTGCCGGGCGTCGTGCGCAGCCACCGCAATATGTGGTCGATAGGTCCGCTCGCGCGCAGCGTGGAAGACCTGAAGCTTGCCTTCCGCATCATCGCCGGGCCGGACGGACGCGACCACTCCGTGCCCCCAATCCCGCTGCGAGAGGTGCCGCACCTCCTGCCTGGGGAGCTTCGCATCGCCTGGGCACCGACCTTTCCGGGTGTGCCGGTTGCGGGTGCGATACGCGAGGCGCTGCACAACGTGGCTGCCGAGCTAGAACGTGCAGGGTCGCAGGTTGAGGAGAAGCTGCCAAGCGTGGACTTCGGTGAGATTGCCAGGACTAGGACCGTGCTCTCCGAAGTGATGGACTATGACGAAGCACCCGACGAGGAAGTCCCATCTGTGCCGGAACTGTACACCGCCCTACACCGACGTGACGCCATTATCAGCACCTGGGAAGAGTTCTTCGGGGAATGGGACGCGCTGCTCTGCCCGGTGTGCATGGTCACCGCCTTTCCCCATTGTCCAACCAACACCCCCCTGGAGGTGGAGGGCGAGACGGTGAACTACTGGCGGGCTATCGGGCACACCGCGCCGTTCAACTTTACGGGGCACCCGGTCGTCGTGGTGCCTATCGGTAGGGACGCGAACGGCTTGCCAATTGGGATACAGGTGGTGGGCAAGCGGTGGGATGAAGAGCGGTTGCTGGGGATAGCGCGTGTGTTGGAGGCCATGTTCCCCTACGAGTCTTTGCCGCCCTCGCTTTGAGCGACCTCTTTGTCCAACGCTCGGAAGAACTGCCCGATCACCAGGTTGGCCCCACCCTGTAGCAGGCGCTGGCCCACCCCGGCTATTTTGCCGCCGACCTGCGCCTGTCCCGTATAGGATAGCTTGGTGTGTTCGCTGTTGTCTTCGGCTGGGGTTAGCACGAAGTCGCCCTGCCCGTCGATGAAGCCCACGCCGCCCTTGGCCGATACCTTCAGGCTGTAGGAGTCGGGCGGCTTCTCGTTGAGCAGGCGCACGGTGCCGGTGTAGGTGCCCTTTATGGCCGCAATGCCGATGCTCATGGTGATGTTGTAGCTGCCGTCCTCCTGGGCGTCAAACCTCTGGCAGCCGGGGAGGGTGCGGCGTAGCGTCTCAGGGTCGGTGAGCACCTTCCAGACACGCTCTTGTGGGGCTTTGATGGTATGAGTGCCAGACAGTTCCATTACGCGCTCCTTGTGTGTGATTCGAGGCTAACCAAGCCCCCTTTGACTTACTTGTAGCTGCCCTAAGCTAGCCGTGTTGAATTTCCAGCGGTATAAGCGGTCCTTGTCATTCTGAGTACTGTACCAACAAAGTTATTATTAGAAAGGGGCAGTGCCCGAAGGGGCACTTTGTACGGCTAGCCCGCGGTTTCAACCGCCCGGCTAAACGTACACAACTTAGTTGGTGATGCACTGAGCGCAG
>DASVRN010000250.1:0-2044 GCA_036388595.1 Chloroflexia bacterium
CCTTCCCAAGCCGCAGGACCTGTTTGTGGAGTTCACCAACCCCCGCAAGCGCGACGGCAAGGCGATTCCGTACCTTACGCATGGGGCCAAGGTGTTCATGTACCCCTGGCACCGCCTCTCGTTCATCGAAGTAATGACCACCGAGACGGAGCGTGAGGAAGTGATAGAGTTCTTCCGCGAAGATAGATGAGAGACGAAAACGCCAAGACGCCAAGACGCCAAGGACGCGCAAAGTTTATTGTGGTTTAGAGAGTACGAGGGGGCCAGAGTACGACACTTGTACTGTGGTCCTCTTTCTTGAATAACAACCCTTAACTTGGCGCGTCCTTGGCGTCTCCGCGTCTTGGCGTTTCCGTCTTCTTCTCTTACCCTATGCCCGCTGCTGCATGTGGTGTAGAATAACGCCTATGCACGACCGGGGCGAGCCCAAGCGCATACTCCTGATGATGCTCCTGCCGATAGGGGACACGCTCTTCACCACGCCTTCTTTGAGCGCACTCCGCAGGCACTACCCAGGGGCCGAAATTACGGCCGTTGTGTACCCTACTAACAAAGGCATCCTGAGCAACAACCCCGATATCGACCGCTTTCTCCTCTGGCCGACGCGACACCAATGGCCTGGCTTGGCGGGCGTGCTCAAGCTCTTCTGGGGGCTGCGGAGGGCGCGCTTCGACCTGGCGGTGGAGTTCTCCAACTACAACTGGTGGGTAAGCTGGCTCAGCGGCATACGCAGGCGCACGGAGATGAACCTGCCTCGCTTCTGGTGGGGGCTACCCTGGGCCGGGACGGAATGGCGCAAGCATCACGCCGTGGAGCACTACACCGGCCCGGTTAGCAGGCTGGGCGTGACTGTAGACGACCTGGCGTTGCGCATCTTCCCCAGCGAGCGCGAAAAGGAGAAGGCCTTGTCGTGGCTGGACCGCTACAGGGTGGGTCCTGATGAGCTACTGGTAGGCATACACCCAGGGGGCGAAGGGCTGTGGGGCCGCAAGAGGTGGAGCGTGGCGCGGTTCGCGGAGGTGGCGGATGGGCTTTCCGCCCGCACCGGCGCGCGTATCGTGATCATGGGGGGCAAGGATGACGCACAGGCCGCGGCCGAAATTGCCTCACGGACCAAAGCCTCAATCATCAACGCGACAGGGCAGACCACTTTGGGCGAGACAGCGGCGCTCGTCCGGCACTGCGCGCTCTTCATCGGCAACGACTCCAGCCCCCTGCACATAGCCGCCGCTTCAGGTACCCCGGTGGTCGGCATATACGGCCCCACCGACCCCGGCAGCTACCGGCCCTGGATACCGGGCGGCAAAGAGGGCGTCGATTACGCCGTGGTGCGCTCGAACCTGCCCTGCGCCTGCAAGTTCCCCCTCGTCGGCGGCACCACAATCGCCGGGTTCTTCACATGCCTCAGTTGCCCCGCCCTGGAAACGATCGCCCCGCAGCAGGTGCTGGAAGCAGCGCTGCGGCTCCTTAAGCAGGGGTTTAAGGATCATGGTGACGCATAGTCTGTAAGGTACTCACAGGCGCGTACCATACCTATGATCTTGGACATTAAAGAGCATTTTGGCTTGACACAAGGTCTTGATTTTGCTATCTTATTTTCGTCCGCGTCAAAGTGAGATGTTACTGATGAAGAAGTAGTCTTTTCTTCCATCTGTTTCTGCGTCCCAGGCTTCTTCCAAATGCCACTTAGACGAAGGTCCTGTCTACTCTTCACTACGATAGCTTTATCACCAGTATGCAGCGCGTATGCATGTCTGCTGTAGCAAGCTATACGTAGTTAGGGTTTAGCGCCTGCGGCGTTGAAGTCTCTGTTTGTTACAAATTAGGTCTTGAGCAATTAGGGACTGTTGGCTTTGCTATCCTTTAACTCCTCGACGGTTAGGGAGTAGTTCTACCAATCCATCTTGCAGTAGGTGATGAACTACGTTGCAAAAGTGCGTCTCCTATCAATTAGCATGCGCAGCAAAGAGGAGGAGCAACAGCCATGACTATTAACCTCGATCAGACCTATATCGATCCCAATTTGAAGCAAGACGGGCAGAAG
>DASVRN010000251.1:0-6847 GCA_036388595.1 Chloroflexia bacterium
GGCAGACTTCACAAACTGTAGCCCTCGATTTCAATCGACGGGCGTTGATATTGCACCCTATAACATTTCTATATGCTATATGCCTATGTATCTATCGATGAGAATAACGACCTCCTTACGGGGCGTGCACGAGTCTTGCTGTAGTGTGATTTGCTTTTCACTGCCGCCGGGCATCTGGTATGATACCAGGAAAGCCTCGCGACGGTGCATGCTTTAACGTGGGTGTGCTGCGGCATACCCCGTACGTATAGTGTCACTACCCGCGATGAGGACCAGGAATGAGCGAAATTAACGTCAAGAAGATAAAGGTGCTTACCGGCGCGAACATCTGGGCCTACAGGCCGGTGCTTGAGATACTCACCCACATAGGCAAGTACGAGGAACTCCCCTCCGACAAGTTGCCCGGCTTTACCGAGCGCCTGGTGGAGGCGATACCGAGCCTGTGGGACCATCGTTGCTCCGAGGGGCAACCCGGCGGTTTCCTCGAAAGGCTGCGCCGGGGCACCTATATGGGGCACATTATCGAGCACATCATCCTGGAGCTTCAGTCGCTGGCGGGGCTGGACGTGGGCTTTGGGCGCACTCGCGGCACCGGCCATTATGGCGAGTACCGCATCGTCGTGGACTACAGGGACGCCGACGCCGCGAAAGAGGCCACATATTTAGCAATCGAATTGGCCGAGAAACTGGCCGAGGGGCAGCCGCTCGACTTCAACCTGGCCGAGCGTATTGGGCAGATCAGGGAGATAGCCGAGGACAACATGCTCGGCCCCTCCACCCAGACGATTGTGGACGCCGCCCGCAAGCGGGGCATCCCCTGGATGCGCCTCAACCAGGCCGCCCTGGTGCAGTTGGGGCATGGCCGCTTCGCCCGCAGGATACAGGCCGCCGAGACCTCATTCACGGCCAACATTGGCGTCGAGATCGCGTCCGACAAAGAGCTTACCAAGGACCTGCTGTCGAAGGTGGGCGTGCCCGTGCCGGAGGGCGAAGTGGTGGACAACGCCGATGATGCCTGGCGCGCTGCCCGGGACCTCGGCGGCGCGGTCGTGCTCAAGCCGTTCGACGGCAACCAGGGCAAGGCGGTTAGCGTCAACCTCACCACCGAGGAGCAGGTACGGACCGCGTTTGAGATAGCGCAGGAACATTCCAATGATGTAATAGTAGAGCGCTACCTCAGCGGCACCGACCACCGGCTGCTGGTGGTGAACGGCAAGTTAGTCGCGGCTTCCCAGCGGCGGCCCCCGCAGGTGGTGGGCGACGGGCGTAGCAACGTGCGCGAGCTTGTAGTGCGGGTGAACGAGGACCCACGCCGTGGGTCGGGACATGGCTCCGCGCTCACTCGCATCAAGATGGACGCGGCGGCGGAACTCACCCTGGGCAAGCAGGGTTTTAGCTGGGATAGCGTGCCCCCCGCCGGGCAGGTGGTCTACCTGCGCGACAACTCCAATCTCTCCACGGGCGGCACGGCCATCGACGTTACCGACGTGGTACACCCCGACAATGTGGCCGTGGCGGTGCTGGCAGCCAGCACAATAGGGCTGGACATCGCGGGCGTGGACGTGGTGTGCGAGAGCATCAAGCGGCCTTTGCAGGACCAGAACGGCGGCATCGTAGAGGTGAACGCCGCGCCTGGACTCCGTATGCACGTCTACCCCTCTGAGGGCAAGTCGCGTCCGGTGGGTGAGGCCATCGTGGACATGCTCTTCCCGGAGAATACCCCCGCCCGCGTGCCCCTGATCGCTATCACGGGCACCAACGGCAAGACCACAGTCACCCGCATGATCTCCCACATCTATTCGACCATGCGCAAGTTCGTGGGCATGACCACCACCGACGGCATCTACTTCAACGGCGTGCGCCGGGTGAAGGGCGACTCGGCGGGTCCGCGTAGCGCCGAGTCGGTGCTGCAACACCCCCTGGTGGAGGTGGCGGTGCTTGAGACCGCGCGGGGTGGCATCCTGCGTTCGGGCCTCGCCTGGGACCGCTCCACCGTGAGCGTGGCGCTCAACGTAGCCAACGACCACCTGGGTATGGAAGGCATCGAGACGGCGGAGAAGCTGGCCCGTGTCAAGCGCGTGGTGATCGAGAGCGTGAGCAAGGAGGGCTACGGGGTGCTGAACGCCGAAGACCCCCTGGTGGTGGAGATGGCCGAGCATTGCCCCGGCAAGATCATCTTCTTCAGCCTCGACCCCGCCGCTCCCGCCCTGGCCTCTCACCTTGCGAACGGCGGCAAGGCTGTCTACACAAGCAACGACGTGATAGTGCTGGCGGAAGGCTCGGAGGAGCACCTGCTGATGCGCACCTCGGACATCCCCGCGACCTATGGCGGCCTGATACCATTCCAGGTGCAGAACGTGCTCGCGGCGGCGGCGGCGACCTGGGGTGCGGGCGTTACCGTCGATTCGATAAAGCTCGGCCTGCGCACCTTCCAGACCGACGAGAAGAGCGCGCCCGGCCGCTTCAACTTGTTCAACATCGGCAAGTCCCGCGTGATTATCGACTACGGGCACAACCCTCACGCGCTGCGGGCGGTGCAGGGGGCTATCCGGCAGATGAAGCCGCGCAAGTCCATCGGCGTGGTGGCTTCCCCCGGTGACCGGCGTGACGCGGACATACAGGAACTGGCGGTGGTCGCGGCCAACACCTTCGACCACATCATCATTCGCGAGGATGAAGACCTGCGGGGCCGGGAGCGTGGCGAAGTGGCGCAGTTGATGGAGGATACGATGCGCCGCGCTCGCCCCAACCTGCCCATCAGCGTATGCCTGGATGAACGCGAAGCGTCCATCCAGGCGCTCGAAATGGCCCGCGACGGCGACCTCGTGGTGCTGTTCATCGACCACGTTGACGAGGCCATCGCCCTGGTGAAGAGTGTGGGCAAGGTGCTGTCGGACGAGCACCAGTCGAGCTTCTTCCGCGAGCTGCCCAGGACGGCCAACACCGGGGAATACGCCCGCATCCAGGCGATTGCCGATGCCGCCGCCCAGGAAAGCGTAGGCTCCCCCTGGAATGGCTCCGACGGCAACGGCATCGGACGCGGCGAAGAGGTCAGGCCGAAAGAGAGCGTGGCGCGCGATGGGGAGACTGAACACTAAGATTGGCGCGATGTCGTTTATGAGTGGGCGCGATGCAAATACTAGCAAGGTTGGGCCGGTTACGTAATGAGTTCTAACAACGGGCGAAAACAGAGAGGCTTACCAAAGGGCGCGCCCTCAATGGCGGACGTGGAGTGGGAACTGCCCGGCTACCTGATGATAATCGGGGGGGCGGACCGGCTGGACCACACCGGCACGCTCGCCAAGCTCTTCCTGCAACTGGTGGAGCGCACCGAGCGTCATTCTGAGCAGCGGGACATCGTGCTGGTTACCACGGCCACCCGCCACCCCGACATCCTGGAGAAAGAGTACATCCGCATCTTCACGCGGCACGGCTACGACCCGACCCGCATCCACGCGCCGTCGCTCAGCAACCACGAAGAGGCAATGAACGAGCACACGGTAGGCCTCTTGAACCGCGCGGCAGGCATATTCATCACCGGCGGCGACCAGTACGCCTTGACGCAGGTGCTCGACCGTTCCACCGCCGAAAGGGCCATGATGGACTCCTACGGGCGGGGCGCGGTGGTGGCCGGGACGAGCGCGGGCGCGACGGCGATGGGCAGGCCGATGGTGGTGGCGGGCGGGGGCACCGGAGAGTTGCGCATGGGCATGGTGCAGATGTCCAACGGCCTCGGCTGGGCGGGCGACGACATCATCATAGATACCCACTTCGGCGCGAGGGGCCGCTTCCCACGTCTTACGGCTTCGGTGGCCGAGCACCCGGCGGCGTTGGGCGTCGGTATTGACGAGAACACCTGCGTACTGCTTGACTGCCACGGGCGTGCGACTATATGGGGTGCCGGGGTGGTCTACTTCGTGGACGCTTCGCACGCGGCGGTGAACACGGCACACGGCACGTTCTCCGGCACGCCCATCTCGGTGGGGCCGTTGCAGGTGGCTGTGCTGGCTTCCGGCGGGGAGTACGACGTGCGCGAGCGGCGGGTGCTCCTTGAAATGGGCACTCCCGCTAGAGTATAATTAACGCACCTCAACTGCGCGTGTAGCTCAGGGGATAGAGCGAGGGCGTCCTAAGCCCTGCGTCGGGGGTTCGAATCCCTCCACGCGCACCGGAAGGACCGCACTATGAACGCTGAAGATCGAGTTAGCTCCCAACGTCTAGCTCGGCCGGTGCGTCCGTAGTCCGGCCCTTTTTTGTTTCCTCACTTTCCTTCAACGGAGGCTTCCATGTCTATAAATATCCGGTCCAAGAACTTCAAGCTGGAGCCAAACAACGAAGAGCACATCCGCAAGCACGTCAGCAGGCTCGGCCGGCACGTAGAAGACCTGGAGTCTACCGAAGTTGTGCTATCGCAGCAGCCGACCCGCCTCAACGCGCAACGCTTCCAGTATGTATCTCAGATCACCTTGCATACTAGACATAATATCATCCGCTCCGAGGTAGCGCACGACGAGCTCCTGACCTCGGTGGACCAGGCGCTCGCCCACATCGACAAGCAGCTAGAGCGCCGCAAGACCCGCATGACCCGCCGCAAGAAGGGCGCGCAGGGCCTGGGCAGAAGCTCCGCCACGTTGAACGTCTCCACCGAAGAGCCGAGCGTGATCGAGATGGCCGCACCCGCGAAACCCGCCTCCGAGTCATACGGGGGCAATGGCAAGCCCGGCGGCAAAGATGACGATGAAGGCGCTATCGTGCGGGTGAAGCGGTTCAGGATGAAGCCGATGGACCCGGAAGAGGCTATCGAGCATATGGAACTGCTGGGCCACAACTTCTACGTCTTCTGGAACTCCGACGATGAGCGGGTAGGGGTGATCTACAGGCGCAACGACGGCGACTATGGGCTGCTGGAGCCGGAACAAGGTTAGACTTCGGCATAACAGAGACGGAACCGCCAAGGACGCAAAGGACGCCAAGTGCGCGCCAAGGTATAAGGTTAATGTGTGTAGGGGCACGAGAGATCGTGCCCCTTTTTCAATAGCCCCCAATCCATCAACTCTCAGAACCAAGCCCCGCCCTGTCATCCTGAGTACCATGCTAAGGAAGGAAAGTCAGCCAATAGGGCTACATGCGTGTGGGAAGACACATGTAGCCACGTATGGTGCCAGGCGACGCCCCGCGATTGAAATCGGGGGCTACACGCTGCAAAGTCCCTGCGGGACTGGCTAGCTGCCTATATGGAGGAGGGCCACTGTAGAGAGTAGGTGGGTGGAGGAGTCCCCTTGTGGGACTTGGTAAAGTGTAGCCCCCGATTTCAATCGCGGGGCGTCGCCTGGCACCATATGTGTCTCTATTAGCTGACATTCCTTCGTTAGCATGGTACTGAGCGTTGCGAAGGATCTAGGATGTTTCCTTTACCCCTGTGCTGGACCCTTTGCAACGTCCTCACTAATGTTCAACAGCATCCCTCTACCACTTTCTTGAGATCCTTCGCTACGCTCAGGATGACAGGGCAGGGCTTGGTCCTTCAAGTGCAACTCTATGACCTCCCAACAAGGGCATGGAACTTCGTTCCCCTACTTCCGTCCAACCCTAATGTTCTTGGCGCGCTCTTGGCGTCCTTGGCGTCTTGGCGGTTCCGTCCCTTAACCAGGGTGGAAGTGCGTCCAATGGCCTAGCGACCGCTAGAGCAAAGGTTGCGGCTGACGATGCCGCCTATGGCCGATGAGGGTGGGTGCCTGTTGCGGATAAGATTAGGGCAGCTTACAAAGCACGAGCTGATTGCAACTGGTTGTGCGGACCAGGCTCAAGGCTCGGCCCTAAGACCAATTCTCTAGACAACAACCCTCCTCCTCAAAAGAAAGCGTTCCCTAACCGGGGCGCTTTCTTTTTGCGCTCACGAAAAGACTTGATTCTAGGATACAACTGTGGTACCTAGCACAAGCGTTCTATAATGTGTATAATGGATGTGTAAAACTCTACTACATGTTGTGGAAAAGGCTCTAAGGGTTTCCACAAACTACCAAATGTTGTGCATAACCATATTGACTCACCGCATCTTGTGCCATAATATGATCCTGCACAACATCTTGGGTGCAGACTCTGCATGGCACAACATATAGTGTTTATTTCACCCAGGATGGAGATTTCATGAAGTGTCCCTATTGCCACCACGAAGATACGCAAGTCACCGACAGCCGCCTGGCAGCAGACGGCGAGGTGGTGAAGCGCCGCCGCCAGTGCAAGCACTGCAAGCGCCGCTTCACCACGTTCGAGCGTATCGAGCGTATCGGCGTGAGCCTGGTCAAGCGGGACGGCAGGCGGGAAGAGTACAGCCGGGAAAAGCTGCGCCAGGGCATGGCATTAGCCCTTACCAAGCGCAAGGTGTCTGCCGACCAACTCGAGGCGGCGGTGAACGACATCGAGGCACAACTCTTCAATCTGGGCGCTTCGGAGGTGCCCTCTACGCAGGTAGGGGAGCTGGTGATGCAGAAGCTGCGAGACCTGGACGAAGTGGCGTATATCCGTTACGCCTCCGTCTACCGCAACTTCGCAGACCTTGAGGAGATGCGCGAGGCGATGTACGGCTCCCCGGACCAGGGGGCAGCCGCAGAGCCTGGGGAGGGCGCATCTGAGGGCAACATCACAGGCATACCCGAAGTGAACGGCAAGCCCGACAAGCCGAACAAGGCAAAGGCATAACGGTAGCAGGAACGGCAAGGGTAAGGGTAAGGATATGGAACCTAGAAAGGTCAGGGATAGCTCCAGGCAAAAAAGAAAGGCAAGCCCGCAGTGGGCTTTAAGGAGTCTCGAATGCACATACCACGTCATTTCACCGACGCCACGGACC
>DASVRN010000252.1:0-4266 GCA_036388595.1 Chloroflexia bacterium
TTGGCGGGTTCTTGGCGGGCTTGGCGTCTTGGCGGTTCCGTCTCCTATCGTCCATCGTCCATCTTGACTCCCCCTGCCGCTGATGATATGCTCACGACTAGCATATGACCTGGAGGATACCTGATGGAAGAACGCACAGGCGAGGCATTCGAGTTTGGGGAGCAGCTTACCGTCGTGGGTGGCAAGCTGAAGCCCGGCGACAAGGCACCTGATTTCAGCCTGGAACACTTCGACCCCGCCGAGTCGGCCATGAGCACCGTGCGCCTGGGCGACTCGGCGGGCAAGGTGCGGCTGTTGAACGTGGTGAACTCGCTTGACACCCCTGTGTGCCACCTTGAAACGCGCAAGTGGGACAGGTTGCGGGCCGACCTGCCGGAAGGCGTGGTGGTCTACACGGTCAGCATGGACCTGCCTTACGCGCAGGCACGATGGCACACCTCGGAGGGAGTGGGGCACAAGTCGCTGTCGGCCCACAAGAGCGAGCAGTTTGGACAGGACTACGGCGTGCTCCTCAAAGAATGGCGGCTGCTCCAACGCGCCGTCTTCGTCATCGACCGCGACGACAGGATAGCCTACGCCGAGTACGTCCCCGACCAGATGCGCGAACCCGACTACGACAAAGCGGTGGAGGCTGTAAGGCAAACGGCAGCCACATAAAAGCGGGTCTGCTAAACGCCAACACCCCAGGTTATCGAGGTTTAGATGGTAGCAGGAGGGCCAGAGTACTGTATCGTACGCTGGCCCTCCTGCTAGGGTTCGGGCAGGTCAGCTTCCGAGTATGACGGGTGTATAATGGGTCTTGTAAGTATATAGGCTGTGCGGTTAGTTCTCTAGGCGGTTAGTTCTCTAGAAGGTAGAGTATCAAGATGGTGCAGATAATAGAAGCGGAGCGAGTTCCACTACACATGGATGAAACCGGCAGCATTCGGGTTGGGGATACCAGAGTGCTGTTAGAGCTGGTCGTAAGTGAGCACAACACGGGGGTGGCACCAGAGCAGATAGTAGAGACCTACCCTACCCTGGACCTTGCCGATGTCTATGACGTCATAGATTATTACCTGCGGCACCGCCCGGAGATCGATAGTTACATTGAAGAGCGTGAAATAAAAGCCAGGGAACTCAGAGAATAGATAGAGGCAGGTCAGGACCTATCGTGGATACGCAATCGGATGCAGGCTCATCGGTCTCCACCGGGTACGATGAATGATACGCCTGCTAGCTGATGAAAACCTCAGAAACGCGATTGTGAACGGCCTGCTTAGACGCAATCCTGCGATGGATATAGTCCGCGTTCCAGATGTCAGTCTGAGCGGCAAAGCCGATAACCACGTTCTAGACTGGGCTGCGGAACACAACAGGATACTGGTAACGCATGACATCAATACTATACCCGCCGAGGCGTACTCCCGAGTCAGAGAAAATCTGCCTATGCCTGGTATCTTCGTTATACCAAGCCTAATGCCGGTGGGAGAGGCGATAGAACAAATCGTGCCGTTGGAAGTATGCAGTTCCCCAGGAGAATGGGAAAGTCAGGTGGTGTTTCTTCCAATCTGATGGACCTAAGAGATGGTTTTAGCTGTAGCCCTTCCGGCTGTAGGGTCTGCGACCATCTGATATTTGGCACCCCGCCTTGAACGCCACGCCCACACCCCAAGCCCCACCGTCCCAAGCAACCCTAGCAGGCTCAACACCGCCCCCAGGTTCAGCGCGTCGGATTGGTAGCGCATTTCTATCGTATGGCTGCCCTGCGGCACCACCACCCCCTGAGACAGGTAGTTGGTCCTGTGTACCTCCACCGGCTGACCGTCAAGCGTTGCATGCCAGCCTGGGTACCAGCTTTCGCTCACCACCAGTAGCGCCATCCGGTCGGCGTTCACCCTCAAGCGAATGTTGCCGGACGTGTACTCAAGCACCTCTACGTTGCCGGGCGACACTCCAGGTCGGCGCTGTATACCGGCCAGCTTGTCGGCGGTCGTCTCGGCTACTGCCGAGTAGCTGCGTGCGGTGTCCCAGGTAGCCTCCTTGAGCCAGTTGATGGCTTGCTCCTCATCCTGTGCCGCTGTCACGTTATCGCTCAAGTAGGTGAACCCTGGCACCCCCTCCGCTTGCCACAGGGCAAGGCCATCCGTACGCGCCAGGCGGGTGAAGTCGGGTGTGTTGGGGAGAGCGTAGTCGTTGGGGTCTTCGTCCCAGGGAGTGATAAAGTAGCGCATGCCCAGCAAAGGGGCTAGCTCGTAGCGTGGCTCTCGCAGGTAGACGTTGTACGCGTCGGTAGGATTCTCGTACGTCGTGGGGGCCAGCACCCGCGTCGTGCGGTAGAACCTCCGGCTAACCAATGGGTCGCCTGCGCGCCAGTCCCGGATGTTGAACACCAGGCCGCTATTCGCAGGCAGCACGTCATCTTCGATGAGTACCCGCTCCACGGGCGGCAAGGCGGTTTTCACCTGACGTATGAAATCGGTGACCGGGTAATATTGCTCCGCCGGGGCGGTGCCGTTTATGGGTACGAGCACCGACCAGAGATCGACCAGGAGCATCACGCCAAGCAACACCGGCACCACTCTTGGACCCCTGCGCCAGGTCAACCACAAGAACACCAGCCCCAGCATTGCTACAAACAGCCCCACCGACCAGACCGCCCAGTACCAACGGTAGCTGTTGTTGAGTTGCCACCACAGCCCCAGCGTCTCCATCGCAGGCGACGGTATAATCCGCAGAGCGTGGGCGGTCAGGACACCGCAGCCCAGCAGTGCCAGCGTCACTGCCTGGACCGTAGCCAAACGCCGCCACGAGCTTGCGCCCTCTGCGTCCTGGGAGGCGACCGTACGTGCCAGCCAGTCCCAGCCAAAAGCACTCAGCACGATGGCGGTAAAGCTCACGATCAATACCCAGCGAACATTGATGCTTTGCGAGAAACCGGGCAACTGCCGGATCAGGCTGCCAATTGTGCCATCGTAGGTCACAATCAGGGCGAAAATGCCTATGAACAGCCACGGTAGCACCAACGACAGCCGCAAGCCCCTCCTGAAGGCCGCCAGAACGGTAAGGCCAGTCCCGATCAGAGACAGAATCCCGGCGTAGCCGATGCCTTCCGTGAAGCCAAAGGAGCGAGGATGTACCCGCTCAGGGACATAGCCCATATTCCTCGGTGCGAACCAGGTGATCAAGAATTCCTCGGGCCGCAGCCGCAGGGAGGCGTGAAAAGTAGCGTCCTCGGTCGCCCGCAAAACGAACTGGTGAGTCAAACCGAGCACCTCGAAGAAGGGCAGCAGTTGAACCATGCCCACGAGGAAGCCGAGCGCCACCGCCAGCAGCGTACCCGCCAGGCGCACCATGCGAGACCGCCAGGTGCCGCTATTGGCGAGCATCAAGCCCAGAGTCCAACCCGCGATAGCCAGTCCGATGAGAAACAGTGTCTCAGGGTGGCCGCCCAGTATCATCAAGCCCACGATAACGGCGATACCAAAGAGCGCGGGGCGGATGTCGCGCTGCCACCAGAGATAGACCGTCCAGGCAAGCCAGGGGGTGAGCAGCAACACGCCCGAGTTCTGCCAGCCGAGCCAGTTCACGATAGAGGCCGAGAACATGTAGCTCATGCCGGAGAGCGCGCAGGCCGCCGGGTGCAGGTCAAGCGACCGCAAGAAAAGCCACATACCCAGTCCCGCCAGCCACAACTTGAGCGCCATGATGATGCCCAGGCCTACGCCGATAGGCATGAGCATCCACAGCAGGTGCAGAGGGTAAAGTACGGCGGACTGCATATTCGCGTGCAGGGGCATACCGCCCGCCGGGCCGGAAGCCCACACAGGAAAGCGCCCGGCCGCGAACTCGTCCTGCGCCCAGTGGTGCCAGGGCAGTTGCTGGTAGAGCAGGTCGCCACCGATGAAGGGGCTGGCAATCTCGGGGTAATACCGCTGCCAGGGGTGCAAGGGCAGCAGGTAGTCCATCGGGGCGGCTACTCTCAGGGGAGGAAGGCCCGGTGCCATGAAGGCAAACGCCAGCACCAGCATCAGCCCCGCCATAGCCCAGTCCAGCGATACACGCCGCCGGACAGCCCTCGGCCTCGGGGGTGCTTCTATCTCAGGTTCCGCGACTGCCACAGCCAAATAGCTTCTACCTGCTAATAAGTCTCATACCCATCCCGGTGTACGGCCATGCCGCCACCCCACCCCGATGTGATGCACCAACTGCCACCCTTTGTCATTCTGAGCGCAGCGAAGAATCAGGTGGGTAGTTAGGCCGTTGAATTCCAGGACCATGTCTCCC